>JACPJE010000259.1 GCA_016187725.1 Candidatus Latescibacterota bacterium
GTCGTAGCGGGTCTGTGCCGCGGACTTGAGTTTCAGACTTGCCATGCAGATTCTCCTTCTGTCTTGAGCGGTACGGTCTTACAAGGTGGGCATCCCGGCCAGCTGGGCCAGGTTCTCCTCGAGCATCTCGCCGGTGAACTCGTGCCGCTGGAGCTGGCCGGCAAAGTAAGCCTGGTACGCGCCCATGTCGAAGTGGCCGTGCCCGCACAGGTTGAAGGCGATGACCTTCTCCTCGCCGCTCTCCTTGCAGCGCAGGGCCTCGTCCACCACACCTTTGATCACGTGGTTCGCCTCGGGGGCCGGCACGATGCCTTCGGTGCGGGCGAAGAGCACCCCGGTCTCGAAGCACTCCACCTGGTGGTAGGCCACCGCCTCCATATCTCCCGCCCGCAGCACGTGGCTGACCAGGGGGGCGGCGCCGTGGTAGCGCAGGCCGCCGGCGTGGATCTTGGCCGGCACAAAGCCGTGGCCCAGGGTGTACATGGGCAGGAGTGGGGTCATGCCCACCGCGTCGCCAAAGTCGTAGCGGTACTCGCCCCGAGTGAGGCTGGGACAACTGGCCGGCTCGCAGGCCAGCACCTTGAGGTCGTGCTTGTCGCCCTTGAGCTTGTGGCGCAGGAAGGGAAAGGCGAAACCGGCGAAGTTCGATCCCCCGCCGAAGCAGCCCACCACCACGTCGGGCAGGGCCTCGCCGGCCTTCTGCAGCTGCAACTCGGCCTCCAGGCCGATGACGCTCTGGTGCAGGAGCACGTGGTTGAGCACCGAGCCCAGGGAATAATGGGAGTCGTCGCGGCTGGCGGCGTCCTCCACTGCCTCGGAGATGGCGATGCCCAGGGAGCCGGGCGAGTCCGGGTCGGCCTCCAGGATCTGGCGGCCGGCAGCGGTGAGCGGGCTGGGGCTGGGCACCACCCTGCCCCCGTACAGCTCCATCACCGCCTTGCGGTAGGGCTTCTGCTCGAAGCTGACCCGCACCATGTAGACCTGGCACTCCAGGCCGAAGAGCTGGCAGGCGAAGGACAGGGCCGTGCCCCATTGCCCGGCGCCGGTCTCGGTGGTGAGCCGCTCAACCCCCTCCTGTTTGTTGTAGTAGGCCTGGGCCACCGCGGTGTTGGGCTTGTGGCTGCCGGTGGGGCTCACCCCCTCCCACTTGTAATAGATGCGCGCCGGAGTGTCCAGCGCCTTTTCCAATCGCCGCGCCCGGTACAAGGGGCTGGGCCGCCACAGGGCGTACACGCTGCGCACCTCGTCGGGGATCTCGATCCAGCGCTCCTGGGACACCTCCTGCTGGATCAGGGCCATGGGGAAGAGCGGAGCCAGGGCCTCGGGCCCCACCGGCTGCCGGGTGCCCGGATGCAGGGGCGGCGGCATGGGGGTCTTGAGATCGGCCTGGATATTGTACCAGCGGGTGGGGATCTCGGCGTCGCTCAAAAAGATCTTAGTCGCTTGCATGGACTCGCCTTTCTAGAGAGAGGAAACCTTCACCCGGCGCCCATTGGCCACCGACTTCTCCAGGGCCTCCAGCACTGCCACCGGAGCCAGCATGCTCTGTGCAGTTTCCGGGCTTTTGCCACTCTTGAACATCCTGGTAAACTCCTGCACCCCGGTCAGGTAGGCGCTCTGGTCGTAGGTGATGGTCCGGTCCAGGCGGCCCTTTTCGCCGATCACACTCACGTGGAACTGCGCGCCCCCCCCGCCGATCAGGTTCATCACCGCCACAGCCCCCCCCTCAAAGCTGAGCAGGGCCTCGTGGTTCTTGCCCCTTCCTTTGACCACCTGGGCATGGACCAGTTCGTACCCCAGCAGGCGCAGCACCATGTCCACCTGGTGGATGCCGTAGAAGAAGATCCCGCCCCACTTGGATTTGATGTCGCAGGGGCCGGTGGTGATCACCGCATTGATCCTACCCAACTGGCGCGCCTCCTTCTGCAGGGTCCGGAAGGATTCCTGCTTGGGCAGGGTCGAGAAGGAGCAGACCGGTACCTTGAGCTGGGCGGCCTGGGCCAGGAAACGCCGCCCCTCGGCGAGTCGGTAGCAGAAGGGCTTGTCGATGAAGAGGGGTATTCTGGCTTCCAGCAGCGGCCAGGCTGCCGGCAGATGGAGTTTGCCGTGCCGGTGGTCCACCACTGCCCCATCCACCTGGCCGATCAGGTCAGCGGGGTTCTTGACGATCTGGGGGATCTGGCCGGCTTCGGCGGCCTTGAGGGCAAAGGCTCGGGTCTCGCCCCACACCTGGGTGACCTGGGCGCCGCGGATGCGCTTGTCCACGTTGACCACCTTGGCGATGGCTGCGGTATGGCTGTTCTCAGCGCCGATGATGCCGATCTTCATCTCTTTACCTTCTTTTCAAAGGGCCACAACTTCAACGCTGTTTTCCCTAACACCCACTCCAGGTCCTGAGGGGCGATGAACTTCATCTCGTCGCGCACCACCGAGAGCGGCTGGGTATAAGGGGCCTTGGCCAGGCACATGGGCCAGTCCGTCCCCCACATGATGCGCTGAGGTCCAAAACTCTGGTACACTTCCTCCACCAGGCCGTGGGTGTCCTTCCAGGGATAGCTCTCCCCGGAGAGGGACCAGGTATGGCTGATCTTGACGTACACCCTGGGGTACCGGGCGAGGGCCATGAGCAGCCGGCGGCCCTCCTGGTCGCCGGGCCGGCAGTCGGCCATGTGGTCGATGACCACGTCCAGGTCCGGGTGTTTTTCGAGCAGAGGCACCAGGTCGGCCAGGCGAGAGGGACTGGTCAAGAGCAGAAAGGGCACCTTCAATTCCTGCGCCCTGGCGAAGATGGGCGGCATGAGCGGCCCCCTGAACCAGTCGCCCAAAGCGTCGGTGGACGGGCTCAGGCGCACCCCGTGTATACCCTTTTCCTCCACCCAGCGGCTCAGGTGGTCGGGCGCCGCCGGATCGAGGGGATTCACCCGGCCCACGGCCATGAACTTGTCGGGATAACGGGCGATGGCGTCGGCCACGTAGCTGTTGTCCCAGCGGTAATAGATCACCTGCACCAGCACCGTCTTTTCCACCCCGCCGACGGCCATGGCTTCGAGCAGCATTTCGGGGGTGCGGTCTTCGGCAGGAGGATTGGTAGTCTCGGGGGCCCAGGGATAGGCCAGGTCGTTTTTCCAGATATGGACATGCGGATCGACGATGCGCACACGGGGCCTTTCGGCGAGGGGGTTCACCGGTGAAAGGTGGAAAATCAGCCCTCCGGTGTCAAGAAAGATGGGAAAAGGCCATTGGCCTACCTCTACTCGACCAACCCGGCCTCCTGAAGCGGCTCCATCACCCCGTTCTGGAGCTTCCCCTTATCAAGCCCCTGGCCGGTTTCCGCCCGCAAAGTAACCGATACCTTTCCTGCCAAATCGGCCAGATTCGCAACAGCATTCCAGGCCTTGAAAAGCTGATTTCGGTCCGCAGAAAAGGTGATCTCTACGGCTTGTGGTGTTGGGGCTGGGGCAGAAGTCGGTACAGGCGTTGTGCTCGCCTGATCTCTGAAAACCTGCGATGCACCCAGGTTGGATTCCCCTCCAGAGGCCGGTGGCATTCCACCGGGAGCGGGTGCCGGCGGCGCTGCCTGGGGAACAGCCTGTGGCATCATCAGGAAAATCTCCTTTTGGAAGCTGACCTTTCTGCTCGTCGGTAAGGTTGTGCTGCTTAGCCCTGGTTTTTACCTGGTCAATGGCCAGCAGGTAACGCACCGAGCGCCGGAGGATCTCGACTTGGTCCCCTGCCGGCACGCTGACATTGCCCTCAGCCAGAAGCCCTAGGTCGAGGGCGAAGATCGCTTCGGAGAAGTTCTCGGAGAGCACGTCCGGGTGGAGGGAAACCACCTCGATCCAGGGTTTGAGCGACAGAGTGCTCATGTTTGGCCTTCCTTGGTCATACGCCATCACTGCTGCTGGGAAACCACGATTTCAAGATCTTCTTCAATTCCGCAAAGGTTCGGTCCTGGCATCGTTCGAGGCCGACCTTCTCCGCCAACTGGCGGAAAATCGCAGACGAACGCCGGGTGTGGACCTCCCGCAGCGCTGCCAGGAAACTTTCCTTGGGTCGCAACGGTTTTGCCTGCCCTTGCGGCCAGAAGCCCTGGGCAGCAAGCCAGGGGCGAAGTTGTGGAATATGCCCTCCCCAGCCAAGCACTGCATCGACCTCAGGAGAGTCGCTCCACACCCAGGCTTCAAGTTCTGGTTGCACCACCAGCACGCACGCGCGATCTTCCCAGCCCGATTCCGATAACCTGCTCTCGACTTCGTGGGCCAGTGCTCCGGCAGAACGATCCTCCTGGCCAGACCCTTCGTGATCGAAGAGAACCAGCGCTCGGGCAGCCCGGTCCTGGTAAGATTGAAGCACCGCCGGAGCTTCGTGGAAACAGCCAGGGTCCAGGCGCGGGTGGACCAGGATCTCGCGGCGAACTGTCCTGATCTGAAGGCTCTCGCGTCTCTCTGACAAGAGGCCCTCGAGGGTTTCCTGCTCATCCTTGCCAGGAACCAGGGCGACGAGATCGAGCGGAAACCCCGTATTCATCCCAGCACTCCGGTGGCAAACAAGGTCCCCAGGTCCGTGCCCCGTCTCCACTCCTTGAGATTTGGGTGTTCGCTGCCGCGCACGATGTCAGTGGCGCCCTCCCGCGTCTGGGCAAAGCAGAGGAGTTGCTCCGGCTCGGCCAGGGAGAGGATGATCGGCGAGTGGCTGGCGCAGAGAATTTGAGCTTCGTAAGTAGACGAGAGGGATTGGAAGACCGTCTCGACCGCCCGGGGATGGATGCCGTTCTCAGGCTCTTCGATGAGATAGACACGCCCGGGCTCTTCGAGATAAGCTACCAAGGTCAGCGCCAGGAGGCGAAGGGTGCCGTCGGAAACCGTCCATGAAGGCGCTTTGAGCCCTGTTTCGTAGACCACCCGAAGGTAGCGATGTTTATCCTCCTCGCGCTCGACGGTCTCGACGGTCTGGAGGTCGGGAAGGGCAGTGCGCACGTGCGCGATCCAGCGTTCGAATCCCCGGCGATCCTTCTTGAGGAGTTCCTCGATGGCCCAGGGCAGGTTTGACCCATCTGGCTGGAACTCTGTCGGGCTCCCGGGCGGCGCAGGGCGCCGCATAGCCTCGCTGTTGAGCACCAGGTGCTGGACGCCCTCCAGCAGGACCCGCTTGACCCATATGGCGACCGGGAATCGCTCTTCATCCTCTGGAAGATTCGCCAGCGCAAGCCGCTGCGGCCCCAGGCGAAAGGGGTTGTTCCACCCCGTTGTCTCTGCAAAGAAATAGTCATTGCCCGATTCGGGCTTTTTGGTGACGACCTTTTTCCAGCCGGCCGGCGACCGCCGCCCTTCTGGCAGCACGATAACCTCGCGTGGGGGAGGTGGATTTGGGAAAAGCTCCTGCTGCACCGGATGGTGAGTAGGAGTCGCAGGCTTGAGCCAGAGGTTTTCTCCGAGGATGGAAAGCTCGCCTTTGGCGTCAAACCCGAGGGCAATCTCGTACCGGGCGCGCGCAAAGCCATTCTGCAGCCGGCTGCGCCGCTCTTCGGGGATATCCAGTTCTACTGCCACATCAAAGCGGCTACCCTGCTCCATCCAGATCAGGTTTGCCAAGTTCGGAGAGCGCCTGCGGATGGCAGTCACCAGACCGTCCTTCAGCAAGTCGCCGATCAACCGGAGGACATCTATGAAGGTCGATTTACCGCTGGCATTTGCGCCCACGAGGATCTGAAAGGGACCCACCTCCTGCTGGATGTCCAGCAGGCACCGGTACCGCAGGGCTTCGACCCGTCGAATCATGCCCTTACCTCCTGTCGCCGGACAGGTTTCTCGATCACTACTGATCTCACCCGCGTTGTTCCTTAAACAATGGCAACACCGCTTCTTCTACCACGGTCCGCCAGTTGGCCGTGAGCCGGGCCAGGGCGGCGAGCTCACCGCTGGGGGAAACCTCGCCCAACTCCCCCCCTTTCAGGGCAGGCCCGGCCAGGGCCTGCGCGACCAGGCGCATTTGTTCCCGGTTCGGCTGCGCCTCCTGAAGGTACTCGCTCAGTTGCGCTGGCCGGTTCTCCATCAACCACAAGGTCCGTTGCAGGGAGGATCAGTGATGATGGCGTCGAAGGTGGCGTCGGGGGAGGGGAGGGAAGTAGCGGAACCGCGAGATATAACTGCAGGTGCTCCAGACCCCACGACTTCTGAAAGCCCTTTCATCACCCAGTTGATGCAGAGCTGAACACTACCCGTAGCATCTCCCCATACAGCAGACTCGGCGAAGTCCCATACCATTGGAAGGGCCTGTCGGCCAAAAGTGTGACCAATCTTTGCTCCCCCTGTATTCTCAGGTGACCACGAACATAGGGAACTATTCCAGTCAGCTAAACGGTCTATAACCAAGGCAAAGTAACTCAAAAGAGCCTTCACCAAATCTTCTTCGTAAGGGATTTCCCCCATTCTTTTCTCCGCCTCCCGTACTGCCACAACAAACGTGAGCAGGCAAAGCATCTGCCGAGAGGTAAAGAGGTCGCCCCAGGTTTTGAAGCCAAAGTGCTGTGTATCCATTGAACGGGGGTTGGCCTCGATGGGTTCATCCGGTACCGTCAACCCCGCCCGCTCGCAAAACGCCTCGATCCGCCCCCGGATCGCCTTCTCGTCCGGTATGGCTTGCGGCACATCATTTGCTGGCAAATACACCTTCCCCCTCACCCCTGGCCGGGTGAAAACCACCACCATCAATTGCTGCCCTATCCGACCAGCGCAGCCTTCCTCCTTCACGTACCCACTGCCCGCCACCGTGCCGCAGAAGGGGCAAGTGGCATTGCCACCTTTCGATCCGGCCTCCGGGTCAAAACCCAGCCCTGCCGCACTCCGCGCCTCCACCACCTCGAACCGCACCCGCTTCTCCCCCTTCGGCGCGATGACCTTCAGCGCCACGTACCGCCCCTCCTTCTTGCACAGCCAGGTCTGCTTCACCAGCGGCACAATAGCCTGGCAGGAGGGATTCTTGCACTGCACGGTGCGAGTCCACAAATAGGCCACCGGGACCAAGTACCCTGTCGGTATCTCTTCTGCCAGTCCTTGCTGACCCGGACGTTCAAAGCCCTCACCCGCCATCTCCAACTGAACCTCGCCCAGCTCCTGCCTCACCTTCGGCGCTGCTGGATCAGGAACCATCGGGTACAGGTCCCCGATCTCTGCCTTCACCTTCTTCAGCACCCACTCCCCCCAGTACCGCACCTCCTCTGCCAACCCTGCCCAGGTGCCATCCTTCGCACACCCCTTTGCCTGGGGATCGGGCTTCCCGTATTTCTGCGGGTAGACCAGGGTGCATAGTTCGATGATGTGCGCCACCGGGTTCAGGTCCAGAGCGTACACCTCGCATCCCAGGCGCAGCGCCTCCAGGGGAATCGCCCCACCTCCCGCAAACATATCCAGCACCTTCGGCCTGGGTGCCCGTCCCTCCAGGATATCCTCGACCGTGACCGTCTTCCCCAACTCCTGTGACAAGCGCTCGGCGTGCGCTTCGAGGATGTGGCGCTGCGCGTCTTTGATGGCGCGCTCGATGTCGGCCTTCTCCTCTGGTTTGCTTTCGCTCGGATACCGGCACAGCCGTTGAACGAACTTCGCTGCATTCGCCCGGGCCAGGGCAATCCTGGTTGCCTGCTCGTATTCCTGGAGCTTGCCCGGATCGATCTGCCCGATCTGGTCCAGGTACTCGTCCAGTCGCCGGGGATCGTGGGCTGCCTCCCGGAGCATGTCCGGCAGATTGACCTCATTGAGCGACAGTACCTCGCCGATCACGTCGAAGACTCGATCTGCGAGCGCTGCGCGCATCTCCTCCAGCTTTTCCAGAAGGCGGTCGAGAATACGGCCCTCGATAACGGGCTGTCCTTCCTCAGATTCGCTGGCCACAAAGTTGAACGCATGGACCTCGCGGTCCTGGCCAATACGGTGGATACGGCCTAACCGCTGCTCCAGCCGGGTGGGATTCCAGGGCAGGTCGTAGTTGATCATCAGTCGGCAAAACTGGAGGTTAATCCCCTCCCCGGCAGCCTCAGTGGCTACGCAGATCTGCCGGCTGGTGCGGAACTCCTCCTGGGCCCGCTTGCGTTCGTGTGGATTCATCCCCCCGTGGATCTGACAGGTGGAGTAGCCCTGCTTTTCGAGATGCTCCCGGCATTCGTACCCGGCCCCGATGGGGCGTACTGCCTCCAGCACCACTGGCCCGGAGAAGTGGCCGGAGAGAGAGATACGCTGGCCGAGGGGGAATCTGGCCTCAACCTGCTCTGTCTTCGTTCCCTCGTTCATGCCAGGATTAATCCTGGGAGAAGAAGATGTTGTCAGATCCCGATTACCGCAGGTCTCGTATAAACTGCGCCGCGTAGGAGCGCACCTCTTTGTCGTTGAGCACGTGGAAGCGGCGCAGCCGGTCCACGGTGGAGGGCGAGAAGCGCTTGAGCGGGATGTAGACCAGCTGCCGGCCCAGCTGGCGGGCCAACTGCCGCCAGGAGGCCAGGGGCGGATGTGGGGCCACCAGGGCCACCCGCGGTTCGGCGGAGTGGAAGAGGGCGCCGGCCAGCAACCGCTCCTCCAGGGTGCGGGTGGAGTCGAAGCGGCTGTCCTGCCACACATCGGGGATGGGCCGGGGCGGATAGACGAAGAAACAGCCCCCGTACATGGACTGGCCGATGCCCGGCCCCACCATGTTTTCCAGGAAGGGCGTGGCAAAGAAACAGAGCGTGGACTCCTCCCCGTGCTCGGCGTACCAGGTGGTGCGCCAGGGGTAGCGCTCGGCCCGGGCCGGACTGTCGAAGAGGAAGACGGCGATCTCGATCTGGCCTCTCGACGGGGGGATTTCGCGCACGTAGAGTCCGCCTTTATGCCAGTTGCGCAAGGTCTCGCGCACGTCCAGCCCGTCCTTGAGCGAGGCGGTGAACTTCTCCACCCGCGCCTGTTGCTCCCCCAGCATCAGCCTGGCCTGGGCGCGCACGTGCTGCTGGAAACTCTCGATGCGCCGGTCCTCGGGCGGATAGGAGCAGTGGCCGTAGGGGTCCCACTGCGCCGCCCACTCCTCCTGCTCGGGGGGAGGCGGCTGGGGCCGCAGGGGCAGGGAGCGCCAGTGGCGGGGAGATCCCTGCAGGCGGTCCTTGAAGGGGCGCACCTGGCCGTCCATATCCATCAACCGGCCCAGGCCCAGGCGCAGATCCTCCAGCGGCGAAGGCATGCGCTGGGGCGGGTACTCGCGGGCCACCTCGATGAGGGCCAGGGCGAAATCGTCCCCCACCACCTGCTTGGCCGCCAGGCCCAGGTTGTAGAGGTCGGGGGCCAGCCGGCCCTCCATCAGGGTGAGGTTGCGCACGTACTTGAGCAGCAGCCCCAGGCACTGGGGGGTGAGCCAGTGGGCGCCCAATTCCTGCTCGTACACCCAGGCGTCCCTGGCCTCCAACAGCAGGGCCTTGACCCCGTCCACCCCCAGCGTGCTCTCCCCCATCAGTTCGGCGCGGCGGTGTTCGTACAGGTGGGTGAGGAAGGGCAGTTCGCCCAGGGCGAAGTACACGCTCTCCTCAGCCACCCGGCACAACTGCACCAAGCCGGGGGTGGGATAGGGCTGTGCATAGGGGGACCGGGCCCGGTACGCCTGGCGGATCCAGGGCCAATCCGCCGCCGAGCAGACCAGGACGATGCGCTGGTATTCCAGCTCCAGGCAGTGGAGCTGGTAGGCCATGTAGCGGATGCGCTCCAGCTGCTGGCTGTGCCCGGCCGGGGCCGGCAGGGAGGGCAGCAGGGCAGCGAGATATTTTTCGAGGGAGAGCTGTTTGAGCGCAAACGGGTCGGGCAGCGGCACCTGCGGCACTTCGTAGGCCGCCACCTCCAGGTCTACGTAGGCCCGCTCCATCCCCTGCTCCAGGGCGTGGCGCAGGGCGGCGATCACCCCCTGGCAGGGGTCGATGGGCACCAGGCTGTAGGCGCCTTCGAGGTCGGGCTCGGCCTGCAGGGCCACCGAGACCTGGGGCAGCAGTTCCACGCCCCGCTCCACCGCGCTGGCGAAGGAGGGCGGCAGGGGCAGAGCCAGACAGTCGCAGGGCTGGCCGCGCAGGCGCCGGCGCACCTCCAGGGCAAAGTCGGCGCTGCCGTAGACCACCGGCAGCACCCAGAGGCGCGGGCTCAATTCGAGCAGGGGGTTCAAGGGAGGAGCCTCCGCTCAGAGGGTCTCGTCGTCCCGCCCCGGGCGCAGCGGGTCGTCCTCCTCGAAGAAGAAATCCTCCATGCCCCTGGGCTCGGGTTCCTCGCCCAGGGCGTAGCGGCGTTCCTGGGCGATGCGCTCCAGGTCCAGGGCGTCTGGGCCCAGGACCCGATCCACGGCCTCCTGCCAGGCCTCATCCATGGCCAGCGGGTGGCCCTCCTGCTGGGCCAGGCGCTTGAGGGCGTAGCGCACGATGTGGATGCCGTCGCGGGGCGAGAATTCCAGGTCCAGGGCGTGGGAGCGCTGGAGGAACTCCACGGTCATTTCGAGGAGCTGGGACTCGGCAAAGGGCAGGTGGTAGCGCAGGATGGCCAGTTCATCGGCGCGGCTGGGAAAGCCCACCTCCAGGGTGGGCTGCAGGCGCGAGAGGATGTAGTCGGGCACCTCGTAGGTGGACTCGTCGTCGTTCATGGTCACGCAACAGCGGAACTCGGGGTGGGCCGGGATGGTGATGCCGGCGATCACCGACTCGACGTAGCGCCGGTGGTCCAAGAGGGGCGCCAGCGAGGCCCAGCTCTTCTCGTTCATGCGATTGCCCTCGTCCAGCACGCAGATGCCCCCCTGCAGCGTGGCCGAAACCAGGGGGGAAGCGTGATAGGCGATGCGGCCCGACTCGGCCAGCACCGGGGTGACCAGCAGATCCTCGGGCCGGGTATCGCTGGTGCACTGGTAGATGTAGAGTTCCTGCTCCCGCCGCCGCGCCGCCGCCATGCCCAGGGTGGTCTTGCCGATGCCCGGCGGGCCCACCAGCCGGGGCGAAAGGGGCAGATCCCGGGCGTCCACCACCAGCCAGCAGGCCAGCAGTTCCCTGAGCACCTCGGGCTGGCCTATCCACTCCTGGTCGGCGGCCACCGGGAGACTCAGCTGCAGTTCCACCCCGCTGATCTTCGCCGCTTTAGCGCCCTTGGCCATCGCTGCCTGCCTCCTTGCCAGAACGTGTTCCAGTCGGTATTTTGACCCTTCGCTTTTGCCGCCGAAAAACTTACAGTATTTCTCTGAAAACCTCAAGCTGCCTCAACCCACGGGAGAATTGGCCCTTGTACGACCTGATCATCGCCAATGGCACCCTCATCGACGGCAGCCGCGCGCCCCGGCGCCGGGCCGACCTGGGCATCCAGGGGGACCGCATCGCCAAGGTGGGGGACCTCAGCAAAGAGCCGGCCCGCCAGCGCCTCGACGCAACCGGCAGGATCGTCGCCCCCGGTTTCGTCGACGTGCACAACCACTCCGACGCCTGGCTGCCCAAGATCCCCCATCTGCTGCCCAAGACCACCCAGGGCTTCACCAGCGAGGTGATCATGGCCGACGGCATCTCCTACGCCCCGGTCGATCGCCACACGGCGCACGACTGGATCTTCTACATGCGGGCCCTCAATGCCCTGCTCTACGAGGAATACCGCGGCTGGGAAAGCCTGGCCGACTATATGGCCCGGCTCGACGGGGGTTGCGCGCAGAACGCCATCACCCACCTGCCCTACGCCAATGTGCGGGTCCTGGCCCACGGGTACGGCCGGCAGGTCCCCGACGATTTCCAGATGGCCCAGATCCGCTCCCTGGTCGAACAGGGCATGGCCGAGGGAGCGGTGGGCCTGTCCACCGGCCTGGATTACATCTCCGAATGCTTCGCCACCACCGCCGAGCTGGCTGAGGCCTGCGCCCCCATGGCCAACAGGGGCGGGCTCTACGTCAGCCATGTGCGCTACAAGAAGGGCACCCTCGAAGGGGTGAAGGAGGCCGTGGAGATCGGCCGGCGCGCCGGCGTGCCGGTACACATCTCCCACCTCAAAGGCACCACCCCCGAGCAGATCGATTTCATCCTCACCTACATCGACCAGACCGCCGTGCACGAGGTGGACTTCTCCTTCGACGTGTACCCCTACCTGCCCGGGTCCACCATGCTCAACTTCCTGCTGCCCTACGAGGTGTGGGAGGAAGGCCCCATGGGTGTGCTATCCCGGCTGCGGGAGCCGCAGATCCGCGCCCGCTTCGCCCAGGGGCTGGCCGCGTACAAGCTGGACCAGACCTTCATCGCCTGGCTGCCGGGCAAGGAGAATTCGCGCTACCTGGGCCAGAGCCTGGCCGAGTACGTCGAGGCAGTGGGCAAACCGGCCGCCGACGCCCTGTGCGACCTGCTCATCGAGGAGCACCTGGCCGTGCTGCTGGTCTTCCATTACGGCGACGACTCCCTGGTTTTTCCCTTCCTGGCCCACGAGAAGTACATGATGGGCACCGATGGGATCTACTTCCGCGACGGGGCCGTGCACCCGCGCATGTACGGGTCTGCCGGCCGCCTGCTGGGCCCCTGCGTGCGCGACCACCATCTCTTTTCGCTCGAAGACGCCGTGTACAAGCTCAGCGCCTATCCCGCCGCCCGCTTCGGCCTCAAGGACCGGGGCCGGTGCAGGGAAGGGGCCTTCGCCGACCTGGTGGTCTTCGATCCCCAGACCGTGGCCGACCGGGCCACCTACAAGGAGCCGCACCAGTACTGCGCCGGCATCGAGCAGGTGATCGTCAACGGCGTGCCCATCATCCGCGACGGGAAAGAAGTGAAAGACCTCCCCTCCCCCCTGCCGGGGAGAGCCCTGAAATTCAAATCGTAGGGGTGCAGCGCGCTGCGCCCCTACATCGGCCAATCAGACATTCCAACCACAGGAGATCCATCCGTCCATGAACCGTCCGCCCGAGAAGTTCAAGCGCATCCCCGCCGACCAGCTGCGCGCCTTTGCCGCCGCCTGTCTCAAAGCCGCCGGCATGCTGGAGGAGCACGCCGACCAGCTCGCCCAGTTGCTGACCAACTCCGAGTTGCGCGGGGTGCGCTCCCACGGCATCCGCACCATCGGCGGGTACTGCCCCAGCCTCAAGAAGGGCCGGGTCAACCCCCGGCCCCAACTCAAAGTCATCCGCGAGACCGACACCCACGTCTTCATCGACGGGGACGGCAGCCTGGGCTACGCCCCCACCATGCTGGCCACTGAAAAGGCCATCGAGAAGGCCAAGGCCAAGGGCGTGGCCGTGGGTGGGGCCTGCCACCTGGGCCACTACGGCTCGGCCGGCCACTACGTGCACCGCGCCATGGAGGAAGGCTGTTTCGCCTTCTCGGTGCAGGGGTCTTATCCGCAGTACTACCCTTCCAACAAGGACAAGCGGGCCGCCACTTACGGCAACCCGCCCCTGTGTTTCGGCATCCCCGGTCAGGAGGGACCGCCCCTGGTGCTGGACGGGGCCACCTGCATCCTGGCCGACTACCAGCGGGGCCCCGAGATCGAAGCCCTCGAATCCCTGATCCCGGCGGCCTTCTTCAAGTCCATGGGCTATACCGGGGTGGCCACTGCCCTGGGCGGGGTTTTCGTCGGCCAGGCCCAGGAGAAGGCCCGCGCCGTGGCCGAGCGCTGGCCCGGCGCCCGCATGGGCAGTTTCGTGTGGGTGATGAACCTGGGGCTCTTCGCCCCGGCCGCCCAGGTGCGCGCCGGGATCGACGCCCTGATCAGCCACGTGCGTGAGGAGATGATCCCGCTCAAAGGCTACGACGAGGCCACCCTGCCAGGCACCATGGAACACCGCAAGACGCAAGAGTACTCCCGAGAGGGAATCCCCATGGGCCTGGAGGACCTGGAACGCCTCGAGAAGACCGGCGCGGAACTGGGTGTGGCCGCCCCCTGGGCGTGAGGACCGCACCGGAAACCGGCACCCCTTCCAACCCCCTCACCGAAGGGCCGCTGCTCGCCGCGATCCTGCGCCTGAGCTGGCCCATGATGCTGGGCAATTTCCTCCAGACCTCCTCCAGCATCTTCGACATGGTCTTTGTGGGGCGGCTGGGGCCGGATGCCATCGCCGGGGTCTCCATGAGCGGGGCCATCATCCAGCTGGTGATGACCCTGGTGATCGGCATCGACATGGGGATGCGGGCCATGGTGTCCCGCTTCTACGGGGCGCGGGACCTGGCGATGACCCGCAGGGTGGTGGGCCAGGCCCTGCTGATGGCCGCCATCCTGTCCCTCTGCCTGGGCACGGCCGGCGAACTGTGGCGCGACGAGCTGCTGCGGCTCATCGGCGCCTCTCCCCAAGTGGTGGCCCAGGGCAGCGCCTATCTGCAGATCTTCTTCCTGGGGGTGGCTGCCACGGTCTCCCTCTTCTTCACCAGCGGGATCTTACAGAGCATCGGCGACGCCCACACCCCCATGCGCCTGGGGGCCGTCGCCTTTGGGGCCAATATCCTGCTGGACCCCCTCTTCATCTTCGGCTGGGGCCCCTTTCCCGCCCTGGGCGTGCCCGGAGCGGCCCTGGCCACGGTGCTGTCGCGGGGAGTGGCCGGGCTACTTCTGCTGCGCCTGCTCTTCAAAAACTCCGAGATCGGCCTGCGCCTGGCCGATCTGCGGCCCGATTTCCCGCTCATGGAACGCATGCTGCGCATCGCCCTGCCCGGCTCGCTGCAGATCGGCTGCTACGGGGTGGCCGACATCCTGGCCAATTACTTCATCGCCGGCTTCGGCACCGCGGCGGTGGCCGCCTTCGGGGTAGCGGCGCGCAGCACCATGCTGCTGATGGTCATCGGCTTCGGCCTGAGCGGGGCGGCCGCCACCCTGGTGGGCCAGAACCTGGGGGCCGGCAAGTCCGAGCGGGCCGCCCACAGCGCCTGGATCATCACCGGGCTGTACGGGGGGGCGCTGCTGGGCGGGACCTTTGCCTACTTTCTGGGCGCCCGCACCATCATCGAGATCTTCACCGAGGACCCCCAAACCCTCGCCCTGGGGATCGACTGCCTGCGCGTCTTCAGCTTGGGCTTTCTCTTCATCTCCCTCAACCTGATCCTGGGCCGCGCCCTGCAGGGGGCCGGCGACACCCTCTCGCCCATGCTCTTTGCCCTGGTCTCCCGCCTGCCCCTGCTGATGGGCCTGCTCTACGTCCTGCCCCGCCTAGCCGGCCTGGGCACCGACGGCCTGTGGTACAGCTTCGTCATCGCCTCGGCGGTGGAAGGGCTGCTCAAGCTCTTCTGGTTCCAACGGGGAAAATGGAAGACGCGGCGGGTGTAACTGGCGATACGTCGCTGGTTCGTTTCTCTCACATCAGCCAGCACCTGGCGGCGCGGCCTCCAGAGGCACAACCTCTGGCATGGGACTTGCAGGTTGCCGCACTGTCAGGGGCCGTCTATATTCACAGGAATACAGGCTGCCCGGAGATCCTCACGCCTCGTTGCCCTGGAGCGCCGCCATGTCCGAATCCCATCCTGTCCCTCCCCAGCCACCCGCCGAACTCCACTGGGGTATCTCCTATCTGAGGGAGGACATCCAGGACCTGCGGCGCGAAACACATGCGGGTTTCCAGGAGTTGCGGCACGAGATCCGCCGGCTGGATGGCCGCATCGACCAGACCAGCCAGCGCATCGACGAGAAGCACGAGCAGCAACTCCAGCGCCTGGACAACCGCTTCCTGTGGATGATGACCACCATGATCGCCCTGACCGGGGTGGTCATCGCGGTTATCAAGATGGGGTAGGCAAAGGGATTGTCATGGCTGCTGAACAAACCCTGTCCGAACTGACCATCCGCGACGTCCTCCTGCAGGTGGATCGACGCCTCACCCTCATCGAAGGGGACCTGCGCAACCTGGACAGCCGGTTCACGGCCAGGGTAGACGCGCTCGACGCCAAGTTCGACAACAGGATAGACAACCGGTTCCAGTGGACCGTGGGCATCGTCCTGGCCAGCTGGATCACCCTCATGATCGCCCTGCTGCTCAAGTAGGCCAGCCTGCTAAACCACCCCCTCCCGCCGCAATTCCTCCAGCTCCCCCTCCGCAAGCCCCAGCAGCCCCCTCAACACCTCCCCGGTATGCTGCCCCAGCAGGGGCGCCGGCGCTCCCGGTTCCACGGGGGTGGCCGAGAACTTGAGGGGAGAAGCCGGCATGACCACCTCCCCTGCCCGCGGGTGAACCTGGCTGGTGATCATCCCCCGCACCCTCACCTGGGGGTCGGCCACCACCTGGGCGATGTCGCAGATGGGACCACAGGGCACTCCGGCTTCCTCCAGCACCCGGCACCAGTGGGCCACCGTCTGCGGCCTCAGCGCCCCGGCCAGCAGTTCTTCGAGCTGGGCGTGGTGCTGGGTGCGCAGGGCATTGGTGGCAAAGCGCGGATCTTCGGCCAGGGCGGGCAGCCCCACGGTGGCACACAGTCTCTTCCACAGCCCGTCATTGCCCGCGGCGATGACCAGATGCCCGTCGGCGGCCTCGAAGAACTGGAAGGGAGTGATGGTCGGATGGCGGGAGCCCAGGGGGCCGGGTACCTGGCCGGTGACCTGGTACCGGGCGACGGCATTCTCCAGCAGGGCCACCTGGCAGTCGAGCATGGCGATGTCCACCTGCTGGCCCTCCCCTATCTCCCTGGCGCGGGCCAGGGCCGCCAGGATGCCAATCACCCCGAAGAGGGCGGCGCTCAGGTCGGCGATGGAGGAGCCCACCCGCACCGGGGGCAGGCCCGGGTGGCCGGTGATGCTGGCCAGGCCGCTCATGGCCTGGACCACCACGTCGTAGGCCGGACGGCCGGCGTACGGGCCAGTCTGCCCGAACCCGGAGATGGAGGCGTAGACCAGCGCCGGATAACGCCGGTGCAATTCCTCCCAGCCCAACCCGAAACGGGCCATGCTACCGGGGCGGAAGTTCTCGATGAGCACCTGGCATTTACCGGCCAGCTGGCGCGCCAGTTCCTGACCCCGGAGGGTGCGCAGGTCCAGGGTGACACTCTTCTTGCCCCGGTTGACACTCATGAAATAGGCGCTCTCGCCCTGCTGGAAGGGCCCAAAGCCGCGCGCCTCGTCCCCCTGGCCGGGCAACTCCACCTTGATGACCTCTGCCCCCAGGTCGGCCAGGACCATCGAGGCGTACGGCCCGGCCAGCACCCGGGTGAAGTCCAGCACCCGCACCCCTGAGAGCAGGTTCCTCACGCTCCCCCTTCCGGCGCCGCCAGCAGGCAGGCGCCTTCTCCGGGAAGGGCCTGGCAACGGTCCAACTCGACCTCGATGCCCAACTCCTCCCCCAGCAGACGCTGGAAACCCGGCCCCTCGTCGCCGCTGAGGAACTCGCGCCGCACCAGCCCCCCCACATTGCCCCCCCAGCCGGCCCCCAGGCGCTGCACCGCCCCGGCCTCGGGACCACCCCGCTCGGCCAGGTACTGATTGATCGCCCGCACCACCCGGTCGTAGGCCGGGGTCATGCGCCCGTACCCGCCGGGCAGGAAACACAGCCGGCCTGCTTCCTCGCCGGCCAGGGCGGCCTGTCGCCGCGCCTCCAGATCCGCATCGCTCACCTCCCGGTCCAGGTCCCCGTCGTGGGCGATCTGCACCAACTGGAGGGCAGTGGCCAACCGACCCGCATTGAGATATTCGAGCATGGCCCCCACCCGGGCCTGCTCTGCCAGGCCAAAGGCAAAGCGCCGGCGCAGGCGGATGGGATAGTCGGGGCCGATGCGCTGGAAGCGGTCACCGATCTGCAGCCGGTGGAAGGGGGCATAGGCAGCTCCCGTCTGTTTTTCCACCTCTGCCAGCGCTGTGATCAGCGGCAGCCCCTGCAGCACCTGGTAGAGCTGGGGCAAGCCGATGCCCAATTGTTCGCAGGTGATATCGCGGATGTACCCGATGCGCTCGGCGTAGTCGGGGACCAATCCCTCGAATCCGGGGGTCCCCGCCAGCTGGGGCAGGATCAGCTGGCGGATCAGGAAGGCGCCCAGGGGATAGGCGATCACCGTCTCTTCCTTGACCGCCTCGTCGTAGACCCGGGGCACCCCGCTGTCGAGGATCAGGGCCGCGTAGGCCTCGGGCAGGGCCGCGTACCCCAGAGACCTGGCCGGGAAGACCCCCACGCTGACCAGCTTGCCGGTTCTGCCCAGGATCATGCCCCCGTGGTCGGCGGTGCCGCCGCGCGTCCCCCTGATCCACTCGGAGGTGCCGATCCCGTCGACCAGGTCTTCCTCGGGCATGTCCACCCCGGGCACCAGGCCGCTGGCGCCCATGGCCGCGTACGCAGTGGCGATCACCAGGGCCGAGGAGGAACTCATGCCGCCGCTGGGCGAGACATTGCTCCACACCAGGCAGTCCATGCCCTGCAGCGGGTGCCGCTGCCGGAAATAACTCTCCAGGAAGATGAGCGCACCCTGGGGCAGGATGGCCCAGTCAGCGGCCAGCCGGCTGCGGTCCACCCGGCCGGCGTAGTCCATCAGCGCCTGGCGGGTGGCCACCGGCTCGGCCGGGACGAAGTCTTGCAGGACGAAACTGGCCGGGGCGAAACGGTCCTCCGCCTCTCCAGCAGCCCGCATCAGGCTGTGCAGCCGCACACCCCCTCCGGGATTGGGCCGGGCGATGGCTAGGGTGTCAGCCCCGCGCACTGCCAGGCGCAGGGAGGGCATACCCCCGTAGTCGATGTGCATACCCATCAGGTTCATCTGGGCCGGGCAGCGGGCGATGACCACCTCCCCTTCGCCGCCGCAGCGGGCGGCGAAAGCCCGCATCGCCTCCAGGTAGTGGCCCTCCCACCGGACTGCTTCGGCAGCCCCGTAGAAGGTTGCCAGTTGAGGGCGCAGCTGGCCACGCTCCAGGGCACAGATCCACCGGGCGGTCGGGGCGCGGTGCTGGACCTGGCTCATTTGATCAAGGCCATCTTGCGGGCCTGGGTGAACTGCGGGGTCTGCAGCAGGTAGAAATACATCCCGTTCCCCGCCGGCCTGCCTTCCGCGTCGGCCCCGTCCCAGACCACCTGGTAGAAACCGGCCGGCTGCTGCGCCTCCACTAGCACCGTGATCTGTTGACCCAGCACGTCGTAGATACTCAGCTTCACCGGACCAGCCTGGGCGAGGCCGTAGCTGATGGCCGTGGAAGGGTTGAAAGGATTGGGGTAGTTGGCCCTCAGGAACCAGGAGGCGGGACGCAAGTGTGCTGCCGGGACCCCCTCCACCCGTGCCACCTGAGCGCCCGGTCTGGACACCAGGGCCTCGCGGAGCGCAATCGCCACCTGGTCAGCCGGACCAATCAAGGTGAAATGCAGTTCGGCCAGTTCCCCTTCTTTGCCGCCGGCCAGGCTGCCGCCTAGGACCACCTCACCTGGTTCCTGGTGCAGCACCGCAAAGAGCCCCTTTCCCTGCACCAGCCCGCCGCGCTGCGCGCGCTGGAACTGCACCAGGCGCGGATCGTAGGCCAGCACCAGGCCAAAGGCCTGCAGCGAGGTGGCCCGGTCAGCGCTGACTTCGACCACCAGCTGGCGGGCTTCCCCACTGGCGACGGCTTCCAGCCCCAGGACGGCCTCGCGCTCCAGTTCCGCCGCCGCGGCCCAGCGCTTGGCGCTGGCGCTCTTGCCGAAGTTGTCGGCGAAGAGGAAAAAATCGTCGAAGTCCACGTTACCGCTCTTGCTCAGGTCGAACTTGGCCGCCTCCCCGGTCGCGCTCTTGCCGAAGTTGTCGGCGAAGAGGAAAAAATCGTCGAAGTTGACGGTCTTGTCGCTGTTGAAGTCGCCGGCCAGCACCGCGGGCGGACGCTGGGTCTTGAACTGCCTGGATTCGGAGAAAGGACCGTTCACCGCGTCCTCCACGGCCCGGGCCCTCCAGTAGTAAGTCTGGTCCTCCTGCAGCCGGCGGTCCACCATCCAGGCCGTGCGCCCCGGACCTGCCCCCCCGCTGCCCTCGCTCAATCCCGAGACCGAGGCCACCACGTTGCCGAAACTCGAATCCGAGGAGACCTGGATGATGTAGGTCAGTGCGGCGCCCTGGGTATGGGGTGCGGCATTGGTGAACTTCAGGGTGGGACTGAAGAGGCTGCCCTCCTGGCCCAGCTGGGTGGGGGCTGTGGGCGCCGTGGCCGCGCTGGGCGAGACGGTGATGGTGGAGCTGGGCAGGCTCTCGTTGGGGACCAGGGCCCGGTCGATGGCGGTGAGGCGGTACTCGTACGCCTGGCCATCAGTCAGGCCCAGATCCACGTAGGAGGTCTGGCTCAGCCGGGTGGCCACCGGAGCAAAGCTGCCCTCCCCGCTGCGGCGGTAGAGATTGTACCCGGCCAGATTGGCATCGGTGCTGGCCGTCCAGCTGATGCTCGCCTGACCCGCCCCAGCCTGGGCCTTCAGCCCTGCAGGGGCTTGCGGCGCGGTACGGTCCGCCGTCGCCAGGGTGGCAAAGGACTGCACCTGGCTGAGGCCGGCCGGATTGTCGGCCCGATCCACAGATCCGGCCCGGTAGAAATAGGTGGTCGAGGGCCGCAAATGGGTGAGCACCACCTCGTGGGCGCTGAGGTCCTTGTCGTCCCCAGCCTTGTCGCCCAACACGGCTTCGCTGGTGCCGAACTCCACAAAGCTGTCGCCCACCTCGTCAGTAGTCCAGCGGATGATAGCCACCGAGTCGGAGGGCACCGCCTCGACCCCGCTAACCACCGGCGACTGCAGGTCTGGCTGTGCCTCGGTGGTGAAACTGAGCACCTGGCTGCTGGTGGGCCCGTTGTTGCTCAGGTCGCTGGCTGAAACCTTGTAGAAATAGGTGGTGGCAGGGCTCAGGTTGGTGAGGCTGATTTCGTGGGTGAGCCCGGCCTGGCCCAGGTTCCGCTGCGAACCCAGCTGCGCGGTGGTTCCAAAAGATACCTGGCCGGTGGCCGCCTCATCGGTGGTCCAGCGGATGGCGGCGCTGCGGTCGTTTTTGTACATCACCTCGGGGCCCGAGACGAGGCGCGGGGCCGCCAGATCGAGGTCGGGGTTGGTGGTGAAGAAGGCCTCGGCGCTCTGGGTGGCCCCGTTGCCCGAGGCGTCGGTGGAATTGATCACGAACTTGTACGAGGCCCCGGGCTGTAGGTTGCTGAGCACCAGCTTGTGCTCCACCTCGTTGTCCCCCGCGCTGACGTTGCCGTCCAGGCGGTCACGGCCGAAGCGGACCACGCTGTTGGCCGGTTCGTCGGTGGTCCACTCCACCACTGCCCGGTCGCGCCCGCGGGAGGTGATGGTAGGGCCGGAGAGAATCACCGGAAACTGGGTGTCGGGCTGGTTGCTGGTTTTGAAGGTGCCGGACCCGCCGGGAGGCTGCAGGGTCTTGGCCAGCTTGCCGGCCCCAGCGCTGGCCGGGCTGAAGACCACGCTCTTGCCGTTGGCCGCGGCGCTCTCGATGCGGTACGCGTAGGTGGTGGCCGAGTCCAGGGCGGTCAGGGTCACCACGTGCCGCTGGGCAAAGGCGGGCGCCCCGCCCGGCGCCCGATCCACGAAGACGAACTCGTCGGGAGTGCCGTAGGTGCCCCCCTGGGTGCCGATGAACACCTTGCCGGTGGTCTCCACGTCCGTGGTCCATTCCACCACCGCGATCTTGTCGCGGGAAACCACCCGCGGGCCCTCGACGATCACCGGCGGCAGGGTATCGCTGGCCGGGGAGGTGGTGAACTGCCAGTCGTAGTTCCACTGCTGGTCGCCGAAGGGGTCGGTGCTCAACGTGTCCCCCTGCGGGCTGAGGGCGGTGATGCGGTAGCGGTAGGTGGTCTTGGGTTTGAGGCCGCTGAGGGTGATGCTGTGCTGGGTCAGCCGCTGATCCGAACGGACGTGCTCCTTATAGAGGTTCACCTGGGTGCCGGCAGTGGTCTTTTCGAGGATATTGTCCGCCCGCCCGTAATCCACGCTCACCGAGGTGATCTGGTTGAGGGCCACCTCGATCACCGCGCTGCCGGAACTGACCACGCTGAAGGGGGACGCCGTGAACTGCAGGGCCTGCGGCTGGCCGGGGGTAATGAAGCGGCCACTCTTGACGTCCACCAGCTCGCCCTGGGACACCAACCCCTCGGCCACCAGCTCGGCCTCGTCCACCGGCGTCGAAGAAAGGGTGAACTGGTACTCAGTACCCGCTTCGAGCCCGCCGACGAAGACGTCGTGGGCTTGCTGCCCCTCCTGGTCGGCCGCCCCCTGGGCCACGACCTGGCCCTCCCGGGTAATGGTGAAACCCGCGTCGGTGGATCGGTTGGTGAACCAACTCAGGGTGGCCGACTCGCCAGTCACCTGGACGTCGAGGTCCGAACCAACCGCCGGTCGCAGATCCGCTCCCTTGCGGGTGCGGAAGGCATCCTGCACCCAGTCACTCACAAACCCGTCAGGACTCAGGGAGCGCGCCCCGAAGTCGTATTCGGTGTCGGCCTTCAGCCCGCTCAGGCTGATCAGGTGCTCGTAGCCGCTGGAACTGACGCTGACCGCCTGCCAGGTCCCGAATTCTGCCTCCCGGTAGCGCAGGGTGTCGCTGCCGCCCGGCTCGCTGGAGTACCAATAGATCGACGCCCCCTTGTGATCGGTTTCGGCAAACACATAGTAAATCTCGTTGACGAATATCCCCTGGGTTTCCTGCTGGTAGAGCGTGAAGTCATCCTCGTCCACCGCGCCGTCGCCGTTCACATCCGAATCCGCACTTCCCTCCAGCCACTGGGAGAGGGCGTAGTCCTCCTCGTCGAGGAACCCGTCGCCGTCCACGTCCTCGGCGGTCGATTCCCCGGTCAGCCAGGTCAGCAGGTCGTAGTCTTCCTCGCTGAACTCCCCATCCCCATCCCAGTCGACCGCCTCGTCACTGCCGAACCACTCGTCATAGGTGGTCTCTGCAGGGTCGAAGTATTCCTCCTCCGTAAAATCGTCTCCGCTGATGAATTCCGAGTCGTCGATGAATTCCTCCTCGCCGAAGTCTATCGCCTCACCGCCCTCATCAATTACACCGCCACCCTCATCGATCACCTCTGTGCCCTCATCGATCACACCGGTACCCCCGTCGATCACACCGGTACCCTCATCGATCACACCTATGCCCTCGTCCACCACATCGCTGCCCTCATCGATCACACCCGTGGCGTTATCGATTATACCACTGCCCTCGTCCACCACCTCTGTGCCATCCTCAACCACACTGGTCCCTTCATCGATTATGCCGCTGCCCTCATCGATCACACCAGCCCCGCCGTCCACCTCACCTGTGGCGTCATCGATCACACTGCTGCCATCATCTGCCACTCCGCTGCCATCGCCCACCACCTCCGAGTCCGCCGCCCCAGTGTCGTCCTGGGCTCCCACTCCGGCGGCCATGGCCATCCCCAACCCGCTGGCGATCACCAGGATATAGAGGAGTCTTTTGCCCATCGCTTCACTCTCCTTACTTCCGCCTCGGTTCAGAAGGCCCCCGACAGGCCCAGGGAGAAACGCCGGGGGGAGCGCAACTCCCGCTCGGTCAGCACGTAGTGGTAGTTCAACAAATTGTCGATGCGCAGGGTCAAATCCAGTTCCCCGACCCGCCCGGTGGTGAACACATCGACCAGATACACTGGCACCAGGTCGCGCCGGCACTCGGGGAAGAGTCCCGAGACCCGTTCAAAGCGGCTCAGGTAACGGAACTCGGCGCCGCCCTTGACCCGGCCCCGGTCGGCGACCAGCCCGGTGTTGAGCAGATGGCGGGCCCGGTAGGGCAGGGGGGCTTCACCTCCGGATTCCAAACCCTCTCTGCAGTAGGGTGATAGCGGGACTTCCTGATCCAGAAACTCCACCGCGTCCAGCAGGGTGTACGCCGCCTTCCAGCGCACCCTCCCGGGCAGGGCCAGTTGCTCCTCCACCTCCAGGCCGCGCACCCGCGCCCGGGAGAGGTTGCGGAAGCTGGCGGCCAGAATGCCCTCTCCCAGCGCCGGGTCCGGCCTGCCCTCCACCAGCCCGTCGAAGGTGTTCCAGAACAGGGCCACGTCCACCCTCATGAATCTTCCCACCACTTGCCTGGCCCCCACCTCGTAGGACCAGCTGCGCTCGGCGCGCAGGGCCGGATTGGGGCAGATCAACACCCCTGAGGCCTCGGCCTGGGTGTAGACCTCGGAGATGGAGGGCGCCCGGAAACCCCTGCCCACCGAAGCCCGCAGGGCGGTGTGCGCGGCGGGGAAAACGGCTACCCCCAGTTGCGGGCTCAGCTGCTGCTGGGTGGGGCGCGCCTCGCCAGGGGGCAGGGCGCAGCGGCCCACTGCATCTCTCTGTCCCTGATCTCGATGGTGCCAATCGTAGCGCATCCCAGCCACCACCTCCGCCCAGGGCGGCAGGCGGCGCGTCCCCTGGGCGTACAGGGCCAGGTTGTAGGCCTGGCGCTCGCCCAAGAAGTCGCCGGGGGCCTTCACCCGGTCGAGGGTGGCGGCGGTCCCCGCGCTCAGGGCCGTGTGTTTCCACCCGGTGAAGTCGAACTGCGCTTCGGTCCCCACCTTCTGCCCCACCGAGGCCAGACCGCCGGCAGCCCGGCTGTTGTCGAAATCGGTGCGGTAGTAATAACCTTTCAATTTGTACCCCAGCGAGGGTCCCCGCAGGCAATAGTACTCGGAGCTGAGGTAGAACTTGCGCGAGAGGGTGCTGGCCCCCTCGTCGCCCTTGGGCACCTGGAGCGGGTGCTGGCGGTCGCGCCACTGGAGGAAGACGCCGTGGTCATCCGAGGCCCAGCGGGCCAGGGAGGTCCAGCGGCCGCTCTTCCCCACCTCGCGCACCACCTTGGCATAGAGGTGGTAGCGCCTGAACTCGTCGTTCTCCTCGTATCCTTTGGTGCGCTGGTGCCCCCCAGACACGATCAGGCCGGTGCGCCCGAGGGTGCGGCTGTGGCTCACCTCGGTCCCGGCCAGGTACATGGGGTCCTCGGTCCAGCGCCACGACCGGTAAGCCGGCTGGCTGTACAACCCAGTGAGCAGCCGGAAACGGGTCTGGGGCTGCTGGCTGGGCTGGCGGGTGATGGCGTTGATCACCCCTCCCAGCGCCCCGGTGCCGTAGAGCGCTGATCCAGCCCCCTTGATCACCTCCACCCGCTCCACCTCCTCGGTGGGGATGGCGTCCCACTTGATGTCCCCCAGGTCGGCCGAGAGCATGGGAAAGCCGTCCAGCAGCAAGAGCACCCGGCTGCCGGTGCCCTGGCTGTACCCGCTGGAACCGCGGATGTCCACCTGGCTGCCCACCTGGTTGACACCGGCCACGTAGGTCAGGGGCCCGGAGAGGGTGAAGGCGTTGCGGGTCTCCAGCTCCGGGGCCTGGGCCACGGCCATGCTCACCGGGGCCTCGGCGAAGAGCTGGGCCCGGCGGGTGGCCGAAACCACCACCCCGGGCAGTTCCACCGCCGAGAGCTGCAGGGCGATCTTCAGCTCGGTGCCACTCCCCACCACCACCGCCATCTCCAGGGGCTGGTACCCGACGTGGGAGACCAGGAGCCGGCCCGGCCCCGCCGGCAATCCCCTGAGGAGAAAGCGCCCCCCGGCATCGGCGTGGGTGCCGATCTGGGCGCCCTGCAGCACCAGGGTGACCCCGGCCAGAGGGCGCCCGTCCTGGGCGTCCACCACCCGGCCCAGCAGGTCTTCAGCCGCCGCCGGCCTGGCCCACCAACTCGCCAGGCAGAGCGCCCACACAAAGAGCGTATCCAGGCACCTCTTCACCGCGCAACACTCCGAAGTCCACCTCGATGTCCACCCCGCCGGTCACCTGGCCCAGCACCACCGTCACCGGCGTGGGCAGGCTGTCGCCGGCGGCGTGGTAGCAGCCCAGCAGGGAGCGGAAATCCCAGAAGCTGCCCTTGGGGCGCCAGGCCACGATCACCCAGCGGTAGGTCCCGTCCCGCTCGATGGGGACGAAGTACTCGTGGCTTTCGGCGCCGACCTGCACCCCGGTATCCCAGCCGCTCAACTGGTACAAGTCGGCAACCTGGCGGGGGGAGTGTTCGTACACCGCCACCGCCACCTCCTCGGCCTCGGCGGGCCATTCCCCCTTGAACACCAGGCGGCCGGCGATCCCGCTCTGGCCCTGGGGCCCCGCGTCCAGCCCGTGATCGCAGGCGCAGCAGGCCAGCGCCCCGGCCAGCAGCCAGCCTTTCACCCCGAACTGGCCCCGGCGGCGATGAGTTCGGCCACGTCGTAGGTCTCGCCGTTCAGCACAAAGGTGCCGGTGGAGGTGATCTCCAGGCCCTGGACCTTGACCAGCATGTCCACCACCAGGGTGCCCTCCTGCGAGCCCTTGAGTTGCAGCGTGCCCTTGATCGGGATCTCGGGATATTTGGCCTCGTCCACGACCAGCATGCCGTCGATGGTCAGTTTTCCGTCGGGCGAGTAGCCGACGAAATTCCAGTTGCCGCCCGCGATCTCCACCGATCCCCGGGTTCCCGGCACCGAGGTGGTGTCGCTGATCAGCGAGGCCACAAAAGCCTCTCTCATGGCAGCCACCATCACCCTGGAAAGGCCGGCGACCTCTGCCTCCGTAGGCGCGGTGGGCGAATCCTCGTCGTCGCTGCCTCCGCAGCCGGCCAGGAGGACCCCGGTCAGCAGCAGTGCCATCGCCAGCTTCTTCATCTTCACTCCCTTCTCAGCGCAGGGTTTCGTGGGCCCGGCAATAACGCGGCAGGGCCACGGTGTCCAGTTCCACGCCCAGGCCCGGCTTCATGGGCGTGGGCACGTACCCTTCCACAAATGGGATGGGCTCGACGATCAAATCATCCTCCCGGGTCCAGCTCCCCACAAAATCAGAGGCCAGGGTGCAGCTGGGGGCCGCCGCAGCCGCGTGCACGTACGCGGTATCCACGATGCCCAGATCGTTGCCAGATCCGTGCCAGCAGCGCATGCCCGCCGCAGCGGCCACTGCGGCGTTGCGCTGGAAACCCACCAGACTCCCCCCCAGGTTGAAGCAATCCACCACCCCGGCCTTGAGCGCCCGCAGCATGCTGGCCCCGTCGCCCAGGTGCATGGCCACCGGCTGGCGGATCTCCTCGTGGATGCGGATATAGCCCTCCAGGTCGGACTTGGGGATGGGGTCCTCGAAGACCTCGACGTTGCCCAGGGGCTCCAGCTCCCGGGCCAGGGCGATGGTCTGCTCCGCGGTGTGGAAGCGCTCGTTGGGGTCCACGGTCACCTTGAATTCCCTCCCCCCCACCTCCAGGATGGCCTTCATCCGCTCCACCATCGGGTCCTCGATCTGGCACTTGATCTTGATCCCCTTGAAGCCCAGCTTGAGCGCCCGTTCCACGCTGCGCTTGCTGTGTTCGGGGGTCTGCTGGCCCATCCAGTAGTCGGCCCGCACCCGCTGGCGCACTGCCCCGCCCAGCAGGGCGTGGACCGGCATCCCCCGCGCCCTGCCTACCAGGTCGAAGATGGCCATCTCAAAGGCCATGTACGCCGGCCCATGCCCTACCTCCAATTTCTCCTCGCTGCCCTCGCCCCGGCCGGCGTAGATGTTCTGCAGGGTCAGCTCCTCGGGGTCCT
The DNA here is from genome assembly GCA_016187725.1 of Candidatus Latescibacterota bacterium. Taxonomy (GTDB): domain Bacteria; phylum Latescibacterota; class UBA2968; order UBA8231; family UBA8231; genus SICG01. Next base: position 27,438 of record JACPJE010000259.1, read on the forward strand.
TGCCCAGCAGCAGGCGCGCCCCCTGGCGCACCTGGTCGATGGGCATGCCCCGTTCGGTCTCGCCCAGGCCGTAGAATTCGGTGTCGGTGTTGAGCCGGAACAGGTGCTTGGGCACTTCGTCCCAGCCGGCCTTGGGCACCAACTCGGGGCTGTGCACCCGGCCGGGGATGGTGGGCACCACCACGGTCCAGATGTCTGCGGAAGTGATCCTCATCGCGCCCTCCTGTGCAGTTCAGGGGACAAGGTCCCCGCTAGGGGACAAGGTCCCCGTTAGGGGACAAGGTCCCCGCTAGGGGATGAAGCTGGTGTCGGCGTCGACCGCCAGCACAAAGGCGGTGAGCAAGCGCACCGTGTGGTCGAGATCTTTGAGAGAGAGCAGTTCCACCGGGGTGTGCATGTAGCGCAGGGGCACGCTGACCAGACCAGCAGCCACCCCGGCCCGGCTCAACTGCATGGCATTGGCGTCGGTGCTGGTGCCCCCGGGCTCGGCGCAGATCTGGTGCGGGATCTCCTCCTTGCGCGCGGCGCTGACCAGGCGCTCGAAGACCACCGGATTGGTATTGGCCCCCCGGTTGATCACCGGCCCCTTGCCGATGTTCACCTCGCCGGCCTTGCGCTTGTCCATGCCCGGATGGTCGGTGGCAAAGGTCACATCCACGGCGATGCCCACCAGCGGGTCTATGCCAAATGTACTGGTCCGCGCCCCGCGCAGGCCCACTTCCTCCTGGGCGGTGGCCACCGCAAAGAGGGCCGCCCTGGGCTTCTTCTTGCTCTGCTTCACCTGGCGGAGCACCTCGGCCACCACGTACGCCCCCATCTTGTTGTCGAAGCCGCGCGAGACGGCCAGCTCGCGCCGCAGCATCTCAAAGTTGGGGTCGTAGGTGATCGGGTCTCCCACCTCGGCCAGCTTGCGTGCCTCCTTGGCATCCCTGGCCCCGATGTCGATCCACAACTCGTGCTGCTCGGGCACCTTCTTGCGCTCTTCCCCGCTCATCAGGTGGAAGGGCCTTTTGCCGATCACCCCCAGCACCTCGCCCCTGCGGGTGTGGATGCGCACCTTGCGGCCCGGCACGATCCCCAGGTCGAAGCCGCCGATGGTGTCGAAGTAGATGTAGCCCTTGTCGTCGATGTGGAGCACCTGGAACCCGAGTTCGTCCATGTGCCCGGCCAGCATGATCCGGGGACGGCCTTTCGGGTTGCACAGGGCGATGGCATTGCCGTGTACGTCCACCTGCACCTCGTCGGCATACTTATTCGCTTCCTCGGTCCACACCCGGCGCACCGGCCCCTCGTACCCCGAAGGCCCCGGCGCCCGCACCAGGGCTTCCAGGAAGGCCCTGGATTCCTCGCGCATATCCGTATCCTTTCGCCAAAGTGCCCTTAATATATTGCGCCCGGGCTCCCCGGGCGAGTCGCGCCTTGTAATCCCCAACCCCCTCGCCTACCTTATCCCCCATGCAACCCATCCTCACCGACAGCCTGGTGCTCTACAAGAACCGCCCTGCCCGGGTCAGGCAGGCCGGCGAAAGGCTCGAACTCGAACTGGAGGGCGGCCACTCGCAGAAGGTGCGGCCCAAAGACGCCCTGCTCCTGCACCCCGGCCCCCTGCGCGCCCTGAGCGAACTGCGGCCCCAGACGGGCGAGGTGGAAACCGCCTGGGAACTCCTGGCCGGCAGCGCCGCCCCCCTGGCCGAGGTGGCCGAGCTGGTCTTTGGCGCCTACACCCCGGCCACTGCCTGGGCTACCTGGCAACTGGTGGCCGAGGGCCTCTATTTCCGCGGCACCCCCGAGGCAGTGCGCGCCTGTGCCGCTGCCGAGGTGGAAGCCGAGCAGGCCAGCCGGCAGGCCAAGCGGGAGCAGGAGCAGGCCTGGGAGGATTTTGTGGCCCGCGTCAAAGCGCGCCGGCTCCTCCCCACCGACCGCCGGCTCTTGAGCGATACCGAGCAGCTGGCCCTGGACCGGCAACCGGGCAGCCGGCTGCTGCGCGAACTGGGCAGCGCCGAGACCCCCGAGAACGCCCATGCCCTGCTGCTGGAGCTGGGCTGCTGGGACCACAGCGTCAATCCCCACCCCCGCCGCCTGGAACTGCCCACCCATCCGCCGCAGATCTCCGTGCCCCCCCTGGCCCAGGAGCAGCGCCGCGACCTGACCCACCTGCCGGCCTTTGCCATCGACGACGAGGGCAACCAGGACCCAGACGACGCCCTCAGCATCGAGGGCCAGCGGCTCTGGGTGCACGTGGCCGACGTGGCCGCCCTCATCGAGCCGGACAGCCCCGCTGATCTGGAGGCCCGCGCCCGGGGGGCCAACCTGTACCTGCCCGAGGGCATTGTGCCCATGCTGCCGCCCCAGGTCACCCATCAACTGGGGCTGGGCCTGGCCGAGGTGTCGCCGGCCCTGTCCTTTGGCCTCGATCTCAACCAGGCCGGCGAGGTGGTGGGCTTTGAATTGTGGCCCTCCCTGGTGCGGGTGGAACGCCTCAGCTACGAACAGGTAGATGCCCGCCTCGGCGAAGAGCCTTTCCAGACCCTCCACCGCCTGGCCCTGGCCGCCCAGGAGCGCCGGCGGGCCAGGGGCGCCCTCTTCATCGACCTGCCCGAGGTCCAGATCCGCGTCAGAGAGGGGAAGGTCACCATCAAGCCCCTGCCCTCCCTGCAGAGCCGCGAGTTGGTGGCCGAAGCCATGCTGATGGCCGGGGCGGCCGCCGCCCGTTTCGCCCTCGAACAGGACCTGCCCTTCCCCTTTTCCACCCAGGACCCTCCCGAGGAAGGAGATCCCCTGCCCGAGGGGCTGGCCGGGATGTTCGCGCAGCGGCGCACCCTCAAACGCAGCCAGCTCAAGAGTGTACACAGCCCGCACGCCGGCCTGGGTCTCAAGGCCTATGCCCAGGCCACCAGCCCGCTGCGGCGCTACCTGGACCTGGTGGTCCACCAGCAGTTGCGGGCCCAGGTGCGCGGCGACCGGATCCTGGGCGCTGACCAGTTGTTGGCGCGGGTGGGCGCTGCCCAGGCGGTCACCGGCGCCGTGCGCCAGGCCGAGCGCCTGAGCAACCGCCACTGGACCTTGGTCTATCTGGGGGAGAGAATGGGTTCTAGGTGGGAAGGCATCCTGGTGGACCGCCGGGACCGCCGCAGCATCCTGATCATCCCGGAAATAGCCATGGAACTCTCCGTGCATCTACCGAGGGAACTGCCCCTCAACAGCGTCGTGCCCCTGCAGTTGGCCGGGGTGGACCTGCCCCGGCTCGAAGCCCACTTCCAGGTGGTGTAACTATTGCCCTCTTGTAGTATATTATAAGAGCGCAATCTCGAGGTGCATATGCCTGAATACAGGTACGCGAAAGACCGCCAGGGCAGGACCTGGATGGTGGCGAAGGTGGAGTGGAAAGAAGCCACCGAGGAGGACTTTCGGTTTTGGTACGAGCACCTCTCTCCAGAAGAGCGCGTCGAAGCAGTTGCCGAGGCCCTCGAAGGATGCCTGAAAACCCGAGGATTCAATGCCATCCCGCGATTACGAAGAGTTCATCGCCGCATTGAACGGCCATGGGGTGCGGTACCTGATCGTCGGCGCCCACGCGGTCGCCTTCCACGCTCGACCTCGCGCCACGAAGGATCTCGATATCCTGCTGGAACCCACCCCGGAGAACGCGCGTAAAACTCTGGCAGCGCTGCGCGAGTTCTTTGGAGGAACCGAACTGGGCTATACTGTCGAGGATCTGACCGATCCTCGGTGGATCATCCAGCTCGGGGTGGCACCTGTGCGCATCGACCTGCTCGCAGAGTTGCCAGGATACCCAGGCTTTTCAGCAGCCTGGGAGAACCGCATTGAAGCCCGGTTTGGAACCGTCAAAACTCACTACCTCGGGCTCGACGATCTGATCCAGGCCAAGGAAGCTGCTGGAAGGGCTCAGGACCGGGCAGATGTGCAGATCCTGAGGCGGGCCAAGGAGCATCTTCGGCAGACCAGGCCTTCCAGCAGGGGCCCTGGCAGGCAGAGACGATAACTTGCTTTCATCCGCTGCCAGCCAGGCCAGCCCAGTCCTATCCCTGATCGATGCGGTAGAGCGGTTCCAGCCCCTGCGCCACGCGGTCTACATTCTCCGCCGCCCCCTGCGCCCTGCGGCGGGAGACCTGGCGGGTAACCCCGGCCGTGTGTGGGGTGGCGACGACATTGGGGAGTTTGAACACCGGCGCTTGCGGATCGATGGGCTCCAGGGCGAAGACATCGAGCCCGGCCCCGCCCAGCCGGCCCTCCTGTAGCGCCCGGTAGAGCGCCTCCTCGTCCACCAATGCCCCGCGCGCCACGTTGATCAGGCAGGCAGTGGGCTTCATCAACCCCAGGCGGCGCGCGTCGATGAGCTGGCGGGTCTGGTCGTTGACGTGCAGGTGTAGGGAGACGAAGTCGCTCTGGGCCACCACCTGGTCCAGGTCTTCGGGGCTCCCCAGAAAGTCCGGCTGCAGCTCGGCCAGCACCGCCGGCTCGATGGGCCGCACGTCAATGGCCATGATCCTCATGCCAAAGGCCCTGGCGCGGCGGGCCAACTCCTGGCCGCTGGCCCCGAAACCGGCGATGCCCAGCACCTTGCCCCCCAGTTCCTCGCCCATCGGCTCGTAGAGCAGGCCCTGGCGGAAATGATCCGCAGCCTGGGGGTAGCGGCGGGTCAGCATCAACATGAACATCATCGCCGTCTCGGCCAGGGCCGCGCTGCTGAAAAACCCCGGGCTGTGAGCCACCGGAATGCCGCGCTCCCGCAGATAGGCCACGTCCACGTGTTCAAAGCCGGTGGTCGTCACCTGCCACAGCCGGGCCTGTTGGGCCGCGTCCATCATCGCCCGGGTGCCCACGGCCCCGCCGTGGTCGATGACCACCTCCACCCCGGCGAACTGGGATTCCAGCAGCTGCTGGGGATCATACACCTCCAGATCGTGCTTTTGCCCCACCAGCTCGACCACGTCCTCCCCCCAGGGGTGGAACTGCCGCATCACCGGCAGGAAGAGCACCTTGAGCCTGCGCATCTTTCAACTCCTCAGCTTGTGCAACTGGTCCAGCACCAACCGGCACCCACTGCCCAGGATCCACTCGTCCCCCCCGGCCAGCAGCAGGCGGAAGCCCCGTTCCACCAACTCAGTGGCCAGCCCGGCCTCGAAAACCGGGCCGTACACCCCGATACCCGCCGGCTTACCGGTACGCCGCGCCGCCACCAGCACTGCGTCCAGGGCCTGCTGGAAGGGCTGGCTCTGGTAGTCGAAGGGCGTACCTATGGAGATGGACAGGTCCACCGGTCCCACGATGCAACTGTCCACCCCTTCC
>JACPJE010000086.1 GCA_016187725.1 Candidatus Latescibacterota bacterium
CACACCCCAAAGACCGGCAATTGGCGCTGCACACACTGGCGCACCAGTTCGGGCACGCCGAATTCCTCGGGGGTGCCCGGCCCCGGCGAGATGAAGACCCGATCCGGTTTCAGCTCGTCGAGCAGGCTGTAGGGGAAGCCGGCCCGCAAGGTGGTGACCTGGGCTCCGGTCTGGCGCACGTAGTCCCCCAGGGTGTGCACAAAGGAGTCGCGGTTGTCGACGAAGAGCACCTTCTTGCCGGCGCCAGTGGCCTGTAGGGCCGCGCTGCTCGGCGGAGCCGGGGGCGCCAGCCCCAGCACCGCGTTGGTGAAGGCCTCGGCCTTGGTGCGGCACTCCCGCTCCTCCTCGTCCGGGTCCGAATCGCACAAAAGGGTGGCGCCCACCCGCACCCGGGCAATGCCCTCTTCCAGATGCACGGTGCGGATGGTGATGCCGGTGTTGATGTTGCCGTTGAAGCAGAGCATGCCCACGCAGCCGCCGTACCAGCGGCGAGCCGAGTTTTCGAGCTTCTCGACCATCTGCATGGCTGCCGGCTTGGGGGCTCCGGTCAGGGTGACGGCCCACATATGGGAGAGCAGGGCGTCGAAGGCGTCGAAGCCGGGCCGCAGTTCGCCCACCACGTGATCGACGGTATGGATGAGCCGCGAGTAGGTCTCGATCAGCCGGCGGCCCAGCACCCGCACGCTGCCGGCCTGGCAGACCCGGGCCTTGTCGTTGCGGTCCACGTCGGTGCACATGGTCAGCTCGGCCTCGTCCTTCTGCGAGTTGAGCAGGGCCAGGATCTGGTCGGCGTCCTCGATGGGCGAGGCCCCGCGGCGGATGGTGCCCGAGATGGGGCAGGTCTCCACCAACTCGCCCTCCACCCGCACGAACATCTCGGGCGAGGCGCCCACCAGTTGCTCGGTGCCCAGGTTGATGAGGAACTCGTACGGGCTGGGATTGGTGCGGCGGATATTGGCGAAGAGTTCGCTGGGCGCCCCCGCAAAACCGGCGCTGAGCACCTGGCTGGGCACCACCTCGAAGAAGTCGCCGCGCCGGGTGCCCTCGATGACCTGGCACACCTTGGCGGCGTATTCGCCGGGGGCGTGGTCGCTTTCCAGCCCGGTGGGTTTGCCCTGCACCGGCGGCAGGGTCTGACCGCCTCTGGGCAGTCCGTGGGTGGAGAGCGGGCCGAGGCAGAAGTCGTAGCGGTATCTGAGGGCCTGCTCCTTGCGGTGGTCGATGACGATCAGGTCGTCGGGCAGGAAGAGGTGCAGGTCGGGATGATGGGCCGGGCGCTGGTGGCGCAGGGCGATGGGCTCGAACTGGAAGACCAGGTCGTAGCCCATGGCCCCGTAGAAACCCAGATGGGGTTCGTCGGGGGCGCCGAACTGCTGGACCAGGGCGCGCAGCAGGCTGAAGATGGTGGGCTGCTTGGAGCGCTCCTCCTCGGGAAAATGCGGCGGCATGGGTGCCACCTGGCCGCGCAGCTCGTCCTTGCTGCCCTCTAGGGCGCTGAGGTGGGCATGGCCCTCCATGCCCTGGCGGAAGAGCTGCAGCAAGGGGTTGCCCCGCTCGTTGAGGGCGCGCACCGAGAAGTCGCGACTGCGGGCCACCAGTTCCACCGGCGGGTCCACGAAGCCGATGTCCCAGCGGCTGTACCGCCCCGGGTATTCGTACCCGCTGGCAAAAACCGCGCCCCGGTGGGCGTCCAGCCGGGTCAGGAGCAGGTCCATGGCCCCGGCGATGGGTAACTCTTCGACGGCGCAGGTGACCTCGATACCGCCGGTGGTCAGATAGGTGTGCATGGCATCATCTCCCAAAAAAGAAACCGCGGGCACTCTTAAGTGCGCCCGCGGTTTTGGCTTGCTCAGATGAGTCGGCTTTTACGCGCTGTGGGGTGGACGCACTCCGGCATTGCTCCAAGTATATGGCCAGGAGCGCCACCAACGGTTGCTGTGGGCAGAGCGGAGTTTCATGTCCTCAATCCTCATGCAGCGCGGGAATTTGGTGCAGTCAAGATACAAGGCGCCCCTGCCGCTGTCAAGTAAGAGGGCGCCGAATCGGGATCAGATAGACGCGGTCGAGGCCCCATCGACGTAGAGGGCGCTGCCAGTCACGGCAGTGGACTCGTCAGAGGCCAGGAAGAGCACCGCGTAGGCGACCTCGCGGGTGGAGGCCATGCGGCCCAGGGGCTGCTGGCGTTTGACGATGGGGTAGAGCTTGTCCAGGCCGCCCAAATCCTCGGCCACCTTGCGGTTCATGGGGGTGTCCACCCAGCCGGGGCAGAGGGCGTTGACGCGGATGCCCTGCTCGGCGTAGGACACTGCCAGGGCCTTGGTCAGTCCGATGACGCCTGCTTTGGAGGTGGTGTAGGCTTCGTAGCCCGGCTCGGTCAGGGTGGCCATCACCGACGAGGTGTTGATGATGGAGCCGGCCCGGCGCTTGAGCATGTGGGGAATCACCGCTTTGCACATCAGGAACATGGCCTTGACGTTCACGGCCTGCACCTCGTCCCAGGTCTCCTCGGTGACCTGCTGCAGATCGCCATAGGGCATGATGCCGGCGTTGTTGAAGACCACGTCGATCTGGCCGAAGGCCTCCAGGGCGGCGGCGAGGGTGCGCTGGATGGTGGCCGCTTGCGAGACATCCCCGCACACGCTGGTGGAAAGGGCTCCGGTGCGTTTCACCCGGGCGCTGGTCTCGGCCAGGCCGGCCTCGTCGCGGTCCACCAGCACGAGTCTGGCGCCGTGTTCGGCGAAGAGTTCGGCGGTGCCCTGGCCTATCCCTGAGGCTGCGCCGGTGAGGATGGCGACTTTATCCCGTAGTCGAGGCATGGTGAACTCCTGTCGTTTGAGAATACAAAAGGCTTTTTCAGATGCAGGGTCAACTAGCTGTCTCCCTTTCCAACTGGGCCGCCCAATCCTGAGCGACCATTTGGTCGAATGGCGGATAGAAGCCCCGATGCCAGGGAAGTGGAGTAAAAACAATGGCTATAGCTTCTTTGTGCTTCGACTATTCGGTCGATGCTCCCAGGAGCATTTGGACCAAGCGCAGCGGTATCTATCAACCAACTCATTTAATATCAATATTTTGCAAGTCAACAGGTCTGTGCGGCCACCGTGCGGCATCCCCTTTGCTAATCCCTGAGTCAGCCGCAGGAGCCAGGCGGCTGGCAGGCAAGGGCCCCGGTCGGGTGCCTGCACTCAAACAACTCACAAGGAGAATGGCAATGAGAAAGACATGGATCCTCGCCGGCGCGCTGCTGATCCTCGCGGCATCGGCCATGGAAGCCAGTGCCCACGGCAAGGGCGGGGGACGGGGCATGGGTATGGGTCCGGGGGGAATAGGGCATGGCATGGTGAAGGGTGCCCGGGTCGGCCTGAGCACCCAACTGGGCCTGAGCGCGGAGCAGCAGACCCAACTCGACGCCCTGAAGGCCACCTATGAGGAAAAGGAAACTGTCCTGCGCGACGAGGAACAGGCCGCCTTCAAGGCCCTGCTCACCGCGGAGCAGCAGGCCGCCCTCGACGCTGCCGCCACCGCCGGCAGGGGCCGCCATCACCGCGGCCCGGTCTTGAACCTCAGCGACGAGCAGCAGACCCAGTTCGAAGCGCTGCGCACCGAATACCGCACCCAACACGAGGCCCTTCACACCGAGTTCCAGACCGCCTTCGAGGCCCTGCTCACCGATGAACAGAAGACCAAATTGGCCGAGTTGCCCCTCGGCGGTCCCTTTGGTATCTGCGCCGGGGCCGCTGCCGGGACCAGCAGCACCGGGAGCACTGGGAGCACTGGGAGCACTGGGAGCACTTCCACCCTGTCGGCTGCCAAGGTGGCCGTGTTGGATGATGAGCCGGCTGCCGAGGATCAGGTGACCTCCTGGGGCCAGCTCAAGAACGCGGCTTCAGAGTAAGGGATGTGCCGGGACAGCCTGTAGCTCAAAGGGCTGTCCCGGTGCTTTAGCCACGACGGGATTGATCTGGCCCCTGACCGAGGAGGTGTCTCCATGAAAACCCTGAGTTGGATGGCCCTCGCCGCAGTCCTCCTGCTCCATCCTGGAAGGGGCGATGCCCAGGAGCAAGGGATACGGACAGCCCAGCCACGCGGCGAAACACGCGCCGCCCGCCAGACCCTCGCCCAGTACCCCGAGGAGATCCGCGAGGCGGCCTGCGCGGTGGCGGTGTATCCCGAGTTGCTGGTCAGGCTGGCCAGGGCCCAGCAGGAGTCCAGCGCCGACTTCGCCGAGCTGCTGGAGCCCTACAAGCGCAAGGACCAGGAGGCTCTCTGGGATCTGGCCCGTTTCCCCGGCCTGATCGAGGCCCTGGCCGATATCGACAGCCGCGACGACCAGCAGCTGAACGAGGTGCTCGACCAGTACCCCGCCAAGATCGCCCCTGTGGCCCGCAAATACGCGCGCCGGGAGCCCGAGGTGCTGGCCGAAATCGCCGAGCTACACCAGCGCGCCGAAGCCCGATTTTCGGCGCTGCTCTCCGCCTATCCTTCCCAGGCTCAGGCCCAGGCCCGACTGCTGGTGCAATACCCGGAGGTGCTGGGCCTGCTGGAAACAGACCTGGACCAGATCGTGCTGCTGGGCGACGCGTACCGCCAGGACCCCGACCGGGTGCGGCAGCAGTTGGCCCAACAGCATCTGGAGCGGGGCAGCGGGCTGGCCGCCGGACCACGGGCGGGTCGATACGGCGAAGACGAGCCGGAACCACCCCGATCCCGCGCCAGGCGCTACGACTACGACCTCAACGGCCTCGATGAGCCAGAGGAGGATGAGCGGGTTGAGGTCGTGCATCATTACAGCTACTACGACTATCCCTATCCCTACTGGTTCGGGTACCCCCGCTGGTACGGGCCGGCCGGTTGGTACGCCGGCTTCAACTGGTACCTGAGCCCGCACCTTTCGGCGAGCATCGGCATCGAGGTGCCGGTGGTCCGCAGGGTGGTGCCAGTGTACCGGCCACACTTCCGCGGCCACGGGCACCGTGGCTGGAATCTGGACCGAGGGCACGGGCGCGGGAATCACCGGAGCAGAAGACACTAGTCCAGGCAGCAGCCTGCCCCCACCGACCACCAGCACCCTTTGTAAACCGAGGTATCATCATGCGCGCGCGTGTTCCCCACCTGATGGCGGCCCTGCTGACCCTGTGTATGGCCTGTGCGCCGGTGAGTGTTCGCTGGGATTACGATCCAGAGGCGGATTTCACCCAATACAAGACCTTCAACTGGCTGCCCGCCGGCGAAGGCGCCGAGGCGGACCAGAGCAACTGGGACCATCCCTTTGTGGACAAACGCATCGAGCAGGCCCTGATCACCACCCTCAAGGGCAAGGGTTTCGAGAAGACGGCGGCTCAGCCAGACCTGTTGGTGGCCTACCGTTTCACCGTCAAACAGAAAACCGCCGTCCACCTGTACGATCCCCCCAATCCGTACTGGAGTCCGCAACCGGCCCAGGTGCAGCACCTGCGCGAAGGCACCCTGATCATCGACCTGGTCGATCCCAGCACTCGGCAGCTGGTCTGGCGCGGCTGGGGGGTGGGCGACTACGAGCTGGCAACCCGTCCGGACCTCTCCCGGGAATATCTGCAAAGGGCCGTGAGGGAGATCTTCAAAAACTACCCGCCCTATTGAGGGGGGGGAGAACCAGAAGGAGCGCGGTGGTGGACGAAGACAAGACGCTGATGATGGACAGGCTCCGCCTGGTAGAGCCGAGCGAAGGGCTGCCGACCGAACCGCGCCGCCGCGCGGAACTGGCGCTGCTCGGGGGGCTGGCCACCGCCGTGCTCAACGAAGGCCGTGGGCAGGTCCGCTTCGCTGCGCTTGCCGAGGATTCCCTGAGGGGGGCGACCGAGGGATCTTGCCTGCTCGATCTGAGCGAGGCCCAGTACATGGCCCTGCAACAGGTGGGCGGGGCGGTGATGGTGGTGGTGAAGGACCAGCGGTTGATCATCGCCCGCACCACTGCCGACGCCTATACCGCCTATACCGCCAACGGTCCCAGGTGAGGAACAACCTGGAGGGGAAGCGCTGACATCACTTGCCGAAAGTGAGGGAGATGTACCTGTGAACCGGTTCTCTGGAAGAAGGTGGACCAGGTGCCGTGCAATGGGCCGGCTGATGTGCCTCTTGGGCCTGGCCCTTGCTGATGCCGGGTGCGGCAAACTCCAGATGGAAAGCGGTTGGCGGACCCGGGAGGTTGCCGTCGACGGCCTGGACGGCGAATGGCAGGGGGCCATGACCTATGTGGCCAAGGGGAGTACCGTCGTCAGCCTGCTGAACGACGAGGCGTTTCTCTATCTCCGCCTCGCCTCGGCGGACCGGGCCACCCAGGCCCAGGTGATGCGTTTTGGGTTCACGGTGTGGTTCGATGTGAAGGGTGGGGAACAGAAAACCTTCGGCATCCACTTCCCGCAGGGCACAGGCGGCAGAGGCAGGCCCTTTGCCGACCGCGAGGGCGGGCAGGAGCAGGCGCCCATTGAACTGCCGCCGGCCATCGCCCCGGACCAACTGGAAATTATCGGGCCCGGCAAGGGCGAACGACATCAGGTGAAAGGTGCTGAGGCTCAGGGGGTGGAGGTCGAAGTGGTGCAGATCGAGGGCCGGCTGGTCTACGAATTGAAGATTCCCCTCGCCCGCGACGCGGGCCATCCTTATGGCATCGGCGTCTGCCCCGGCCAACAATTCAGCGTTGGCTTCGAGACAACCACCCCGGACCGCGAGGGGATGAGGCAGCGGCGCGGTGGCGGTGGACGGAGACCGGGAGGCATGGGCGGTGGGGGTGGCGCAATACCCGAGGGCATGGGGATGGGAGGTGGTCACGGTGGCCGGGGCATGGGTGGCGGCGGCAGGAGACCACCCGGAACAGGAGAGCGGCCCCAACCGCTCCAACTATGGGTCAAGGTCAGGCTGGCGGCAGCGCCTCTTGCCGCGGGACAGCGCCCATGAAAACACCTCCGGCCACCCTCTTCCTCGGCACCGGCCTGGCCCTCTGTCTGGCAGTGACTGCTTCGGCGCCCTGGACCATTCAGGCGCCCGGCAAGCTGGCGCCACTCAGGGAGTGGACCCTGGTGCGCGATGCGGATGGACAGCTTGTCTCCACCCTGCGCAACAACCTGAGTGGGCAGCTAGAACACTTCGAGGTCTTCGGCGTCGAAAGGGGGGACCACCTCTCCGTGGACCTCCGCCCTGTGGGTCGATTGGGGGCGAGGGTCAGTGCCGGCGATACCCTGGGCGCGGTGCATTCGGCCGCCCTCGAACGCCAGCGGGTCAGGCTGGAGGGGGCAGTGGCCAGCGCCCTGGCCGAGCTGGAGGTCTACGCCAGCGGCGAAAAGGAGCCCGAGGTGCAGGCAGCTCGCCTGGAAGTGGCCCGCCGCCGCGCCCAGCAGACCTGGGGGCAACAGGAGCTGGCGCGCCTGGAGGGGTTGTGGCGCCGCCAGCTGGCTGCCGACGCCGAGGTAGACCGGGCCCGAACCGCCCTCGAAGTGGACCAGCTCCAATTGCAGGAGGCGACGGCCCGCCTGGAAGTGGCCAGCACCGGCGCCAAAGGGCAGGAACTGGCCTGGAGGAGCGCCAGGGTCCAGGGGCTGCGGGAGGAGTTGGCCCTCCTGGAAGAAGGTTTGAAGAACAACGCCATACACACGCCACTGGGCGGCCGCCTGGTCGAACTCGCCTCAGCCGACACCCTGCTGGCGGTACACGACACCACCGCGTACCTGGCGACCTTGCCCATCCCCTGGGGCGAGCGCGCCGAACTGGACCCGCAGGGAAGCGTCGAGATCACCGCCGAAGGCCTCCAGGGGGTGCTGACCGGCAGGATCGTCCAGGTCGAACCCCTCGTTCACATGGCTGGAGGCCGGCCCTATGTTGCCGTCAAAGCCCTCATCGAGAGCGGAATCTCGCCGTTGGGGCCGGGCCTGGTGGTGCAGGGCGCGGCCCCCAGCCGCCCAGCCGCGCTTTGGGGCTATCTGCGCAGGTTTTTCTGATGGCGCGCCTGGAATACAAGTACCTGATCCCGGCCTCGGCGCTGGACCTGGTGCGCCGC
>JACPJE010000258.1 GCA_016187725.1 Candidatus Latescibacterota bacterium
GCCTTGATCGCGGCCATCCACCAGCCGCAGTTCATGCCCTGGTTGGGCTATTTCGACAAGATGGACCGGGCGGACTGCTTTGTGCTGCTGGACGACGTGCAGTACAAGAAGAACGAGTGGCAGAACCGCAACCGCATCAAGGCCGCCAGCGGTCCGCAATGGCTTACTGTGCCAGTGCGCTTCGCCTTTCCAGCCCTCATCACCGAGGTGGCAGTGAATCAGATGGAAAACTGGCGCCACCGGCACTGGCAGGCACTGCGCACCACCTACGCCAAAGCCGCATATTGGCAAGGAGCTAGCGGTTTTTTGGAGGGCTTCTACCGACGGGAATGGCAGTGGCTGGTCGAGGTGAACCTGGCCTCCATCCACTGGCTCAGGGAGGTGCTGGGCATCGATACTCCCATGCGACTCGCTTCGGAGATGTCGGTGAGCGACCACCCTACAGGCCGGCTGGTCGATATCTGCAGGCAGGTGGGCGCCGATACCTACCTCTCTGGTCGGGATGGCCGCCTCTACCTCGAGTTGGAGCGCTTTGCGGAGGCGGGCATCGAGGTTATTTTCCAGGAATATGAGCATCCCACCTACCCGCAGCTCTTTGGAGATTTTATCTCCCACCTGTCCACCTTGGATCTGGCGCTCAACTGTGGACCTGATGGGTTGTCCATCCTGAAAAGTGGAAGGAGGTGATGGGGGTGAATGTTCTGGCCATTGGCGCGCATCCAGACGATCTCGAATACGGCTGTGGCGGCACCTTGATCCAGCATGCCCACCGGGGAGACCAGGTCTTCCTGGCCGTGGTCACCGATGGCAGCATGGGCGGTGACCTGCGGGTGCGCAAACAGGAACAACTGGAAGCTGCCCGGATCACCGGAGCGCAAGAGGTGGTATTCATGGACTATTCGGACACCCGGTTCGAGTGCAATCGGGAATCGATCATGAGGTTGGAGGAGGTGGTCAAGAGGTTCGCTCCTGAAATCGTCTACACCCACTTCGGCGAGGACACCCACCAGGACCACCGCCACATCGCCAGGGCAGTGGTGCCGGCGGCGCGTTCCGTGCCCAGTCTGCTCTTCTTCGAGGCGCTGTCGTCCCAGGGGTTCAACCCGACGATTTTCGTCAATATCGGCCCGGTGATCCACCAGAAATTGGCGGCCCTAGAGGCCCATGCCTCGCAGGTGCAGAAGACCAATATCGAACAGATGTCTATCGTTCACATCGCCCAATCGGCGGCCAATTTCCGCGGTATCCAGGGGCGAGTGACCTACGCAGAGGGCTTCGTGGCCCTGCGCTATTTCATCCCTTCTTGAAGGCAAAGCACTGTGGCTGATGTCCATATTCCGATGAATGACCTGCGCCTTCAGCACGCCCGGCTCAAGGGCGAGATGGATGCAGCCCTGGCGCAAGTTGTCCAGACCTGTGCCTTCATCTCCGGCCCCCAGGTGCAGGCCTTCGAGCAGGCCTTTGCCGCTTACCAGGGGGTGAAGCACTGCATCGGGGTGAGCAACGGCACTGATGCCCTCAAGCTGGCATTGCGGGCAGTCGGGGTCGGCCCTGGAGACGAGGTGCTCACTTCGCCCCATACCTTCGCGGCGACCATCGAGGCGATCTGCGAGGTGGGGGCCCGGCCGGTGCTGGTGGACATCGAAGCGCGCCACTACACCCTGGACGTGGCCCAGCTCGCAGGGCTGATCACCGCGCGGACCAGAGCGATCATCCCGGTGCACATCTATGGTCATCCGGTGGATATGGACCCCCTGCTGGCCCTGGCCGCGGCACGCGGTGTGGCGGTGATCGAGGATGCGGCCCAGGCCCACGGGGCGCGGTACAAGGGGCGCTTGGCTGGCGTCATGGGGCAGGTCGGCTGCTTCAGCTTCTACCCTGGCAAGAACCTGGGAGCCTATGGAGATGCCGGCGCCATGGTCACTCAAGACGATGATATTGCTGAAAAGTTGCGCCTGTTGCGCAACCACGGCCAGGACCCCGACAGGAAATTCCACTACCTGATGCCGGGGTACAACCACCGTATGGACGGCTTCCAGGGCGCGGTGCTGAAGGTGAAGCTGCCCCATCTGGACCAGTGGAATGAGCGCCGGCGGCAGATTGCGGCTCGCTATGCGGCGGTATTGGGCGACGTGTCCGAATTGGTGCTGCCGGCCGAAGCCGATTGGGCCAGGCACGTATACCATCTTTACGTAGTGCGCGCCCCAGACCGCGACCACCTGGCGGCTGAGTTGAAGCAGAAAGGTATCGATACGGCGGTGCAGTATCCCCATCCACTTCACCTGACACCAGGCTATGAGTTCCTGAGATACCGCGAAGGCTCCCTGCCCGTGTGCGAGCGGGCCTGCCGGCAGATTCTGTCCCTGCCCATGTTTCCGGAGTTGCGGGACGATCAGGTGGACTACGTGGCCGAGCAGCTCCGCCGTCTGCTGGTATGATTCCCCACTCTCGTCCCACGCTGGGAGAGGAGGAGGCCGAGGCGGCGCGCCGGGTGGTGCTTTCGGGGCAGTTGGCTCAGGGGAGAGAGGTCGCTGCCTTCGAGGAGGAGGTAGCCGGTTTCATCGGGCGGCGCTACGGAGTGGCGGTTGCCTCGGGCACGGCGGCGCTCCATCTGGGTTTGCTGGCGCTGGGGATCGGCACGGGTGACCGGGTGCTCATGCCCAGCTATGTGTGCACTGCGCTGCTGCACGCGACCTGGTCCCTTGGCGCGCGACCCGTGCTGGCAGACATCGACCTGGCGACCCGCAACCTCGATCCAGGGGGGGCGGCGCGCCGGGCGGGCCTGGTGCGGGCGGTGATCCTGCCCCACATGTTTGGGTTGCCGGCGGCGGTGGAGGAGTTTCTCAGATTAGGGGTGCCTTTGATCGAGGACTGTGCCATGAGCATCGGTGCGGAGAAGGACGGGCGCAAGGCCGGGTCAACGGGAGAGTTGGCGATCTGCTCTTTCTATGCTACCAAGGTGTTGTGCGCCGGGGGAGAAGGGGGGATGGTGCTGACCGACTCGGCTGAACTGGCCGAGCGGGTGCGGACCCTGCGCGAGTATGACGGCCTGCCTGCTGACCGCCTGAGATTCAACTACAAGATGACGGATTTGGCGGCGGCCATCGGCAGGGTGCAATTGCGGCGGGTGGGGGAGTTCGTCGCTAGACGCCGGGCCTTGGCAGCACTGTACCAGCAAGTACTACGAGAGGTCGCAGTGGACCGTCCCCCCAATGGGCAGGGGCACATCTACCACCGGTTTGTGATTCGCCTGCCAGGTCGGGCAGACGAACTGATAGAGGCGTTAGAGAGGCGCCAGATTACGGCCCGCCACCCGGTGTTCCGGCCCCTCCACCGGGAGTTGGGAGAGCCTGATGCGGCATACCCGAACACCGCCACGGCGCATGCCGGGGATGTCTCCCTGCCTCTATACCCGACATTGAAAGATGCAGAGGCCCTGGCGGTGGCAGGGGCGGTGCGGGAAGCCCTAGCGATGGAGTTGCGGCCGGGATGAATACGGAAAAACACATTCGGCTGTTCAATATCGACAAGTTGATCATTTCCTGCTTCGTGGTCTTTCTCCTGACCCACGAAGCACAGCACTTGCTGGCTGGCTCAGGGCTGAAATGGGGCTATCTGCTGTTGTTGTCCTTCGGTATTGGCTTTATCCTGACCCCCCTGGTGTGCTGGCTGGCCCACCGGTTGCAGGTGGTCGATGTGCCCGGGGGACGCAAGGCCCACCGCGAAACAACGGCGTTATTGGGGGGCCTGGCGGTGTACCTGGCCTTTGCGATCACCATCGTGAGGAATTTCAGCTTCAGCGAGGAACTCAAGGGGGTTGCCCTGGCCGGCACCCTGATCTTCGCCGTCGGGTTGGTCGACGACCTCAGGACCTTGCCGGCCCGTTTAAAAATAGTGTTCCAACTGGTGGCAGTGGGCATCCTGATCAAATACGGCGTCGTCATCAGCTTCTTTCCCTACGGCCTGTGGGGCGATGTGGGTGAATGGCTGCTCACGGCGCTGTGGGTAGTGGGTATCACCAACGCGGTAAACTTCCTGGATGGGATGGATGGATTGGCTGCCGGCAGCTGCGCCATCAATGCCTTCTTCTTTGGGTTGGTCGCTCTCCAGAACAATCAGGACTACATGATGTACCTGTCCATGGCCATGCTGGGTAGTTGTCTGAGCTTCTTGCCTTATAACTTCCGCTACCGCCAACCGGCGTTGATCTTTCTGGGCGATGCGGGCAGCAACTTCCTGGGCTTCATGATGGCTGCCCTGGGGATCATGGGCGACTGGGCTGGCGACGAACTGGTCAAACTGATCGTCCCGGTGCTGATCCTGGGGGTCCCCATCTTCGACATGAGTTTTATCTCCTTCATGCGGGTCAAGCATGGCCAGGTGCGCAGCGTGGGAGAGTGGTTGGCTTACACGGGCCGCGACCACATCCACCACCGCCTCGAAGCCATGCGCATCGGGAGGACTGGGGCCGTGCTGGTGATCTACGCGGTCACCACCTGGCTGGGGCTTTCGGCCCTGGTGCTGAAGAGTGTCACGGGGCTGAACGCCCTGCTCCAGGTGGCCCAGGCGGTTATTGTCTTCCTGTTGCTGGGGTTTTTTATGGTGTTCGTGGAGCGCCAGTACACCGCCATCGAGCAGCAGGCCAACGACCAGAAAGGCTCCTGAAAGGCCGCAGAAAGGGCTGGGCGCCGGCGGTCTGGATGCCGATAATTACGGTATAAGTCCCGAGCATCGCGGCCAAAGCGCCGGGGGGAGCGGGCGATTGCGCGGCAAAGGGCCGCCGTGTTATATTTGCATCCCCGCTCTTCCCCGGACAGCACCTTTTCCGCAATCTGTGTCCCATGCGACGACTGACCCTCGCCTTATTCCTCCTCTGCTGCGCCGCCACCGCGGTGCTGGGCAGCAGCGCGCCCATGCACGTGGTCAAGCGCGGCGACACCCTGATCAACATCGCCCAGCGCTACCAGCTCAGCGTGCGCCAGTTGCGGCAGTGGAACAACCTGCGCGGCGACCGGCTGGCCATCGGCCAGCGCCTGGCCCTGGCCAGGCAGAACAACC
>JACPJE010000087.1 GCA_016187725.1 Candidatus Latescibacterota bacterium
AGCCTGTTTCGGATCATCGCCTGGCCGGGGGGACCTTGCTCCACGTCTAAAATTGTGCAAAATTTGCTGCAAAAGTCGAGCTGTCAGTACCTGTCCCGGACGAGTAAATCCTCGCTCTTGGGGGGCCGATGGTAGTCGCTTGCCTGTTGTTTGCGAGGTGGCAGCTTCATCGGTTTGGGCGTCACGTCCTCGTAGGGAATCGACTCCAGGATGTGCGCGATGCAGTTCAGGCGGGCGCGTCTCTGGTCTTCGGAGTCGACGGTGTGCCAGGGCGCCTCGGGAATGTTCGTATAGAAAAACATCTCATCCTTGGCTTTGGAGTACTCGACCCAACGGTTCCGGCCCTCCAGGTCGATACTGCTCAGTTTCCAGCGCTTGGTGGGATCCTGGGCCCGATCCTGGAAACGCCGTTCCTGCTCCTCATAACTCACCGAAAACCAGTATTTGAGGAGGATGATCCCCGAGTGCACCAGCATGCGTTCGAACTCGGGACAGGAGCGCAGGAACTCTTTGTACTCATCGTCGGTGCAGAAACCGAAGACCCTTTCGACACCACCGCGATTGTACCAACTGCGGTCGAAGAGGACGATCTCGCCAGCGGCGGGCAGGTGGGCGACGTAACGCTGAAAGTACCACTGGGTTTTCTCGCGATCGGAGGCCGTGCCCAGAGCCACCACCCGGGCACCGCGCGGATTGAGCGGCTCGGTGATGCGTTTGATTGTTCCTCCCTTGCCGGCGGCGTCCCGGCCCTCGAAGACCAGGATCACGCGCAGGCCCTTTTTTGTGACCCAGTACTGGAGCTTCACCAGCTCCTGGTGAAGCCGCGCAAGCTCCTTCCAGTAGATCTTCCCCTTGAGTTTGGGTTTCTTGGTGACCACGTCCCCGGTCGGGGTAACTTCCTCCTCGACGTCCTTTTTTTTCTTGGCCTTTCTGGCGGTTTTCTCGGTGGCGGCTGCACCTTCTGCCCTCACGGCTTTGCTGTTGCGTTTTCCCTTGGCGACCATCGGCAGGCCCTCCCTGGGTCAGCTGGTAAAAAGAAAGTAATCCTGGGTCCGTGCTCCCTCCTAGACAAAGTGCCCAAAGTGATCTGGGGTGTCAAGACCAGCATCACTCGCCTGCCCAGCGGCCGTTGTCGCTGCTGTCCGGCTAAGGTTGTTGGACCTTCATAATGGCGCCGGTATCTTTCCTCAAAGGCCGGCAACAGCGCGTAGAATTCCTTGAGGGTCAAACCCGTGAGGGCAAGAAAGTGGCGGCGATTGAACTTCAGCTTTGCATACTCAAGCATTCGACCATCCTCAGGTATTTCCGATAACGTCTATGGGATTCTCCTTCGCTTGATCCTGCGGGGGATCTAGTCGAGATTAAGGTTCAAAACCAGGATGAATGTATATGTCCAAGACTTCGTCCACTTACGACGCCATTGTCATCGGCGTGGGCGGCATGGGCAGTGCCGCGCTCTACCACCTGGCCAGGCGCGGCAAAAAGGTGCTGGGCCTGGAGCGCTACGACATCCCCCACCAGATGGGCTCCTCCCACGGCCTGACTCGCATTATCCGCCTGGCGTACTACGAGCACCCCTCGTACGTGCCCCTGCTGCGCCGTTCCTACGAATTGTGGCGCAGCCTGGAGCAGGAGGCCGGCGAACAGCTGTTCCACCTCACCGGTTCAGTGGACGCCGGCCCCCCCGACAGCGATGTGGTTCAGGGGGCCCTCAGGGCCTGCCAGTTGCATCAGCTAACCCATCAATTGCTCACCAGCGCCGAACTGGGCGCCAGGTATCCGGGGTACGCCCTGCCCGCCGGGCATCTGGCCCTCTTTCAGCCCGAAGGCGGTTTCCTGCTCTCGGAGCGCTGCATCGTCCAGCACGTGATCCAAGCCCAGGCCCGCGGCGCCGAGGTCCACGCGCGCGAGGCCGTGACAGACTGGGAGCCCCTGGCCGGCGGAGTGGAGGTGCACACCGATCGCGGGCGGTACACTGCCGAAAAATTGGTGATCAGCGCCGGCCCCTGGGCTAGCCGCTTTATCGCCCCCCTGGCCGGCAAGCTGCAACCCGAGCGCCAGGTGGTAGCCTGGTTCCAACCCCTCCAGCCTCCCCACTTCGGCCTTGGGCGTTTTCCGGTCTTCAATCTCAAGGTGGAGGAAGGCCGCTACTACGGGTTTCCGGTTTTCCACGTCCCCGGCTTCAAAGTGGGCTGCTATCATCACCTCGGCGAAAAGGTCGATCCCGATGCCATGGACCGCGAATGCCATGCCCGCGACGAGGCGCTGCTGCGCGGCTTTGTCGAGCGCTACTTCCCCGCCGGGGCCGGCCCCCTGATGTGTATGCGCGCCTGTATCTTCACCAACACTGCCGACGAACACTTTGTCCTGGGCCTGCACCCGGACCACGCCCAGGTGGCGATCGCCGCCGGCTTCTCGGGCCACGGTTTCAAGTTCTGCAGCGTGGTGGGCGAGATCATGGCTGGCCTGGTCATCGAGGGCCGCAGCCCCCGCGACCTCTCCCTCTTCGACCCGGGCCGCCTGCCCTAGGGACTTACCGGCTGCCCGCTCTTCATCGAGGTAAAAAGCGCGTCGATGACCTTCATGTTCCCCAGGCTGTTCTCGGGCGGGATGCGGTGTGGCCCACCGGTTTCCAGGCAGCGGATCAGGTGGCGCAACTGCAGGGCGAACTGGTCCACCGGGGGAAACTCGTAGCGCTCCGCACTGCCGTCCTGGCCGCACACCATCACCACTGCCGGGTGGTTCTCGCGGGGGTGGTTCTCCACATTGTCGGCCTTGGGAATGGCCCGGGCGTGGTAGTGGGCGATGCCGCCGCAGCCGATCACCGCCACTCTGATCTGGTCGCTCACCGCTGTCCTCCTGGTAGGTATCTCCCTATATTGTCATCCCTGTCGGCGCATAATATAAGACAACCTTCTTTAAGGAACAGCCTCTGATGGCCCTCAAGATCGGCGTGGTGGGTACCGGGTTTGCCCGTTCTTTCATCCCCCTTTTCAAAGCTCATCCCCTGGTCGGGGAGGTGATGCTGGCCGAGTGCCTCCCCGAGCGCCTGCGGGACACCGCCCGGGA
>JACPJE010000211.1 GCA_016187725.1 Candidatus Latescibacterota bacterium
CCCGTTGTCAATTTTGTCGACCCGTTGTCAATTTTGCCCCTCCCCCCTCCAAACCCCTTTTGACCGATTTCTGCCCCCAAGAGGATCTACAAGTCCTTGTTCCTACTCAACCGGCCCTGCAACGGCCTCGACCGATTCTTACCCCCAGGAGGATCTACAAACCTTTGTTTCTACTCAACCAGCCGTGCAACGGCCTCCAGCGCGCTTCCCGGCGCGGGGAATTTGTGCGGCACCAGCTACCACTCTTCCGCAGTGGCGAAGACAGTTCACTTTAGCTCTGCTGAGTCGAGCACCCCCACCCGCTCCCGCGCTGCATTCTCCACCCACACCTCGACCCGCGTTGTGCCTTCTGGCATATCCACCTCCTCGTCGAGGGAAAAGGTCTCCAGCGGCGTGACCGGGTGTCGAGCACCCTGGCCCAACACCTGTAATTTCGCATCCAGGAAAACCAGTCGGGCCGTGCCAATGTAGAAGACCCCGTACCGGCCATTCGCCCCGCCCCCGTCTACGGTCAGCCGCCGGGCAATGGCGCCCACCTGGTTGACCCTGAGAATGGGGCCTTTGACCTTGGTGGCCCACCAGTCCTCCACAAAGGTGTAGCGCCCCCCGCCGGGCGCCAGTTCCACTATGGGGCTGACCACCTCCACCTCTAAGTAGAGTGGATCCTTGTTCAGCCACACCTCCACCGTGGCGTTCTGGTCCGGGTACTCCGCCCCTGGAAACAGCTCGAAGGTGCGGGCGTACGCGTACCCCTCTCGCTCGTCCACATAGCAGATCCAGCCCTCCGGGGCGTCGGCCCACAGTTTCTGATTCAGGGGCATGAACCGCACCCCGAAGATACCGGGCGCCACCTCGCCGGTCCAGGCCGCGGCCGTGTCCAGGGTGGTGCGCACTCCCCTGGCGCCATAGCGGCTGTGCGGGTTGAGCGGGAAATAGACCCAGAAGTTCTCAAAGTCCTGTACGCCGGGATGGTGCACAGGAGCCTGGGAGATCTCCCACACGCTCCAGCGGTCGGCCTGTTCTCCCTGGTTGACGATGGTCTGTTCCACCCGGACGCGGCTGGTCCCCGGGTACACACTCAGGCGGCGCTCGAAGCGCAGGCCAGGGGTGCGCCACTGCTCCACCGGACTGGCCGTCCACACTACTGCCGAGTCCGGGGTATTGGCCGCGATCCTGGCCTCGCAGGTCGCCCCGTCCAGGATGGGCGGCGGTGGCCAGTTCCAGCGGTCCTGGGGCGCGGGCCAGTTCTTGTACCCGCCGTAATTGTGCCAGATCGAGTCTGGTTTCGGCTCGTAGAATTCCCCCAACTCTGCCTCGTTGACAAACATCGAGTGGTGCGGGCCCAGGTCGTACTGCATCACCCGCGCGCCGATGCGCGGCACCACGGCCAGGGTGATCAGGCCGTTCTCCAGCACCAGGGCATCCCAGCCCCAGCTCTGATAATTGGGTCTCATCTCGACCCTGGCCGGCGGATTTTGGGCCTGGGCGCTCAAGACCAGGACCAGAACGGCGAACAGACCTGCTGCGAGGTTGCGCATATACGGTCCTTCTGTTGGGGTAGAAGATTACAACCGGCCCAGCAACTGCGCGGCAGCGGCGTTGTCCGGCTCCATTGCGAGGAGCTGCTGGAGCACCTGGCGGGCCTGGTCGCGCCTTCCCTCGCGCTGGTAGGAAATCGCCAGGCTCAGATAGGCCTTGGCGTAGCGCGGTTCCAGGGCGATGGTCCGCTCAAAGGCCGGGATGGCCTGCACTTCCTGGCCGGCCTTCTGCAAGGCCAGCCCCAGATTGAAGTGGTGCCGCGGATCGCGGTCATCCAGGGCCACGGCTTGCCGGTACGCCTGAATCGCCTCCAGGTATTTGCCCTGCTGCATACAGGCGCCGCCCAGGTTGTTGTAGGCCGGCGCGTACTCGAATTCAGCGACGGCCTCCCTGAACCGCGCCTCTGCCGAGTCGAGCTGGCCGCGCTCCATCAGCACCAGGCCCTGGGCATTGAGTGCCTCCACATAGCGGGGCTTGAGCTCAATGGCCTGCTGGTAATGGCGGTGCGCCGCTTCCAGATCTCCCTGCTGGGCATAGAGCACCCCGGCGTTCTTGTGGGCCTCGTAGGTGCGCGGGTCAAGGCTCAGGGCTCGCTGATATTCGTCCATCGCCTCGGCGAGATTTCCCTGCCGGGCCAACAGCACCCCCAGGTTGTTGTGCGCGTCGGGCAACTCGGGGAAGAGCTGGACCATTTTCTCCCTGGCTTCGGCTTCACCTGCCGGCCAGTAGAACTGAAAGAGGGCCAGCGCCAGGACCGGCGCGGCGAAATACAGCAACTGCCGGCCAGTCTCGCGCACATAACCGGTCCAGCTCCGCCCCGCGCTCCTCAGCTCGATTCCCGCTCCGCCTTCTATACCCAGGTTCAGCTGGTGCTTGCGCTCCCTGAGCTTCCAGATGAAGCCGTCGAAGTAGTAGTGCAGCAGGGTCGAAGTGATGACGAAGACCTCCACCAGCTGAATGGCCCGCCCCGAGCTGAGGAATCCCTCCAGCATATTGATGCTGCCATAGGCAAAGCAGACCAGCACGTACAGGGCGAGTATAGGCAGGGAGCGGGTGGAGAAAAAAGCTTTGAGCAGGGGGGTGGCGCCGGCCTGCTTCTTGACCAGATTGTGGTTGTAGACCCAGACGATGGCGAAGTACTGGATGTCGTGAAAGACCGCAAAGGCCGCGTACCCGATCACCAGGTCGCCGATGTAAACCCAGGCGTAGTAGATGAGGAAGAGCGTGGTGGCCATCACCGCCACTTTGGGGAGGCTGAGGCCCTGTCCGGTGCGCCAGCGGCGGAAGAGGTTGCCCGCGTACGCCGCCCCCACCCCCAAGGTGAAATAGAGCAGCGCCTGCTTGAAGGCCTGCGTCTGTGCCACTGACAAAAAGGGCAGGCCCACCTTCTGGTTGTGGTCCAGAATGCGGTGAAAGTACTCGGGGCTGTACACCACCACCGCGGTAAAGGCGCAGGCAGAGAGCAGCCAGTCCAGGCGGGCATCAAGTCTGGAAAAGATGCGGTTCTTGGCATCGTAGATCCGCATGATCCCGTAGTGCTGCATGAACAGGTGCCAGATCTCCCACAAGAGCACCATCATGAACAGGCCGTGCAGGGTGTGGAACTGGGCATAGGCCACCACTGCCAGCACG
Organism: Candidatus Latescibacterota bacterium; assembly: GCA_016187725.1. Lineage (GTDB taxonomy): Bacteria > Latescibacterota > UBA2968 > UBA8231 > UBA8231 > SICG01. Next base: position 3,172 of record JACPJE010000211.1, read on the forward strand.
ATCAGCGGGGCGACGGCGAATTTCTCCTTGAAGGTGGCAAAGAGGTCGCGGTCCCCATAGGCGCGCATGAACCCGGGCAGGTGATGACCGGTGGCAAACAGGGCCAGGGCGTAGAAGGCGATACTCTGGGAATCGAAGAAGCTGCGCAGCGGCAGCAGGGCGATCAGGCACAGGAAGGGGGTGCCGATGAAGAAGAACAGATCGCCGGCGGGGGAGATGATCCACTGCTGCCGACGGGCGGCGGGAAGGGTCATGGCAATTCGCTCAATAGGTCACTGCCAGGGTGCGCACGATCGTGTCTGCTCCAGACTCGGCCCCGATGTCGATATGGCAGGCGTACACGCCGGGAGGGACCAAGGTTCCCTGCTGATCGCGGCCCGTCCAGGTGAATACCCGCCGATCCTTGCCCCCTGGGTCTGACAGGTACGCCACCTGCCGGCCGGCCAGGTCGAAGATGCGCACCCTGACCTGGCCCCCCTCCACTTTGAACAGGGCAAAACGGATCTGCACCTGGTCGTTGATCCCGTCGCCATTGGGGGTGAGCACCGGCGGGACGATCTCCAGATCGCCGATCAGGCGCTGACTGCCGGCCAGATCTGGCAGGAAGACCACA
>JACPJE010000232.1 GCA_016187725.1 Candidatus Latescibacterota bacterium
CGTGCCCACGAGGCGAGCGGGCCGAAGAGTTCGAGTTCTGAGAGGTTGTTCCAAGTGTCGTAGCGGGTGTGGAGCGCCTGATTATTGCTGATGCCGGGGATGCCGCGCTGGCTCAAGCCCAGGGTGGTATGGGCCAGTAGATGACTCCTGCCCCAGGAACGCGCCATTTTGACCAGGCCGTTCAGGGAACGGAAGTCGCTGTTGGCTCGGCGCGTCCAGGCGTCGTCATGGAGGTTGTACTCGGTGCCGTTGTCATCGAGGAAGCGGAAATCGTTGCGGCTGGCGTTGTAGGCGCTCAGGCCCATCAACTCGAAGTTCTTCCAGGTACCACTGGTCGTGGCACTGAACTGACGGGTGGCAAAAGAGCCGCCCCCGGCATGCAGGCGCAACGAGGAAGCCTCGCCGGGCCGGCGGGTGCGGATGTTGACAACCCCACCGATGCTGTTGCCGCCAAACCGGGCCGGCACGGCACCGCGGTAGACCTCGATGCTTTCGACCCCCGAGAGGGACAACTCGCCCAGGTCCACGCCGCCGCCCAGGGCCTGGTTGAGCGGCACGCCGTCCAGGAAGACCTGGACCTGTTCGGCCGTGGAACCGCGAATGGACACGGTGCTGAAGCTACCCAGCCCTCCGTAGCGGCGCACCTGCACGCCGACGGCCCCGTCGAGAAGCTGAGGGAGGTCGGTGCCGAGCCGGGAGGCCGCCTCCACGGAAATACGCTCTACAAATGCGGGAGTGTGGTCGCCTTCACCTGGCCGGCGTGCGAGGACCACCATCTCGCCCATGCGCAAGGGCAGAGGGGGCAAGCGCAGTTCGAGGGTGAGGTCGCCGGTCAGATCGAGCTGTTGGCGCAGGGGCGCATAGCCCAGGCGTTCGACCTTGATTTTCCAATTACCGACCGGCAAATCGAGGCGGAAAGCCCCTAAACTGTCGCTCTGTGTTTGGTGGGATTGCTCCAAAGTGCCGATGGCATGGATCAAGGCACCAGAAACGGGCGTACCGGTACTGGCGTCCAGGACCATACCATGCACCATGGCGCCGGCAGGTCTGGTGCCATGCACCAGGAAGAGCAGGAGGGAGAGGGAGAGAGAAACGAAAAACCCCGACCTTAAAAGAGAGCGGGGTGTACCACCAGTACCCTGCACCGGTGACGCACCTTTCTTCCGAAGGTTTGTCTTCACCTACAGTCCGGGCAGGTCTCCTGGCTTCCGGCGCTTTTCCAGCTGCCCCTTCCCAGTCCACAAAGGACCAGTGGGTCGGACCCTTCAAAAGTCCGTGCAGCGGAAATGGCGGGCTATCTACACCCGTCAGCCGGTCACAGTGGCGGGACCACGGCAGATTTTCACTGCCTTCCCTATTCTCCGGAGCCGGCATTGTACTCGCCGACATCCGCCACCTGGACCGTATAACTAAGCGGTTCAAAGCCGGGCCGATAACGGCCCAAACTTCGTCTTAATATGCAGAATGTCGGGAAGCCGCGCCAGTGGGGTTGCCCTAATTCGATGGACAGAAAACAACCTTCCAGACTCCCGCCATGCGCCGTTACCGATAATCCAGGTCAAGCGGCGAAGCCCACAAACACCCCACAATCGCCGATCAGCAACAGAGGCGGGTGAACTCAGGGTCGAAAACAAGGGCCTCGCTGAATACTTATTCGCCGGCACGAATACCCAGCCGGCCCCTCCGCCAACCAGCAGCCCCCACTGGGCAGGGTGCGAGGGCGGGTGCCCACTGAGGCCGAATAGGCCGGAGTGGGCTGCCCGAAGCACGCTGCCCAGTGCCAGGTTTACCCAGGGGCAGTCTGCGAAGAGCCGGGCGCCCACGGGGGCGAAGCCCCGGTGGGCTGGCCTGAGCAGGCTGCCCCCTCTGCGGGCCGATCAGGAGCCAGCAGCTTTCAGCAGGGCCTCGATCTCTGTTTCCGTGGGAGGATCGTGGTGCAACCCTGAAAACACCAGGTTGCCGTCCTTGCCGATCAACACGTATTGGGGGATCCCTTCCACGCCGTAACGACGGGCCGTTTCGCCGGTATCCAGGATCACCGGCATGGTGTACTGGTGCTCGGCCAGAAAGGCATCCACAGCACCGTTGTTGATTGCCGAGTGCACGGCGATGACCACCAGGCCCTGGCCAGCGTATCTCTCATGAAGTGTTTGGACATAGGGCAGCTTCTCCACACAGGCACCACACCAGGTGGCCCAGAAGTCCAGGAGGATCACCCTCCCCTGGAGCCAGCCGATTTCCTTGTATTCGTACTCGTGGCCAGAGGGTAGATTTATCCACCGCTGCCCGTCCAACTCGGGAGGCCGGGTGCCTTGAGCCAGCTCACGCCTATTCCTTTCTGCCTCGGCTTCGGCAAAGGTGACATAGCGCGCCTGGAGGAATTCCCCGTCGTCGGTTATACTGGCCTCATCGCGGATGTACTCGACATCACCTCTCCCACTTGCGCCGATGCGCGTCTTTTCCGGCACCAGGAGCATGGGCGCCAGACGTATGGCTGCGATAGGGGCCAGGAACTGCTGTTTTGCCGCTGCTGGCCCGACCAAGATCCAGGCCCAGTTCTCCTTCTTGCGCAACCCGATGCCTACTTCCCCGCGACTACCCCCTCCGCTCGGGGTCCCACCATTCTCGGCACCGGATAGAAACAGGGTGTCAATGCCGGCAAAGGTCCCCACCGCCAGTCTTTCGTGTACGCAACTGATCCGCTCCCCGCTGTCACGCACAAAGTAGCGGTTGTTGGCATGGCGCACCTCAAACCCGCCCTCTGCGGTCACCGTGGGAGGTTCCTCGCCCCGCGCCTGTCCCAGGACGATATGCCACAGCAGTTCCCCATCTCCTTCGAAGCGTCTGGCGTGTAACCAGCCGTCCTCAATCGTGGCCTCGACCCGCCCAAGGAGGGTGTCTTTGTAGCGCAGTTCCGCGCTGTCACTCCAGGTGACTTGGCCCGCCATTGCCGCCATCGCAGAAAAAAGCACCGCGCACAGTCCCGACCAAAAGATCAGGGGCCTCATCCAAAGGGTGCGAAAACTCATCGATCGACCTCCGTGTTTGGCGTCAGAACCAATGCTTCATAGGTGAGGGGCTCGGAAATACGCTCTAGGCGCACGCCGAATTTCTCCTGCAACCTGGGGGCGTTCTCCTCCCAGGTTCCGGAGGATTTGAACTCCAGGTCCACGTCACTGGCAAAGGGGTTCTGGGCTGGCGGCCCGTCCCAGCGGTACACCAAGGTGTCGAGGTCCGGGTTGAAGTTAGTGCCGCGGGAGTTGCGGAAGAGATTGAAAAGCATATCGGTCATTTTCACCCCTTCGAAGGTGTAGTGCGACACATGGTCCTGTGCGCTGACCCGCAACGACCTTCCACCCCACCAGTGGGTTTTCACCGGAAACACCCTGCCATCCTGGACAAAGGTGAAACGGGTCCGGGTGGTCTGGCGCCGGACAAGCTGGGCGCGCACCCCCAGGGTTGGTCCCACCCCCGCCATCAACTTCTGCCAGGGCAGTTTTTCGAGGTAGTTGATCTTGAGGGTGAAGGTCTGCTGCGCCAGCGCTGAGTCGGGGATCTCTGCCGGCATCCCGGTGAGCACCCGCACGATCTCCCGTAGGGCATGGTTGTGGAACTCACACCGGGCGACTCCGCCCTGGGTGACCTCGCTCATCCCCGAGGAACCCTTGCCTCGTTCATCTACCGGGCCAGTGAGTATTTCCAGCCCCCCTGCCGGCACCGGGCTGACTGGGAACAGGGCAAAAAGAGTGCTGATGGATCGCTCATACCAAAGGGCTTCCAGCAATTCCGAAGGCACTGGTACCTCCTGGGAGCCCGATGCCAGCTGGAACAGTGCGGCGGGGAAATCGGCGTTGTAATCGCCGTATTCCAGTTCGCTGAGCACCTGCCATTCGCCCTGCTGCTGCCACGAAAAGACGATACGCCGGGGCAGCCAAGTGTCCTTATCCACCTCCACCTGGAGTTGCTGGTCCGAGGGTCCACTTCCCAGAGAGGCAGGGTATTGGATCGTGAAGCGGACGGTCTCTCCCAGATCCTCTCGGCCAAAGCGATAGGCCTCGGCTTCGAGTTGCTTTGCCACCAGATCATTCAGGTACAGTAGGGCGCCGATTTCTTCGGTGGTGCGGGCCTCTCGCTGGCGCATGGGCTCCTGGTAGACCGTACCTCCAGGAACCTGGATCCACTTCCGGGTGCCATCTGAGACCACCACCCGTTGCCCAGCACCCTCCCCCACCTCGGCCCGGAAGGTGGACGGCGATTGCAGCCACTGCCGGTACTGGATGCGGGTGCCGTCTGCACCCAGAATCCAGCCGTCCACGCGGAAGGACTTCAACTGTTTCATCTTCTCTGCCACATCCGCCAGGGCCCCCGAGCGGGTCTGCTGCCAGAAGAGCCCCGCCGTGACGACCGCCAGCAACGCGGCCACGCCTGACAGATAGACCGGCCTCAACCAGGCCGACCAGCGCCGGCCTTTCAGCGGGACGATCTTTGGGGGTTGCTCCAGCCGGGCCAATACCCCGGTTCTGGCCTGCTCCAGCAGCCCCTCGGGCGGCTGGCCCTGGCGCACCTGGGAAGCCAGCGGCAGGATCTCTTGTATAGCTTCAATGGACTCCAGGCTTTCGGGATGTTGCTCGATATACGCCGCTACTTCCCGGCGCTGGTCCGTAGGCAACTCACCTCGCAGGTAATCGCTCAGGCGGTTTTCGAATTCGTTCTGCTGGATCATGGCTCATATCCTCCGCGATCCGTCCATCCAGGCACGGATCTTTTGCAGGGCTTTGTATTCATTGGCGCGGGCACTTTCCTCGGTGCATTGGAGCAGGATACCGATCTCGGCGAAGGGCAAGCCCTCGAAATTGCGCAGCACAAAGACCTCGCGCTGGCGGTCGGGCAGGTCGGCGGTCAGTTCGCGCACTTTTTGCACCAGCAGGGCCTGCTCGATCTCCTTGGCCCCATCGCCGACTTGCTCGGGCACTTCATCGCCGGCCTGCCGGCGGTGCTGCTGCTGGCGCTTGAGGGCCGCATTCAGGGCCGTGCGGCACAGCCAGGCTTTGGGGTGCTCGATCCGTGCTCCCTGGGCAGTAGAGGCGTGGAATTGTAGGAAGGTCTCTTGGTAGATATCCTGGACCTCGTCGGGGTCTGGCAGAACGCGCCAGGCAATCCTGAGGACCAAGGGGCCATACTGGTCCATGGCTTCGGCGGTTGATTGGGCGCTAGCTGGCAAGAAGACCCTCCTCGATGGGGCTTTTCCGAACTGGCATTATATAAGATCTGCTAGCCCGGAAAACGTGAACTTAAAAAAATAAAGCCGGCCAATCCGTGAGGATTGGCCGGCCAAATCCACCTTTGTTTCGCGGACTTCAGGGTTCCTATGGAAATCCGGAGGCCCGTGGCCTAGTCGTCGAAACAGCCCCCTCTGAAGGGTGCCAGCCACCCCAGTCCCTTCCTGCTCCTACCCCGTCGATGAAGTCTTTCGAATCGACCGTGAGAGGCAAGCGTATCCCGACGGCTTCAGGTCTTTGCGCTACGGTCCGCAACCCCAAAATGATCAAAATTTCACTGCAAAAGTCGACAAAACCCTCTGGGCAAGCGCCTGGTACTCGATCCCGAGGAAGGTGCAACAACGGTCATCGAAGCCGGTGCCCCGGTTGTAGTCCGGGGGGAGCGCGCCTCGGGCGTGGACCCGGATCTTGTCCAGCATCCGGCCAAAGGGGGCTGCGCAAACCGGCGATTTTCATGGCACCGTCCTTGTCAGGTGACGGCCGGCCCCGTTTGCCGGCGTTTTCGTTCGGCCGCCTGTTCCTGGGCGGCGCGGACCACGGCAGCCGAATCCACCGCTGCAACCTCCGGGGCGAACTCCACCTGCCCTCTGGCCGAGGGACGGACCTCGTACTGGCTGCCGCTGGCATTGCGGACAAGATATCCTTCATCGACCAAGTACCGCCGAAAGGTGACATGGTCAATGCCCAAGCCCGATCCCACACCGGCCAACCACTCCCGCAAGGCGGTGTTCAACTGCAATTCCGCGTAGTCTCTCCCGGTGTCGAGGGATTGTACTGCGCTGCGGAAAAGAATGTGCCGGTCGCGGGGTCGCCTGGGGAAAACCGCTCCCCCAGCGCTCCGGCAAAGCGCGGACAACCTTTCCTCGAACTCCGCAGCGGTGATGGGTTGCGCTGTCATCGATCTTCGTGTGCGGTCTTCTGGACTCCCTTCACACCTGGCTGCCGGCGAAGGACGACGCTGACGTGAATGAGAATGGCCATAACCTTCCCAGGATCGGTATGGGCACTTCCGGTTCAACCTGCTTCCGTGCTCGATTCACCCAGGTGAATCGGGAAGTCCCTTCAGATGGTCACAGGCATTGAAGGAGCGCAGCGACCAGACCACTCCGTCTGCCAGCGGTGCAGTCTCGACACACCACAGCCCCGCATACCCCAGGTTGAAGCGCGTGTAGATCCACGGCACCACTGCCGTATCGAGCAGATACGAAAGCATGACCCCGCCCGTGCCGACGTGGGCGACAAACAGGAGCCGCAACTCCTGCTCCGGGGTACGCCAAAGGCGGTGCCCGCTGTGATCGAAGGGCATGACTCCATAGCCGGCTAGCAATTGGACCATCCCGGTCTGCACCCGCGCTGTAAAATCTCGGAAGGATTCTCCTCCCGGCAGCCCGTCCCACCAGGCATCCGGCGGGCGCAGCGTCGCCTGCCGGAAAAAGGCATCCACCTTGTCCATGCCCTCGCCGGCAAACGCGGGATGTCCCAGTTCGGCCAGCCAGGGCAGTACCTGCGGCTGACGGCAAACGCGGGATGTCCCAGTTCGGCCAGCCAGGGCAGTACCTGCGGCTGAATCCCCAACCGCGCAGTGAGTGGCCGCACGGTCTGCAACGCCCGGGTGAGGGGGCTCACGAAGACCTGATCAAAGGGTTTCCTGGCCAGGCTCACGGCAGCCCGCTCTGCCTGAGCTTTGCCCAGCTCGCTGAGTTCGGGATCGTCCACCGCAATCCTGCCCGGACCCCATTCGGGGTGGCCGTGTCGGAGGAGTTCGATAGAGATCATCAACTGTCAGCTCCCTGGTGCGTGGGGGCAAAGTGCGCCGTCGGCCATCGCTTCAGGATCTCTCCCAACTCCGGAAGCGAGCGAATGCAGGGATCGAAGGACTCGTTAGCCCGACCCCTCCGGTCAATCAGTACCGGAAACATTCCCGCACGACGGGCGCCCAGGATATCCCACTTTGGCTGATCCCCCACAAACAGGCAGTCCTGGGGCCGACAGGCAAAGCGGCGCAGGGCCAGGCGGAACATCGGCTGGGCCGGCTTCCGCCAACCCACCTGGGTGCAGAAGATGGCCCGGTCACACAGCTTACTCAGGCCGTGGCGCGTCAACTCTTCCTGCCACAGCGCCGCAGGGGCTCCCCAAGGACTGTTGGAGAGGATGCCAACGCTATAGCCCTGCTTCCGGTAGGTGCTCAGCGCAGGAAGGGTATCGGGATAAACGGTGGCCACCGCGAAGATCGGTTTTAGGAAGGCACGGCACATCGCCAGAAGCAGCACCCCGTCGGTCTCGCTGGTCCCAAGCCCGAAGATGCGGAGGAGCCTTTGCTCCAGAGGCCGGACCCGGTAGTTCCTGGCCTCATGGTTCTCAAGGGCTGCTCGGCGGGCGATCTCGCGATCAGCAGGAGTAGGAAGACCCACCTCCTGAATCGCCTGTTTAGCCCCTTGGAGGGCTTCGTGGAGTATGGGGGGAAACTCCTCCCGCTGGTAATAACCCACCAGCGTGTCACCCAGATCAAACAGGAGAATGGGTTTCAAGTGGTTGTGCCCTTGGATGCGGAACGAGCGTACCGGCTCATAACAGGCCCAGCAACACCAGCCGCTGTTTCAGTTCCTGGGTACCCCTCACCAGGTACGCACTCCACCCAGCGCGCTGCGCCCCCTCTATGTTCGGGCGCGAATCATCGAAAAACACCACCCGCTCGGATGGCACCCCCATCCTTTCGGCGACATGCTGGTAGATGGGCAGATCCGGCTTCACCATTCCCAACTCGTACGAGACAAACTGGTTCTCGAATAGCGCCCCGATGCCGAGTTGATCTCTGACCGCCTGCCATTGCACGGGGTTCATGTTGCACAGACATGCCACCGTGTGCCGGCGTCCCACTGCCCGGACGAGTTCCTCCGCCTCCGGAAAAGGGCTCCTCATCCAACCTGCCATCTCAAGCCGAAAATCCTCCACTGAGCGCGGTATCCTCAATTCCGCGATGACCTGTGGTGCGAACTGCTCATAGGTCAGGAAACCAGACTCAAACGCCCGGACCGCCTCCATCCCCAACCAGCGCTCCCGCAGTTCGTCCGGGCTCAACCCGGTCCACTCGATCAACTGTGACATGCCGGTCAGTTGGACCAGCACCCCACCTACATCGAAGACCACCAAGTCATACGGCCCCCCCATCCTGGTTACCCCCTGCTGATCCCCAGCTTCTGCATCCTACTTCGCAGCGTCGAGGGCGCCATCCCCAGCAGTCCCGCCGCTCCTTTCGCCCCTTCGATCTTCCATCCGGTCTTCTCCAGCACACTCTGGATATGCCGCCGCTCGATCTCCTCCATCAGGTACACCTGGCCGTTGCCATCGGCCTGGCCGTTGGCGTGCGATGGGTCGGGCAGCAGCGCCCCCAGTTCACCCAGGGCCAGGTCGCTGGGCCGGATCTCGGGTCCCTGGCAGACGATGACCGCCCGCTGTAGCACATGCTCCAGCTCGCGCACGTTGCCGGGCCAGGGGTAGGCGTGGAGCAGTTCCAGGATGCGCGGGGAAAGGGGCCGGATCTGCTTGGCCAGGTGAACGGCGATGGGCTCGATAAACTGCGCGGCCAGGGCCGCGATATCCTCCTTGCGCTCCCGCAAGGGCGGCAGATGCACCTCGTACACCTTGAGGCGGAAGTACAGGTCGGCACGGAAGGTGCCCTCGCGCACCATGACCACCAGATCGCGGTTGGTGGCGGCGATGATCCGCGCTGGTGCTTCGAGGGCCTGGGTGCCGCCCACCCGCTCAAAGGTGTGCTCCTGCACCAGGTGCAGGAGCTTGGTCTGCACCGTGGGCGGCAGGTCGCCGATCTCATCGAGAAACAGCGTGCCGCCCCTGGCGAGTTCTACCTTGCCCAACTTGAGATGGTCCGCCCCGGTGAAGGCGCCCTTCTCATACCCGAACAACTCGCTCTCCTCCAGACCCTGGGGGATGGCCCCGCAGTTGACGGCGATGAAGGGCGCGCCTTGGCGCCGGCTCCAGTAGTGCACATACTGGGCGGCCAGGCCCTTGCCCGTGCCGGTCTCCCCCAGGATCAGCACCGTCAGGTCGGTGTCGGCCACCCGCCGCATCTGCTCCATCGCTTCCACCATCACCGGGCTGGTGCCGACAAACTTCCCCTTGCCGCCCATATTGCTGACCGTGGCCTGCAGCGCCTCGACCTCCGGGTCGGGCACCACCTCCAGTTTCACGGTGGCCGGCGCGGAGTAGTTGAGATCCGGGTCCACGGACTGCACCTCGAAGGTGTATTCCCCCAGGGGCACATAGAGGTACTCGACCCGGCGCGCTCGGGTCGTCTTCCAGTCCGGATCGTGGCCCTCCAGCCGGTAGCGGTACACCAGCCGGTCTGGCTGGCTGGTGAAGCTCTTGCCCTGGAACTCGAAGCGGATCAGTCCTTGGGAATGGGAGACGCTGAGCGGCCCGGTGGGTGCATAGGGCCGGTCTGCGGTGATCTGCGTCAGCCGCACTCCGGGGGGCTGCTTCGCTGGCTGATAGCGGGTGATGCCCCCCTCGGTGGCAACCCAGACCTGCCCTTGCCGGGTGCGGACGATCTCCTGTACTGCGTCATTGGCCAGCCCATCCTGGGTGGACAGAGTCTGAAACACCTGCCCATCGTAGATACTCACCCCACCGCCCTGCGTCCCGAACCATAACCGGCCCTGTGCGTCCTCCATGATGGCAAACACCCGGTCGTAGGCCAGCCCCTCTGCGGTGGTGTACCGCCTGAACTGATGCCCATCCCACCGACTCACGCCGCCCCCGTCCGTGGCAAACCACAGCCGACCCTGCCGGTCCTCCAGGATCACCCGGCCGGCCGCATGGCCCAGGCCCTCCCCCGTGGTCATGGTGGCAAACTGCTGCCCGTCATACCGGCTCACGCCCCCATGGGCGGTGGCGAACCAGACCTGCCCCTGCCGGTCCAGGCCAATGGCCCGCACATCGTCCTCCACCAACCCGTCCGCTTGGGTGTAGGTGCGCCACTGCTCCTGATCGTAGCAAAACAACCCCGGCTCCCCCGTGGCACACCACAGCCGGCCCTGCCGGTCTTCGACCATCGACCGCCCGGTGTGTTTGTAGCTGTTCCTGCCCTCGCTGCGAAGCAGGGTGACCACTTCCTGGCCGTCGTAGTGCTTGACCTCCCCTCGGAAGGTGACAAACCATAGGCCGCCCTGCTGGTCGTCGTGGATGGCCATGGCCGCGTTGCGCCATTGGTCGGTGCCGGTGTCGATGTTGAGCAGCGTGAAGCCCTGCCCGTCCCAGCAACTCACCCCCCGGAAGGTGCCCACCCACAGCCGGCCCTTGCTGTCTTCCTTCAGGGTGTACAACCCGCTGTCGGCCAGCCCCTCCCGGGTGGTCAGGGTGAAGAACCGGTTCCCCTCATAGCGGCAGATCCCGCCCCCCTGGGTGCCGGCCCACACCTGACCCTCCTGATCGGCCGCCAGGGCCACCACCTGGTTGTTGGCCAGCCCGTTGGTGGTGTCGAACTGCCGCGTCCGGCCCTGGGACCAGCAGCACACCCCCGAGGCATAGGTCGTCCACCAGATCTGACCCTGGGCATCCTCCACGATCCGCTTGCCTTCGCAATCCTGGCTCAGCCGGGTAAACTCCTGGCCGTCCCAGCAGGCCACCCCGTCGCTCAGGCCCACCCACAAGACCCCCTGCCGGTCCACCAGCAGCCCCTCCACCTTCTCCACCGGGCAACTGGGGGTGCCCAGCGGTAGACCCAGACGCACGAACTGCTCCCCCTCCCAGCGACTCACCCCATAGTAGGAGCCAGCCCACAGCACCCCCTGCTGGTCCACCAGCAAGGACCAGGTGTAGTCATGCGACAGCCCCTCTTGGGCGGTGTAGGTGGTGAAGCGCTGCCCATCGAAGCAGCTTACGCCCTTGTCCGTGGCCAGCCACACCCGCCCCTGCGGGTCCACGGCCAGGGCGCTGACCCAGTCGCCGGCCAGACCATCGGCCTCGGTGAAGCTGACCCACTCGTGGCCATCGAAGCGACACATACCCCAGCCGGTGCTGTCGATAAAGCCCCCGGTACCCACCCACAGATTCCCCTCCAGGTCCTGGGCCAGGGAGCGCACCTTGGGACCGGGGAGGCCATCGGCCTGGGTGTAGTTGATGAACTGCGCTCCGTCGAAGCAGCTCAAGCCATCCCAAGTGCCGATCCACAGCCGGCCCTCCCGGTCCAGCAGGAACTCGCTGATCAGGGGGGAGCCCAGGCCGTCGGCCACGCTGAGGGTATGCCACAGTTCCTGCCGGCGACCGGGGCCGGCCTCCTTCACCTGCCCCTCTCCTGCCGGCGTGGAGTAGATCCCCAGGTGATGGCGCACTGACACGCCCAGCCGGTCCTCCAGGGCCTTGAGGTTGCTTTGCCAGGCCGGGTCAAGGCGCAGGGCCTGCTGGGTGTGGATCAGGGACGTGGGGCTCTCCACGGCAAAGAGCCGGCTGAACACCCCGGCCACATAGGGGCGGTCGTCGGAGATGCCGGCTTCGAGGCCGTGGGAACGGAGTAGGGGCACGAGCTGGTGATCGTAGAGGGCGGCGAAGTCGTCTAACTGGGCCGACGGGGCGAAGAAGGACAGGCGGACGAGGGTGGACATGGGCGCGGCTCCCTGAGAACCTGTTTTGCGCCCAATATAGCAGGGAGGGTGGTCTGTGACAAACAAAAAGAGGCCGGCTACCTCCCCGGCGTGAAGTGACCGACCCGGCAGCGCTGGGCGAGGGCGGCATCCTGGGTATCACGGATCACAAAGACGCCGTGGTCTGGGTGGCTACAGATGGGCTTGCCGTGGATCTTGACCAGGGCGGTGAGGGCCGCGCCCAGCCGCCGCTGGGAGAGGCCCAACTGGCTGGCCAGGGTCGCGGGGGAGATCCCCGCGCGGTGGCCCTGATGGAAGGCCCGCAGGCAGGTCCACAGATGCGCCTCGGTGGCGGTCAGGGGCCGGCGGGTGGACCGCTTCTTTGCTTTGGCCATCTGCTTACGGGGCGGGGGTCACCTCGCCTACCAGCGCCCGCAGTGCGGGGCCGCGGGTGGAATGCCGCAGTTTGCTGAAGGTCCGCTCCTTTGGTTTTGTGGGATCGCTTCAAAAAATGGTTATCCACAATAGTCAGTACATCACGAGGAGCGGCCAGGCAATGCTGGTCTGAAAGGAATAAAGGAGGCGAAGCCTTTATGAAATTCGGTTAGCGGTCCAGTAGGTGCAAGTCCTACCCAGCCAAGGCTGAGCCCGGCAGGCTGGTAGCCAGCCTTGCGCCGGTTTTGGTAACGGAATCGGCGATGCGTAGGCAGGCAAGCGCGTGGGCCACGGGACATCAG
>JACPJE010000233.1 GCA_016187725.1 Candidatus Latescibacterota bacterium
CACTGCCTTGGGCTGATCTAGCAAGAGGAGGACCAGTCCCCCGACCAAGTTTGCTACCAGCCAGGAATTGCGCAACGATCTCATTGGATCGACTCCTAGATCAAACCCTGCCTGCTGGCAGGAAGGACCTGTTCAGGTGGTGATGCTATTTGACCAGCAGCATCTTGCGCACCAAGGTATGTCCCCCGGTCTCCAACCGACACAGATATATCCCGGTCGACACCTCCTTCCCCGCCTCATCCCGCCCGTCCCAGACCACCTGGTGGTACCCCCCCCCCTGCCCCCCCTTCCCCATAATGCGTATCCGCTGGCCCACCAGATTGTAGATGCTCACCTCTACCGGTGCCCCTGCCGGCATCTCGTAGCGGATTGCCGTGCTCGGGTTGAAGGGGTTCGGGTAATTCGGCTGCAGCGCCAGGGCCTGGGGCAAGTGCGAAACCGACCGAGAGAGTGACTCCTCCACCTCCACCTGCACCTCTCCTTCGTTCAACTGCACCTCGCTCAGCGCCAGTGGCCCCAACTCAACTCCCCTGCCTCGCTGGCGGCGGAACACCACCTCCGCCAGCCTGCCCCCTCCCTGCGGCCACTGCGCCCCGGCAAAGGCCACGCGCACCGCGTCACCGCCCACGTGGTGCATCAATATATAGTCAGCAGTCAGCGGCCCTTTGCGCACCTCCACTACCTGCAGCCGCTCCGGCTGGTAGCGCAGCACGAAGCTGCCCGCCAGGATCCCCTCCATCCCATCGATCTCAACGGGCACCACCACCTCTTCCTCTTCCTCCTCTACAGGACCCGCGTGCACCACCTTGTGCAGGGGTGCAGTTGCCGCAGCCACTGGTTTGGGAGCAGCCGGCGCCGGCGGGTTCCACCACCCTGGGGGCGGGTCCCACAGCCGGTAGTACCCCTCCTCTGCCGGGAAGTGGGTGATCAGGCCCACCTCATGCCGCAGGATCAGGGCGGCGTCAAAGGCTGTCACCCCCAGCTGCCCGGTGACATCGGCCTGCAGCCAGGCGAGGTTGGGAACGGTGAATCCATATTGACTCTCTACAGGATCATTGAGTGGATTACCTGCCCAGTTCAAGTCGATGTTGTACACACTGTGCATCAAAGCTAGGGAAGCGTCGAAGCTCTCGATCCCCCCGCTGAGGTCCACGTCCCCCCGCCCCAGCGTCACCCCTCCACAGCAGGAGATACTTACGCTGTCGGCGTCTTCGTCGAACAGCGCCCGGGTCACATACAGGTAGAAATACCCTCCGGGATTGACCAGTTCCAGGTCAGTGTCCACATAGGTCAGCACCTGCTGCGCCGGTCCCGGGGTGGACGATAGGTGCAGGGGCGCCGCATTGGCCAGCGCCACCTCGAGCCGCCCGCCAGGAAAGGCATTGACCGCTGAGGAGAAGCTCTGACCCTCCAGGCGGGTGCCTTCAAAGCTGGTATCTATCTGGCTGGGAATCATGCTGTTCCCCTGCATCTGGATGCCGAACTGGGCGGACAGGAAGCCCTGGTTCAGGCGCCCGCTGCCATCGTCCTCCAGCAGCAGCGGGATGCGGACCCCAGACAGGCCTTCCGGCGAGATCATCATATTATCCGGGAACGAGAGGATGGTGTGGGCCACGGTAAAGAAATCCGCATACTCCCGCACCCCTTGGATGCCCTCCCTGTCTTCGGCCAGCAGGTTGATCCGATAACCGCCCACCTGCGCGGTGGACCACTGCCCGCTGTAAATCTGATCCCCTGCCACCTCGTCCGGCGCGACCCCGTCGTCCTCCAACACGACCTCTACCACCGGGGACTCGTCCCGGTAGATCAGCGCCCCCACCTGCGAGACCGGGGCCTCCGTGGGCGATACCTGGGCGGTGATGGTCAACAGCTCCTGGGGAAAGACCGTGGGACGATGGTGGCTGACCCAGTTCACCAGCGGGGCCAGGTACGGGCGGATGACAGAGGGCCAGTCGCTCACATCCACTGGCTCGCCATCTGCCGCGTCTGAGATCCGCACCCGCGCCACAGGCGAAACCTCCTCGGGTACGGCCCAGGCATAAGACCCCGTATTGGGCGCGCTGGAGATGATCGAGGTCCAGGTGCTGCCATCATCCGTGGAGTACTCGATCCGCACATTCTCGATCCCCGGCTCTGCCACCCAGCGGATCTGGTGTGCAGTGCCCCCGCCCCACTCCTCGCTGCCATTGGGAGAGACCACCACCAGGGGCGGGGCGGGCGAGGCGCTCAAGTGCAGCCGGCCCCAGTCGCTCTCCCATCCCCGACGGTGATGTTGAACCCCATCGTATCCCCAGCCCCGGGAGCCCTCACTCCTGGCCCGTCCTCGGTGTCGAGGCTGGCCAACGGGATGCGGAACTCAGCCACCCCCCCCCCCGTGCGGGTATTCACCGCCGAAAACCAGGCCACCCCCCGCTCCAGGCCCTCCCCTCCCGCATCCACCCCTCCCGCATCCACCCAGAAGTGCCCCCCCTCGGCATTCGCATTGCCCACCGCCAGGTCATTGCTGACCCGGTCCCCGTCGAAGAACAGCTCCACATCATCGTCCTCCCAGCTCTGCTCCGGATCGTCGATAATAGCCTCGTCCGCCACCTCCACCGCCACGTACAAGTCCGTGGCCGTGTACACCAGGTAGGCGGTAAAACTCAGGTCTGCGGCACTCTCGGGCAGGGGGTACACCGGGACAATCCCTGGAAGGGTATATGGGCTGCTGAGTTCCACATACACGGGCACGGCGGCAGCGTACTCCCCTGCTTCGAGGCGGCCGTCCAGCCCCGGCGGGGCCACGACGGGATAGGCCGTCATCACCAGCGATGCCTCTACGGGGAAGGTCCAGCTCAGCTCCCCTACCGGCGGTCCATCCCCATCCCCGTCCCCATCCCCGTCCAGGACCACGCCGCTGAGCCTCACCCTCACTGTCTCCCCCACCTGCAGCGCGGCGCCTGGGAAGAAGGTGGCGCTGTTGGAAGCCGGATCGTGGGTAACCGTCCCGCTGATTGGGCCGCTGGCACTGCCCTCCACCACAAAGGTGGTAGTGCTCACGCTGCTGAAGTCCACGGGCCAGTCAAAGACCACCGTGATCCGCGAATCTGGGTACAGGGGTGCCCCGGGCAGAGGCAGGGAATGGGCCAGCAGCGCCGGGGAGACCACCTTGCGGATGCGGTGGTTAGCTTCGTCCGCAATGAAGAGGTTTCCCAGATAGTCCATCGTCACCCCGGCAGGACCGGACAATTGTGCGGCCGTGGCTGGTCCCCCATCCCCAGAGAAGCCTGCGGTCCCATTCCCGGCCACCGTGCTGATAATCCCAAAAGTGTCCACCTTGCGGGTGCGGTGGTTGTCCCGGTCGGCGATGTAAAGATTCCCATAACCATCCACGGCCACTCCAGCAGGACCGGACAATTGCGCGGCCGTGGCTGGTCCCCCATCCCCAGAAAAATCCGCTGTCCCTTCCCCGGCCACCGTGCTGATGATCCCTGTACTATCCACCTTGCGGATACGATGGTTGTCCAGGTCCGCAATGAAGAGGTTCCCCTGACCATCCACGGCCACCCCGGAAGGAAGACTCAACTGGGCTTCGGTGGCCAGCCCCCCATCCCCGGAGAAGCCTGCGGTCCCCTCCCCGGCCACGGTGCTGATGGTTCCCCAGCTGCTCACCTTGCGGATGCGGTGATTGCCCCGGTCCGCAATGAAGAGATTCCCCTGCGCGTCCACTACCACTTCGACAGGAGCGTTCAACTGGGCTTGGGTGGCCTCTCCCCCGTCCCCAGAAAAACCACTCGTCCCATTCCCAACCACGGTGCTGATGATCCCAAAGGGGTCCACCTTGCGGATGCGGTGGTTGTCTCGGTCCGCAATGAAGAGGTTCCCTTGGCCATCCACAGACACTCCGGAAGGAAGGTTCAGCTGCACCTCGGTGGCCGTCCGTCCGTCCCCCGAAAAACCACCCGTCCCGTTCCCGGCCACAGTGCTGATGATCCCTGCGCTGTCCACCTTGCGGATGCGATGATTGGCAAAGTCCGCAATATAGAAGTTTCCCTGACCATCTACACTCACCACGAGAGGGAGGAATAACTGTGCTTCCGTGGCCGGCAGTCCATCTCCCACGCTGCCGCCAGCCACGGTGCTGATGATCCCCGCGTTGTCCACCTTGCGGATGCGATGGTTGCCCGCATCTGCAAGGAAGAGATTCCCCTGAACACCCACGGCCACCGCGAAAGGACCGTTCAACTGGGCGGCGGTAGCCGGCCCCCCATCCCCAGAGAAACCCGGGGTCCCATTCCCGGCCACGGTGCTGATGATCCCCGCATTGTCCACCTTGCGGAGGCGGTGGTTGTCCCGGTCCGCAATGAAGAGACTCCCCTGCGCGTCCACCGCCACCCACTCAGGATAGCTCAACTGGGCGGCTGTAGCCGGCCCCCCGTCCCCAGAAAAACCCTCGGTCCCACTCCCGGCCACGGTGCTGATGATCCCCGCGCTGTCCACCTTGCGGAGGCGGCGGTTGCCCGCATCTGCAATGAAGAGATTCCCCTGACCATCCACCGCCACCCATTCAGGATTGCCCAACTGCGCTTCGGTGGCCGGTCCCCCATCCCCAGAGAACCCTGCCGTCCCATTCCCGGCCACGGTGCTGATGATTCCCGCGCTGTCCACCTTGCGGATGCGATGGCCTTCATACTCCGTGATGTAGATGTTCCCCTGCGCGTCCACCGCCACCCCGCTAGGACTGAGCAATTGAGCGCCAAGGGCTGGCTCTCCATCCCCAGAGGAATCCCCAGTCCCCCCCCCCACTACCGTGCTGATGATCCCCTCACTGTCCACCTTGCGGATGCGACCATTGCCCCAGTCCGCGATATAGAGATTCCCCTGGCCATCCACGGCTATCCCCTCAAAGTTGCTCAACTGGGCTTCGGTGGCCGGCCCCCCGTCCCCAGAGAACCCGGTCGTCCCATTTCCCGCCACGGTGCTGATGATCCCAAAGGTATCTACTTTGCGGACGTGAGAGTGGCCCGAGTCCGCGATATAGAGATTCCCCTGGCCATCCACCGCCACCCCCACAGGAGAGACTAACTGCACTGCCGTGGCCGTTAGTCCGTCTCCCACACCAATGCCGGCCACCGTGAAGATGGTGCCGGGCGTCTGCCCCAAGCACACCTCCCACCCGCTGATCAGGATCAGTCCCGCAAGAACCGCTTTCCACCGGAACATATCCCGCTCCTTCCTCCTATTGGCTCTCACCTGTCTCACCTTGGATACTGCACCATCGCCAGGAGCCAGCACCCCCATCCCCCGCTTGCGGGGATCACAGGGGGTCTTCTGGCCTACCCCCTGTGTCCCCCTACTTGACCAGCAGCATCTTGCGCACCAGCACCCGCTGACCCACTGCCAGCCGGCACACATACACCCCGCTCGACAACACCCGCCCTTCCTCATCCCGGCCATCCCACTCTACCTGGTGCACTCCCACCCCCTGCCAGCCCACCCACAGCCGCCGCACCCGCTGACCCGCCAGGTTGTACACGCTCACCTCCACCTCACCCCCCGCCGGCAGCCCATAGCCGATCACCGTGCGCGGGTTGAAGGGGTTGGGGTAATTGGGATACAGTGCCAGCTCCCTAGGCACCGGCGAAACAGTCTGCAGCCTCGCCTCCTGCACCTGCACTTCTTCCTCGTTGAGCTGTACCTGGCTCAAGCTCAGTACCCCTATGCCCTCCCCCTGCCGGCGGAACAGCACCTCCATTACCGCCCCGCTTCCCGCTCTCCAGCGCGGTCCCGCAAAGCTGACCCACACCTGCCCCCCCTGGGCGTGGTCGCTCAGCAGATACCCCTGAGTCAGGAGGGTGGCCCTCACCCCCACTGGCTGCAGCGCCTGGGCCTCATAGCTCAAGGCCAGGGTGCCGGCCAGCACCCCCTCCATCTGGTCGATCTCCACCGGCACGACAATCACCCTCTCGGGCCCTTCCTCGGGTGTCCCCAGGGAAACCACCCGCGCCAGAGGGCGCGGAGCAGGAGTGGCCACCGGCTTGGCCGCTGGCGCGGTGGGCGGATTCCACCAGGCCGGCGGCTCCCACAGCCGGTAGTAGCCCTCTTCGGAGGGGAAGTGGGTGAGGAGTCCGACCTCCCGCTGCAGGATCAGGGCCGCGTCAAAGGCCGTCACCCCCAGCTGCCCGCTCACATCCGCCATCTGTGCGGCAGCCACCGGCACGGTGAACTCGTACCGATTCTCAATGACATCATTGAGCGGGTCCTCTGGATTGTCGAGGTTGAGCATGAATACGCTGTGCATCAACACCAGGGAGGCGTCGAAGCTCTCGATATGGGCGTTGAGGTCCACATCCCCCCGCCCCAGCCCCACTAACCCGCAGCAGCCTATGGCCACCCCGGTCAGGTCTTCCTCGAGCAGGGCCTCGTTCAGGGTCACCGGGAGAATCCCTGCAGGATTGTCCGGCCTCAGGCTCAGCTCCACATAGGCCAGCCCTTGCTGGCCTGGCCCTGGGCTGGCCGACAGGTGCAGGGGTGTGGTGCTGGCCAGCGCCCCCTTGAGCTTCCAACCGCCGGCAGTCTGGGCCACTAGGGTATCCAGGAGGAAACTCTGCCCCTCCAGCCCAGTACCTTCAAGGCTCAGGGTCGGCTGGCTGGGCTCCAGGCCATTGCCCTGCATCTGGACCTCGAACTGGGCGGCCAGGAAGCCCTGGCTCAGGTACCCGCTGCCATGGTCCTCGATCAACAGCGGGATGCGGACAGTGGACAGCCCCTCCGGCGATACCAGCATTAGATCCGGGAGGGAAACGATGGTGTGGACGATGGAGAAGGTATCCATGCCTGTTCGGCGCGCCTGACCCCCGCCGCTGTACTCCAGGACCAGGTCGATCGAGTACTGCCCCACCTGCTCGCTGCCGGCCCACCGGCCGCTGTACACCTGATCGCCGGCCTCCTCATCCGGCGCCACCCCGTCGTCCCGCAGCTCGACCGTCGCCACTGGCGGGTCGTTGGCCCCCGCATGGATCTCCGCCTGCACCAGGGTCAGACTAGAGGTGGGAACCTGGGCAAAGATATCCAGCGGCTCTTCGGTGAGCACCACCTGGCGATGGTGCCAAACAGCTTCTCGATTGATACCCAACTCCAGGCCCAACTCCTCGGCGGAGAACACATCCTGCTCGGTCGAACTGGACCCCACCGCGAGGCGCGTCACCCGGACCGTCGCCTGGGTCTGGGCGCTGAACCAGGGCGCGGTGGTCAAGGCAAAGGTCCCCAGGGTCAGGTCTCCCTCCACTGCCGGCCCTCCCAAGATCCCACCCCCGGCCTTTAACCGAATCCCACTCGTCTGAGTTTCAGCATCCCAGAACCACTCGCTCACTGTTCCGGGAGAGATGAAACCCTGGGCAGGAGTGAAGCTGATTCCCCATGCGACGTCGGAAGGTATAACTTCCAGTTCGATCTCGAACTGTTTGACCCCCACCAGGCCAACCCCCGCGATCCCGAACTCAATCTCCTGGTCCGGGCCTACACGTGGGTCCATTATCACCCCTGCTAGGGCAAAAGAAGCCTCGGCATTGGCAAATGGACCTGGCCCTGGACCTGGAGGATCAGGGATCACCAGGTCGCTTGCAACCCGGCCGAAATTGTCTGCGAAGATGAAGAAGTCCCCGTAACCCACCCGGCCACTGTTGTCCAGGTCATAGATCCTGATAAAAGGCTTAGGGTACGGGTCGTC
>JACPJE010000234.1 GCA_016187725.1 Candidatus Latescibacterota bacterium
TGCTCCAGTCCCTGATCCCCGACCCGCCGCGCCTGCTCCTGGCCGCCGGCGAAAGCGCCCAGCTCAAGGTGGTGGGCCGGTACAGCGACGGGTGCAGCAGGAACTGCACCTGGCGGAGCAGTGGCGCAGTTCCTCCCCCGCCGTCGCCCTGCTGAAGGGCCAGGGTACCGTGGCGGCCAAGGACACCGGGCGCGCCCGGATCTGGGTGCAGCTCGACACCTTTGCCGCCAGCTGCCAGGTGACGGTGCAGTACCCCCTTTCCAGGCGGGTCGAATTCTCCCCCACCTGGGAGCGCTTCGCCGCCCCCCCCGGCCTACCCCTTTCCTTCGCCGTGCGCTCGCTGGCCGGCGAAGCCCTCGACTGCACCTGGTCGGTCAACGGGCACCTCCAGCAGACTCGCGCCCAGCACCTGGTGCACTGCGCCCCGGCGCAGCGGCCCGACACCATCGAGGTGGAGGTGCGCGTCCGCCAGGAGACCTGCACCCACCGCTGGCTGCTGCAGCCGGGCACCTCCCAGCCGCGCCGGGCCGACACCCTGATCACCGCCGGCCCCCTGAAACCCCGCAACCACCCCAACCCCTTTAACGCCTCCACCCATATCCGCTTCCAACTGCCCGAGTCTGCCTTGCCCCCGGACCTGCGCCTCTACGACCTGGCCGGCCAACAGGTGCGCCAGCTCCCGGTCTCCGCGGAACAGGCCGGCTGGTACCGCACTGTCTGGGACGGCCTCGACGCGCCAGGCCAACCCGTCTCCTCCGGGCTCTACCTCTACACCAGGACGCTCATGCACTGCGCTCGCATCCTGGCCCTGGCTGCCGGCCTGGCCCTGGCCACCGGCGCCGCGGCCCAGGAGATGGCCGTGGCCCAACTGGTCAATCCCGAAGGCAAAAAGATCGGCATCGCCACCCTCACCCAAGCCCAGGACGGCCTCACCCTGGTGGTCCACGTCCGCGGCCTGGCCCCCGGCCTCCACGCCCTGCACCTGCACGCCGTGGGCAAGGCCGAGCCGCCCGAATTCAAGTCCGCCGGCCCGCATTTCAACCCCTACAACAAGCAGCACGGCATGAAGAATCCCAAGGGCCCGCACGCCGGCGACCTGCCCACCCTGCTGGTGGGCGCCGACAGCGTGGGCGCCGCCGTGGTCAAGGCGCCCCTGGTCACCCTGGGCCAGGGCATCAATTCGCTCTTCGACGCCGACGGCTCGGCCGTGGTGATCCACGAGAAGGCCGACGACGACAACGTCCAGGCGGATTCCACCAACACCGCGGGCAACGCCGGCAAGCGGCTGGCCTGCGGTGCGATCGAGTGGCTTCAATGAGGGAGAGGAGAGGACTATGAGCGAAGAACCCTTTGTGGTGCGCGACCTGACCCCCCCAGGCAGCTTCACCAGCGGGGTCGAGGGGCCGGCCTGCGACCGCGAGGGCAACCTCTACGCCGTCAACTACGCCAGGCAGCACACCATCGGCAAGGTGACGCCCGCCGGGGAGGCCAGCGTCTTCCTCGAACTGCCCAATGGCAGCATCGGCAACGGCATCCGCTTCGACAGCCAGGGTTTCATGCTCATCGCCGACTACACCAACCACAACGTCCTCAAGGTGGACATGCGGACCCGGCAGATCGGGGTGCGCGGCCACGAGCCGGCCCTGAACCAGCCCAACGACATCGCCATCGGCGCTGATGATATCGTCTACGCCAGCGATCCCAACTGGAAGGAGTCCACCGGCCAGATCTGGCGGGTGGGCACCGAGGGCAGCTTCACCCGGCTCGAAGGCGGCATGGGCACCACCAACGGCATCGAGGTCAGCCCGGAGGAGGACCAGCTCTACGTCAACGAGACGGTCCAGCGCAAGGTCTGGGTCTACGCCCTGTCGCCCAGAGGCGAGGTGAGCGACAAGCGCCTGCTCATCCAGTTCCCAGACTACGGCATGGACGGCATGCGCTGCGACGTGGAGGGCAACCTCTACATCACCCGCCACGGCAAGGGCACCGTGGTCGTGGTCTCGCCCTCTGGCCAGGTGCTGCGCGAGATCCCCCTGCCCGGGGACAAGCCCACCAACATCGCCTTTGGCGGACCGGACGGCCGCACCTGCTACGTCACCGAGGCGGACCGCTGCAACGTGGTGGTCTTCCGCGCCGACGCCCCGGGTCGCAGCTGGCAGCTCTACCAACGGCGGGGTCGCTGAACTCCCGCGTCGGACGCCGGCAAAACACCAAGCCCCTTTGAGCCTGGCTCAAAGGGGCTTTTCGATTTTATCCAGGGCGCTGCTACTGCCGGCTCTCTCCCTGCCTGGCGGCCATCCGGCTGATCTGGTCCCTCAGTTTGGCCGCCTCTTCGTAGGCCTCTTCGGCGACCAGCCGGTCCAACTGCGCCTTGAGCTTGTCCAATTCGCTGCCCTCGCCCAGGGGTCCGGAGGCCTTGGCGCCCAAAGACACCAGCTGTTCGGCTTCCATAACCTCGCCGGCCAGCATGGACGCCTCCTCGGGATCGATCTTCCCGTACAGGCCCCCCACTTCCTGGCCGGCTTCCTCGAGCACTTCCTGGCTTATGAAGATGGGCACGCCCATCAGGGTGGCCAGGATCATGCCGTCGCTGGGACGGCAGTCCAGATAGAAGCACTCCTGCTCGATCTGGATGAAGAGGTAAGCGTAGAAGGTTTCCTTTTTCAGGGTGTGGATGACCACCTGCTGGACCCGGCCCTTGACCTTTTCCAGCAGGTTGTGGATCAGGTTGTGGGTGAGCGGCCGGGAGAAGTTCAGGCGCTGGCGGGCCATGTGCAGGGCCTTGCCCTCGAATTCGCCGATGGTGATGGGCACCACCTTCTCGTCCTGGCCCTTGAGCAGGGCCAGAAAGGCCTCGGGCGAGGCGGAGACCTCTGGAAAGGGATAGACGCCGATGATCTGCACGGGAATCAGGCGCTGATCTCCAGGTTTCATAACGCTCCCTCTCAGGGCCGTCGAGCGGCCAGTTACCTCAGCACTGCGCCATCACGGTATGAATATACTTCATCCGGAGCAATTTTCAAGTTGGCGCGCGTCACATCAGCCCTTTCTCCTTCAGGCTCAGAAACTCGTCCGCCCCGATGATGAGGTGGTCCAGCACCTCGATGCCCATGAGCTGGCCGGCCTTCACCAGCCGGCGGGTCAGTTCCAGATCGTCCTTGCTGGGGGAGACGTCGCCCGAAGGGTGGTTGTGCGCCAGGATGATGCTGGCCACCGCGTGGTGCAGGGCCACCCGGAACACCTCGCGCGGGTGGACGATGGAGGCCGACAGGCTGCCGATGGAGATCACCTCCTTGTGGACCACCTGGTTGCGGGCGTTCAGGTACAGGCAGAGGAAATGCTCCTTGCGCTGGTCCTTGATCTCGGCCAAGAGCGGCACCACCTCCGCCGGGCACGAGATGAGCGGCAGCACGCCCAGCCCCCGCTCCAGGCCGCGCTTCACCAGCTCTACCGCCGCCACCAGCATCGCGGCCCTGGCCTTTCCCAATCCCTTGAGGCGGGCCAGGCGCTCCAGGCCCAGCCCCATCAATTCCGCCGCCGGGTGGACCTCCAGGATGGCCCTGGCCACCTCCAGGACGTTGCGCCCCTGGTACCCGGTGCCCAGGATCAGGGCCAGCAGTTCGTGGTCTTTCAACGCTTCGGGGCCGTGGCGGGCCAGGCGCTCCCGCGGCAGATCCACGGCCGCCAGCCCCTGCAGGGAAGGGGGGCGCTCGGCGATGCGCGCGCCAGGCGCGCTGTTCCAGAGGTCGGCGGTGTCCATCTTCTCCCTCGCAGTGTGTGGGGGGCGAAACACGACTGTAGCCCCGGCGCCCCGCCCAGGGGAGCCCGGACCTGTGCCGGAGTGAAGCAGCACCTTCCGTGCCAGGGTTTCTTGCCCCCGCCTGGAGCCTCTCCTATATTTCCCCCACCATGATCGCCACCCCGCCCTCGCCGGTTCGCCTCCCCTCGCGCTGACTCCATGTCCCCGCCAGCCCTGGCCTCTGCCCCTGCGCCCCATGCCGGGCAACATCACCTGTACCGCTGGGCTCCCTATCTCCTGTCCGGCCTCCTGCTGGCCCTGTCCTTTCCCTGCCACCCCAGGCATCCCCTGGCCCTGCTCTTCGATGCCAGCTGGGCCTGCGTGGCCCTCATCCCGCTGCTGCTGGCCCTGCCCCCGGGCAGCTTCAAGGAAGGGTTTCGCTGCGGCTGGGCCTGCGGTTTCATCTTCAATCTGCTGGCCCTCTACTGGGTGGCCCACACCCAGGGAGGAGGCATGGCGGTGGTGGCGGGCACCCTGCTCATGGCCGCGTACCTTGCGCTCTTCGCCGGCCTCTTCGCCGGCTGCCTGGCCCTGCTGCTCAAGCGCTGGGGCCCGCTGGCCGCGCTGCTGGCCCCGCTGCTGTGGACCTCCCAGGAATACCTGCTCTCCCTGGGGGAATTGGGTTTCCCCTGGCTGCTGCTGGGCCACAGCCAGGCCGTCTATCCCCACCTGATCCAGTACGCCGCCTACACCGGCGTGTACGGGGTCTCCTGCTGGGTGGTGCTGGTCAATGCCCTGGGGTACCTGGTGCTCTCGACCGGGCTGCGGCCGGGGCTGCGGCTGGGCGCCTGCGGGGCGCTGATCCTCAGTTTCGTCATCCCCTGGTACTACAGCAACGCGGTCATGGCATCGGCGCCGACCTCCGCCGAGGTGAGGGTGGGCCTGATCCAGCCTGACCTGGGGATGGAGAAGTGGGGCATGGACGGCCTGGAGTTGAGCTTCTCCACCCTGGAGCGGCTCTCGCGCCAGGCCGCCGCTCAGCAGCCCGAGTTGCTGATCTGGCCCGAGACCGCCCTGCCCTGCTACGTGGGCATGCGGGCCCACTGCCGGGAACGGGTGGAACGGCTGGTCGGGGAATTGCAGATCCCCCTGCTCACCGGCGCCCCGGACCAGGACACCACTGCCGGGGAACTGTACAACGCCGCCTTCTTCTTCCAGCCGGACCAGCCCCAGCCCCAGTCCTGCGCCAAGATGCACCTGGTGCCCTTTGGCGAACGCACGCCCTTCAAAGACGCCATCCCCCTGCTGCGCGACATCGACTGGGCCGCCCTCACCGGCGACCTGGGGCCGGCCGAATTCTCCCCCGGCCCTTCGCGCACCCTCTTCGCCCATCCCCGGGCTCCCTTCGCGGTGCTGATCTGCTTCGAGTCGGTCTTCCCCGACCTGGTGCGGCGCCACGTGGAGGGGGGCGCGCAACTGCTGGTCAACATCACCAACGACTCCTGGTTCGGCCAGACCGCCGGCCCGTACCAGCACGCCCGGCTGGCGGCGATGCGCGCCGTCGAGAACCACACCTCGGTGGCCCGCTGCGCCACCACCGGCATCTCGGTGTTCATCGATCCTTTCGGGCGCATGAGTCAGGCCACCGAACTCTTCACCGAGGACGCCCGGGTCGGCGCCCTGCCCATCGGCCAGGGCAGCACCTTCTACACCCGCCACGGCGACCTCTTTGCCCAACTGGCGCTGCTGGTCTCGGTCCTGTGCCTGCTGGCCACGGCCCGCACCACCTCCAGGGGCTGAGCGGATGGATCCCCTTCCGGACCAGCCCAAGCGCAAAGGTCAGGGCGCCGAGATGCCCTTCCTCGACCACCTGGAGGAACTGCGCTGGCGCCTGCTCAAATCCCTGGCCGCCATCGCCATCGGCGCCATCCTCAGCCTGACCTTTGCCAGAGAGATCATGGGTTTCCTGACCTACCCCTACGAGAAGGCGGTCATCAGTCTGGAAACCGCCGGCCGGACCAGCCCGCTGGGGGCCCTGCAGCAGCTCTTCCAGGAGTGGTACAGGAGCGCCACCGCCGTCCTGGAGCCGGTGACCGCCCCGGCTCCCGAGCAGACAGCCCCCCCCCCCCCCCTGCCCCCCAGCCGGCGGCTCCAGGCCCTCAAGCCCACCACCTATCTGATGTTGAGCATGCACATCGCCCTGCTGGGCGGCCTGGTGCTGGCCCTGCCCGTGGTCTTCTACCAGTTCTGGCGCTTCGTGACCCCCGGCCTGCTGCCCAGGGAGCGGCGCCTGGTCCTGCCCATCGTCGTCCTCAGCGTGGCCTGCTTCCTCTGCGGGGCCCTCTTCGCCTACGGGATCGTCCTGCCCACCGGCCTGCTCTTCTTCCTCAGCATGGAGCCCAGGGACATGACCTCCCAGTGGGCGGTGGACGAGTACGTCAGCTTTGTGCTGTGGATGCTGCTGGGTTTCGGGGTGGTCTTCGAGCTGCCGGTGCTGGCCCTCTTCCTCTCCCGGGTGGGCCTGGTGAGCGCCGCGCTGCTGCGCCGCATGCGCCGCTACGCCATCGTCCTCATCTTCATCGTCGCGGCCATCCTCACCCCCAGCCCCGATCCCTTCTCGCAGTTGCTGATGGCTGTCCCGCTGATGGGGCTCTACGAGATCAGCATCTGGATCTGCCGCTTCGGCAGCAAAGCACGGCAAAAGCAGGAGCCCCAGGAAGAGGATCTGAAAGAGTAAAAAAAAGCCGGCCGCCCGAGGCGACCGGCTCTCTGTCTTTCTGGTGCTCAATTCAGAAGTGCATCCCCACCCCGACCTGGCCCAGCCAACCGCTCACGTCCCTCACCCCGCTCCAGACGGCCACCCGCTGGTATCCCCCCTCCACCCTCACCTGCCAGCGGCCCAGGGGCACCTCCACCCCGCCCAGCACCTGGCCTCCCCATTTGAGGGCGGTCTGGCCGGCGCCGTGGAGCTGGCGCAAGCTAGGTCCTCCGCTCACATAGGGTCTCATCCCTTCGCCGCCGAAGGGGAGGAACTCAGCGTTGAGTTCGCCGATGTACTGGGTGCGCTCAGAAGGGAGTTCGCCGGCCATCTTGAAGCCCAGGTCGAGCCCGACCCGCTCGCTCAACTCCCGTCCCAGGGCCAGCCCCAGGCTGCGCTCGTTTTCCCCCTCGCTCCGCTCCATGCCCCCGGTCAGGTGCAGGGACCAGCGCCCCTCCTCGGCGTGCGCCTCGGCCCCGGGGTGGGGTGCGGGCCGGTGCATCTGCGGCGGTACGGGCCGGGCCTCCCACTCGGCCAGGGGCATGGCGCGCTGCAAAATCTCGAACTGCTCGCCCTCCGCCCGGTACCCGATCTCGGCGATGCTGAAGTGCTCTTCCACCCGGATGAGGGTCACCAGCCCCACCAGCGCGTCCTGCTCCTCCTCCGGCCGGACCACGGCATAGATATCCCCCACCACCACCCCCTGCTGCGCTCCGGCATCGAGGTAGACCAGGGCGGGCCCCACCTTGATCACGTAGGGCTTTTCCGCGGCGCTGGCCCCTCCCGCTCCCAGCGAGAACAGGGCCAGCAGGCACACCCACCAGGACCTCTGCATAATCGGCCTCCCGGCTCTAGTCCTCGTCCTCATCCTCGTCCTCATCCTCGTCCTCGACCTCGAGGTACTCGGCTTCCAGTTCCTCCGACTCCTCTTCGTAGCGCCGCTTGATCATCCACGAAATCACCCCGGCCACCAGCCCCAGGGACAGGACGCCGGTACCCAGCACCCAGGGGGATTGATACCAGGGCAGTTCAGCGGACTCAGGTTCGGCCTCGTGGCCCTCCGTGGTCCCGGCCTCCTGCTCGCCGGCCGTCTCGCCCTGATGTTCCCCGGCAGCCACCTCGGGCGCTTCGCCCTGGGGCTCGGCCCCAGCGCCCTGGGCGGCGCCCTCGGGCGCGTGCGACGCGACGGCGGTCCCCGCCCCGGCTCCTTCCACTCCCTCGCCCTGCACGCGCAGCGAGTCGTGGTCCACGCTGATCACCAGGGTCTTGCCCGCCACCTTCAGCCTGACCTGGGTATCGGGCGCATAGCGGATGGTGAACTCCCGCATCCCCTCCTCGCCGGCGGTGCCGCCGCCCAGCACCGAGGTCAGGTGGTGGTGATCCTGGTTCTGCTGCTCCTCCAGCTGCACCAGCCGCTCGTCCAGGCTGACCAGATAGGATTTCATGGTGGAGATCTCGTCCCACACCCGCTGGGCAAAGACTGGGTAGGCCTTGAGGGTCTTGCTGGAGGCGTGGTACTCCTCCACGCTCTGCTCCAACTCCTTCAGGCGCTGCTGCACCTCTCCCTCCGCCCCGACGGGCTCGCCCTGCCCCTCGCCGGTGGACTGGGCCCTGGCCTGAGCCTCGTGCCCGTGGGGCGCCGCCACGGATTGTGCCGCGGCCGGCTCGTGGCGGGCACGCGGCTCGTACTCGACGGCATCGCCCACCTGGGGCGCGGAGTAGGACTTCTCGATGACCGCCCTGGACTGCCGGTCACCCACCTCGAAGACGCGCGCCACCCCCACCGGCTCCTGGGGTCTGCCCAGCACCTGGCCGGTCAGCGGGTGGACGATGGGACTGCCGGGGCGCAGGAGGGTCACCTCCGCGTCCAGGGCCAACCCCCCGAGCCGGCCGGCGTCGAACACCACCTCCGACTGCTCCACCTGGATCACCTGGGCGGTTCCCACCTCGGCAAAACCGGCCCGGGTCAGGCACCAAAGCGCCCAGCCCACCGCGATCATCGCGTTTCTACTCGCCATATCCCCCTTACGGTCTTTCAAAAAATCTGCTTGCGCACAACACGGCTTTTGCCGGCAGAAGTCCCTTTGCGGTGACAAGGAACTTTCTTGACGGACCACTTTGTCCGACCTACAATTGCTGAACTCCGTAATCCTGCAAAGCCACCGAGAGCACCGCCTGTTGCCGGCGCGGCCAGGGCTCCTGCCCCACCAGGCCCACGCCCCTGGCATAGTATGAAGAATAGGTCATCTCCGCCCTTCGTTCCGGAGAACGGAGATGGGTGATGATCTCCAGGCAGCCCGGGTAGGACTTGCCCACCACCACCACCGTGGTGTCTGCCGCGCCCACCCGCTTCTCGATCTGCAGCCCCTGGCTCTGGTACAAGTAGGGGGCGGTGCGGTGCTCCAGCGGAATCACGTTGACCCCGCCCTGGGCGCCGATCTCGAAGACCTTGCCTTCCTGCAGATAGACCAGGCTGCCGTCGGAGAAAAAGAACAGTTCCTGGCCGGCGCGCTCTTCGCGCCGCTCGATGCGCCGCTCGATCTTGCTCTGAACCCCGCTGAGCGGGTCGGCGTGCTCGTAGACCCAGTAGCGCCCCACTTCCAGGGGATAGTAAGGAAGCCCGTGCTCCTGACCGTTTTGCTGGATCGGCGCTGGCGGCGCTGCCTGATGCTGGGCCGGTGGCGTCGGCGCTTCTTCCCGGGCGCTCAACAGGCCCGCCGCCGACCAGGCCACGCAGCCCAACCCGAGCAGACCGAGCAAATGGAGTCGCCAGGAGGATTTCCGCCTCCGTGCGCCTTTGCGCTTGGCAGTCATCTGTCCCTCCCGCGTATTTAATATCGGATAACTTCTTGAGACCTTTATGTTTGCGGGCCCTCTGGTAGCCGGCAACCACGCCGGCCCACAAGATGTAGTGGAGGTCTTCTGCTTTTGACCTTACATCAACGCGGCCTTCTCCACAACTCCCCCTGCCTCTCCATTTGAGTCCAATCTCCTTTGTCTGTATTTTTCCCCTGCACGCAAAGTGCCCGCCGGGAAATAACTGTCTCGACCTATACTGGCAGCCACAGCGACCAGGAAAGACGGGTTGACACATTTTATTTGTCGCGAGGCCCACCCTTTCAGAGGAGTGCTACCATGGCCCAGAAAATCACCCGCATCGGCCTGATCGGCTACGGCCAGATCGGCGCCGTCGTCCATCAGATGATCGAGGCCGACCCCCACAACGGTATGGAGGTCGTCTTCATCCACGATCTGGATCCCCGCCGCCTCGACAGCCTGCCCCCAGGCATCGCTCTCAAGGACCTGGGCGACTTTGCCAGCCGCAAACCAGACCTGGTGGTGGAGATGGCCCACCCCGACGTCACCCGCCAGTGGGGCGCCACCATCTTGGAACAGACCAATTACATGTTCATCTCGGTCACCGCCCTGGCTGATCAGGGCATGGAGGAGAAGCTGCTGGAGATCACCCGGCGCCGCGGCACCCGCGCCTATATCCCCCATGGCGGGGTGGTGGGGATGGATGCCCTGCGCGAGAACCGCGAGGTCTGGGAGGAGGTCAACGTGGTGATGAAGAAACCCCCCAAGAACGTGGACTGCGCCCGCGCCGGCGTGAACCCCGACAGTATCACCAAAGAGACGGTCCTCTATGACGGGCCCACCCGGGGCATCTGCCCCATCTTCCCGCGCAACGTCAATACCCACGCCTCTATCGCCTATGCCGGCATCGGTTTCGACCGCACCCACTCGCTGCTGGTGGTCAACCCCGCCTGGGACAAGGCCACTGTTTCCATCCACGCCAAGGGGCCCGGCATCGAACTGAAGGTGGAGCGGGTCGAGGGCATCACCGGGGTCACCGGCGCCAGCACCCCCGCCTCCATCTTCAACAGCGTGCAGATGATCGGCTCCACCGGTCCGGGCATCCACCTGCGATGAGCAAAAGGCAGACGATCCCATGAGGCCTTTCGCCCGCATCCCCACCCGCATCCCCCGCTCCGGCATCCGCGAGGTCATGGACCTGGCCTGGCAGGTCGAGAAGACCGAGCCAGTCATCCACCTGGAGGTCGGTCAGCCGGACTTTCCCACCCCGGCCCACGTCGTCGAGGCCACCTGCCGCTATCTGCGCGAGGGCCACACCAAGTACGTGCCCAACGCCGGCATGGACCCCCTGCGCCGGGCTGCGGCCCGCTACTTCGAGCGCCGCACCGGGGTGACCACCGGCCCCGAAAACATCCTGATCACCCCCGGCGCGGTGATGAGTGTGGCCACCGCCTTCATGGCCACCCTCGAACCGGGCGAGGAGGTGCTGCTGCCCGACCCGGGCTGGCCCAACTACCGCATGGCCATCGAGGTGCTGCACGCCAAAGCGGTCTGCTACACCCTGCGGCCCGCTGACCAGTTCCTCCCCGACCTGGACGAACTGGAGCAACTGGTCAGCCCGCGCACCCGGCTGCTGCTCTTGTGCAACCCCTCCAATCCCACCGGCCAGGTCTACGACGCCGCACTGATGCAGCGCCTGATGGCCTTTGCCGACCGCCGCGACCTGTACGTGCTCTCCGACGAGATCTACGGGGACATCGTCTTCGACCAGCCCCACGCCAGCGCCCTGTCCTGCGACAGGGCCGGCCGCAGTCTGATCATCAGCGGCATGTCCAAAAGTTACGCCATGACCGGGTTCCGGGTGGGCTTCACCCGCGCCCGCCCCGAGTACATCGAGCTGGCGGCCAAGCTGCAGGAGCCCTTTGTCTCCTGCGGCAGCGGCTTCTCCCAGCTGGCCGCCGCCGAGGCCCTCGAAGGGCCCCAGGACTGCGTCGAGGAGATGCGGCAGGCGTACCAGCGGCGGCGCGACCTCGCCCTGGAGGTGCTGCGCCAGTACGGCCTCTACCAGTACCGCCCGGGCGGGGCCTTCTACCTGCTCATCGACGTCTCCTCCACCGGCATGAACTCCCGCGACTTCATGGTCCGGCTGCTCCAGGAGAAGAAGGTGGCAGTGGCCCCGGGCAGCACCTTCGGCGAGATCTCCAAGGGCCACGTGCGCATCTCCATCGCCTCGGCGGAGGAAAACATCCGCGAGGGGGTGAGACGGATCTGCGAGATGATACGGGAGAAGGGGCAGAAATAATTCCTAACGCGATAAGAGACGCAGATAAACCGCAGAGGTGGCTCGATGGGAATGTTCAAAAAGAAGGTCAGAGTATCCAACAGCAAGAGGCCAGAACTCTTCTTTGAGGAAGAGTTCTGGATCGATACCGGCGCCCTCTATTCTTTCGTGCCCGAAGATTACCTCGAACAGATAAGCGCTGAGCCTGCCGCAACCCGGCGTCTAGTCCTTGCGGATGGCAGGCAGGAAACCCGCCTTTTCGGTTTCTGCGATTTCCACATCGAGGGGCTGGAGGGCAGTATACCTTGTCCGGTTATCTTCGCCCCGAAAGGATCGTTGTTCTTGCTCGGGGCCACGGCGCTTGAAAATTTCGGCGTCGAGGTCGACCCTATGCAGAAGCGCCTCAAGCCGTTCCTGGCAGTGATCGGCGGCTTTCTCGCTCCGCGTTGAGGGTTGCGGACCTCTGCATGAGCCACAATCCCCATGGCGGATCACTATCCCCTTTTCACACCAGGCGGCGCGGGAAAGTGGTCAGCTTCTCCAGCCCCTCTTCAGTGATCAGGTAGTTTTCCTCCAGCCGGATGCCGGCCTTCAATTCACCGGTGTACACCCCCGGCTCCATGGTGAACACGTCCCCCACCTCGAAGGTGGCATCGTAATTGGGATTCAGTTCGGGGGTCTCGTGCGGGCCCAGGCCCAGGCCGTGGCCCAGGTGGTGCACCATGCCCTGGTACCCCTTCCCCTTGAAGTACTCGTCGGCCAGGTTGAAGACCTCCACCGCCTTCAGCCCCGGCTTGACGGCCGCTTCGATCCGGGGGAAGAGACTGTCGATGTGCTCCCAGGCCTTCAGCTGCGCGGCAGTGGGAGAGCGGTCCACCGCAAAGGTGCGGCAGTTGTCGGCGAAGTACCCGTGCAGCGCCGGGCCGGCGTCGAGGATATAGAGTTCGCCGGCCTCCATGCGCCGCCGCCGGGCCGCCCCCCCCAGGGCATTGGCGCGAAAGTCGTTGCCGAAGTACTCCAGATCTTCGCCGGCGGCCTTGGTGCCCTCGGCCCGCAGGTGTGCCAGGATCTCTACCTCGTCGGCGCCGGGATGAAGGGACTCCTTGGCCGCCGCGTACATCACCTCGGCGATGCGGATGGCGGCGCGGATGGCATCCACCTCGTCGGGCAGCTTGCGCTTGCGCAGCCGGTAGACCTGGCGGGTCAGATCCGCCACCCCCGCCCCACCCAGGGCCGCCAGGCAGGCGATGCCTCCCCCCAGATCCGCCCCGAGCCGGGCCCCTTTGGGCAGCACCGGCACCAGCTTCTCGGCCACGGCCTCGAACTGCCGGCTGTGCATGGTCGCATGGTATCCGCCCTCGTATTGGATGAGCTGGTCGGCCGCCACCTCGGCCGGCACCCCCGCCCCCACCAGCGCCGTGCGGCCATCCGCCCCGATGTACACCGCCGCCCCGTTGAAGCGGCCGTGCAGAAAACCGGTGAAGTAATACACATGTTCGCGGCGAGAGATGATGGCGCCATCGAGTTTCTGTTCCGCCAGCACCTCCACCATACGCTTCTGCCTGGCGCGACAACCTTCTGTGGTCAGTTTCATAACCTTTCCTTTCTCAGGGTTGCAATGACTTGGGGATACATTCCAAGGCGGCGGGGAGACGACCCCGAGGCCTTTCCCGGGGAGTGGCCGGGAAGGGAAGTCCGCGTGGTGGGGCGCAGCACCATATAGATGGTGCTGCGGGGGCAGGGCTGTGGGGAAGGGCAGCGAGTGTTACGCAGCACCCCATACGTTGGGGTGCTGCGGGACGCGCCTGGGGAAAGGCCGAAGTGGGTCGCTCCCCGACGACACCCTCAGGTGTACTTCCGGTATTGCTCCTCCCCCTTCAGCCGCTCCATCACCTCGCGGACCCGCTGTGCCTGGTCCTTGCGGCAGACCAGCAGCGCGTCTGGCGTGTCCACCACGACCAGATCCTCCACCCCCACCAGGGCGATCAGCTTTTCCGGCGGGCCGTACGCCGTCACCTGGCGGGCATCCAGGGCCAGCACCTGCCCGGCGAAGAGGTTGCCCTGTGCGTCGGCCGGCAACACGTCGGTCAGCGTGCCCCAGCTGCCGATGTCGCCCCATTCCAGATCCCCCTCCAGGGCGGCCACCTGCGGGGCGCGTTCCAGGAGGGCGTTGTCCACCGCCACCGACTGCAGTTGCGGGTATTCGGCGGCGATGACCCGCGCCTCCTGCGGGGTGCCCGCCGCCGCCTTGATCTTCATCAGCCCGGCGTAGAGCTGGGGCTCGAAGCGCGCGAAGAGTTCGAGCACCGTGGCCGCCTTCCACACGAACTGGTTGGCGTTCCACAGATAGCGCCCGCTCTGGGTGTATTGCTCAGCCCGCTCCGCATCCGGCTTCTCGGTGAATTCCTCCACCTGGTACACGGCTTCGCCTTGCACCCGGTCCAGCACCGCGCCCTTGCGGATGTGGCCGTAGCCGGTCTCCACCCGCACCGGCTTCACCCCGATGGTGAACAGGTACTCGGGATGCAGTTTTGCCGCTTCCGCCGCCACCCGCAGCAGCCGGCAGAACTCCGCTCCCTTGCCTATATAATGGTCCGAGCCCAGGCTGGCGATGGTGCAGCCCGGATGCCGGGCTTCCAAGAGGGCGCACTCCAGGCCCACGGCCGGCCCGGTGTTGCGCAGGGCCGGCTCGACGATCAGGCGGTCGGCGGGCAACTGGGGCAGCTGGGCGCGCACCAGGTCCACCATCTGTGCGCCGGTGGAGACGTAGATGTCCTCCGGGCCGGCCACTGGCTGCAGGCGTCCCACCGACTCTTGTAGCATGGTGCGCGGCCCGGCCAGGGCGTGGAACTGCTTGGGCATCAGGGCGCGGCTGTAGGGCCACAGGCGGGTGCCCACCCCGCCGGCCCGGATCACGAATTTCATGGCTCACCTCTCGGCGCAGCGATCAGGTATTCGCATTCCGGGGCGGGGAGCACCTCCACCTGTTGCCCCGCCGACACCAGCGCCGTCTCGCCGGCCCGCAGGGTGCACTCCACCCCCTCTCCCCGCACCCGGGCCCCTCCCTCGATCAGGGTGAGGGCCGCAAAAGCCGGACTCGCCGGGTGGCTCACCCCGGCGCGGCAGGGCCCATGGCGGCGCAGGGTGAAATGCTCGGATTCGACCAGCAGCCCATCGGCGAATTCCCGCCAGGAAGCGGGAGGCGGGGCGGAGCGCCCGAAGTCGATCACCTCCAGGCCCTGGGCGATATGCAGCTGGCGCGGCCTGCCGTCCAGCCCTGGGCGCTTGTAGTCGTAGAGCCTGAAGGTCAGGTCGCTGGACTGCTGCACCTCGTACACCACCACTCCCCGGCACAGGGCGTGCACCGTGCCCGGCGGCGAAAAGACCACCTGTCCGGGGTGCACGGGAAAGAACTCCACCGCCTCCTCCACCCTTCCCCCGGCGATCGCCGCCTCCAACTCGCGGCGGCCCACCCCGGCCCTGAGTCCGTGGGCGATGCGCCCTTCCTCGGAATGCAGCACGTACCAGGCCTCCATCTTCCCCCACTTGCCCAGCCCCTGCTCCTGAGCGTACTGGTCGTCGGGATGCACCTGGATGGAGAGATCCTCGCGCGGGTCGAGCAGCTTGATCAGCAGTGGGAAATCCCCGCCGTACCGCTCCCAGACTGGCTCGCCCACCAGCTCTGCGCCGAACGCCCCCATCACCCGGGCCAGGCTCCAGCCCGCCAGCGGCCCATTGGCCACCTCGCTCTCCATACCCGGCAGGGCCGAGACCTCCAGGGACTCGCCGATGGGCTTGTCCGCCGGCAGATCTTTGTGGTAGCATTCCCCCAGGCGCCTTCCCCCCCACACCACCTCGCGCAGATAGGGGCGCATCGGCAGGACAGCGGGCAGCTTCATTCGGCGAACCAGGTGGTCCCCGGGTACTGGTGCGCCCGCGCCACCTCCTCGTCCAGTTCCAGGCCGATGCCGGGCCGGTCGCTCAGGGCGATGTACCCGTTCACGATGATGTCGGTCTTCTCTTTGATGATGGTGGTCCAGTACTCGCGGTGGAACCAGTGGAACTCGATGACCAGGAAATTGGGGATGCTGGCGCACACGTGGCAGGAAGCCATGGTGCCGATAGGCGAGGCCACGTTGTGCGGGGCAAAGGGGATGTAGTAGAGTTCGGCCAGATTGGCGATCTTGCGGCATTCCGACAGGCCACCGCATTTGGGGATGTCGGGCATGATCACATCCACCGCCTGCTTCTCGATGAGTTCGCGGAACCCGTGGCGAAGATAAAGATTCTCGCCGGCGCAGATGGGCGTGGTGGTGGCGCGCTTGACCTCGCGCATGGCGTCGATGTTCTCGGGAGGGACCGGCTCCTCCAGCCACATCAGGTGGAACTGCTCCAAGTCCCGGGCCAGGCGGATGGCGCTGGGCACGTCGAGCCGGGTGTGCACGTCAGCGGCCACCGCGATCTCGGGGCCGGCGGCCCGGCAGGCCATCTCCACCAGCTGCACCATGCGCTCGTGCTCCCACTGGCTGGCGGTGAAGTTGAAGGGGTCCTTGTTTTTGGCCTCCCCCCCATCCACGTCGATCTTGAAGGCAGTGAAGCCGCGCGCCAGCACGTTGTCCACCACCGCCTGCACCTGGCCGAAATCCATCCCTGGGTTGACCTGGCAGTCGGCGTAGACCCGGATCTTTTCCCTGAACTTCCCTCCCATCAACTCGCAGATGGGCGCCTTGAGCGCCTTGCCCTTGAGATCCCACAGGGCGATCTCGATGCCGGTGAGCGCGGTGATCAGCGCCCCGGCAAAGCCCCCGTCGAAGACGTGGCCGCGCCGCAGTTCCTCGAAGAGGGCATCGATGGCAAAGGGATCACGCCCGATGAGGCGAGGGCGCAACTCCTGGATAATGGCGATGGCCTGCACCCCGCCGTGCACGCACTCGCCCAGGCCAGTGATTCCCGCATCGGTCTCCACCTTCACCCACAGATGCATGCCATGCCCGCTAGTAGCGGCAGTCTTGATATTGGTGATCTTCATCAACCTCTCCTCTCAGTAGAAACTGATATCAATGCGGCGGGGAGATGACCCCGACGGCCTTTCCTGGGGAGTGGTTGGGAAGGGAAGTCCGCGTGGCGGTGGGTCGGGTAGCGGAGCCAGAGCGCGCGAGGGGGAAGGACGCGCCTGAGGAAAGGCCAGAGTGGGTCGCTCACCGTCGCACCAGCTCGCTCACACATTTTCTGCTTTGCCCGACACCGCCGAACGGTACGCCGCGTCCAGTAATTCCACCGAACGCATGGCCGCCTCGCCTGGCGCCCAGTTGACCTGGGTCTTGCCCAGGATCAGGTCGGCGAAGTTGTTCGGCGGCCCGCTGCACTCGTACCCGCCGGCATCCGGGGCCAATTCCACACCCTGATGCTTCTTGTCGTAACGGCGCAATTCCAGCCGGGCCCGCTCGCAGTCCAAAAGCAGCATGCCCTCCGAACCAAAGAAGCGGATGTCCAACTGGAAACCCTGGTCCGTGGGGACGGTGCCGGCCCCACTCACACTGCCGGTGGCCTCGCTGGCAAAACGCACCGAGAGGGCGTCGTACAGCTCCACCTGCGCCCCCGGCGCGCTCATGGCGCCGTACACCGTCTGCGCCCGCAGCCCGCTCAGCCAGAACATCAGGCCCGAAGCGTGGGAGAGCTGCGCGTGGCCGTACCCGCCGCCGGCCACCTGCGGATCGGCCCAGGTCCTGGGATCGGGATCGAAGAGATTGGTACCCGACTGGCCGCTCACCTCGGCCACCTTCATGCCCTCCCCGCTGAGCAGCCCGCGGATGGGCGAGGCCATGTGGCAGAGCACGTGCTCGATGCGGCCCACCGCCCCCTGGTCCATCCACTGTTTGGCCTGCTGGGTGAATCCCTTGTAGTGCCAGCCATAGGGCACCAGGAGCTGCACCCCCTTTTCCCCGGCCAGGCGCACCAGTTCGCGGGCGTGCGCCGCCCGGGTGGTCATGGGTTTTTCGCACATCACGTGCAGGCCCTTTTGCAACGCGGCGCTGGCGTGTTCGAAGTGCAGGGTGTGGGGCGAGGCCACCACCACCCCGTCCAGCTCGCACTTCTCCAATAACTCGCGGTAATCCTCGGTGGCGTATTTGAAGCCGAAGCGCTCCTGCACCTGGCGCAGTTCCGCCTTGCCCAGCCGGCACACCCCGGCCAGCTCCACGTCCTGCCTGGCCGCCAATACCGGCATGTGATTGCTGGTGGCCCACCAGCCGGCGCCGATGAATCCGATCCTGGCCTTTTTCATTTGTTGCCTCCTCTCTTAGAACAGCCCCACCCGCTCGCTGTGGGCGTCTTCGACTTTGCCGGCCATCGCCACCGGGTTCAGCTGCCTGACCTCGGCCGGACTGAGTTGGGGCAGGCGCTCCACCAAGCCGACGAAGCGCTCGATCTCGCGCTCCTCCGCCACCTCCTCACTCAGCACGCGCAGCTTGCGCACGTAGTCGGGCCGGCTGAAGGGCTTCCTGCCCAGGTAATGGGCATTGGGATTGTCCAGCCGCTCGGCGGTGCGCGTCCCGTCCTTCAGCACCACCACCACCTCGGCCCCGAACTTCTTCTCATCGGGGTTGAGGGTGTGGTACGCCCGGGTCCACTCCTCCACCTCCTCGGTGCGGATCTTGTGCCACAGCCGCCGGGTCGAGGGCCGGTGGGCCCGCTCCGAAGTGTAGCTCTGCACGTGGTGCCACTCCCCATCCTCCCAGGCCACGGCCAGGATGTACAGGGCGCTGTGGTCCAATGTCTCGCGCGAGGCATCCGGGTCCATCTTCTGCGGATCTTGGGCGCCGGTGCCGATCACCTGGTGGGTGTGGTGGCTGGTGCGGATCACCACCTCCTGGACCGCCTCCAGGTCGAGCCGGCGGGCGTGCAGGGCAAAGCCGATGTCGATGAGGGCCTGGGCCTGGTACTCGGCTGAGTGTTCTTTGGTGTAGGAGCGCAGGATGGCCCGCAGGCGCTCCCCCGGCTCGGGCAGGGGCACGGTGTACTGAGCCTGGGGCCCGCCCAGCATCCAGGCGATTACCGCGTCGCGGCCCTCGTAGATGGGCGAGGGCGAGCGTTCCCCCAGGCGGGCCCGGGCCACGGCCTCGATGGCGATCTTGCTGGCCTGGGCCGGGGCGTACGCCTTCCACGAGGTGATGTCCCCCCTGCGCGACTGCCGGGTGGCACAGGCCAGGTGCACGCTCTGGTTGATGGCCTGGAAGATCTGTTCCACCGGCAGGTGCAGCAAGGTGCCGATGCCGGCGGCCACGGCCGGAGCCAGGTGGGCCACGTGATCGATCTTGTGCTCGTGCAGGCAGATGCCGCTGACCAGGGCCATCTGGGTCTCGTACGCGCTGAGCAGCCCCAGCATCAGCTCCTGCCCCCCGCAGCCGGCCTGCTGGGCCACGGCCAGCAGGCCGGGGATGTTGTCCGCCGGGTGGGAGTAATCCGCGGCCAGGTAGGTGTCGTGCATGTCCAGTTCGCGCACCGCCACCCCGTTGGCCAACGCCGCCCACTCGCAGTGGAAGCTCCGCTCGTTGGACAGGCCAAAGAGCCGTGCCCCCCTGTGGTTGGGATGCGGGTACCCCAGAGCCAGCAGCCGGGCGTGGCGCACGGGCTCGCGGTTGAGAGCTGCCAGCGCCACCGCCGCGTTGTCGATGATCCGGTTGCCGATCATCTCGATCACTTCCGGATCGGCCTGGCAATTGGCCGCGGCCATTGAAGCGATCTTCCAGGCCAGTTGCTCCTCCCTGGGCAACACCGCCCCTTCGGCATGGGTCTTGACTTTGAGATCGGGCATGTCG
Organism: Candidatus Latescibacterota bacterium; assembly: GCA_016187725.1. Taxonomy (GTDB): domain Bacteria; phylum Latescibacterota; class UBA2968; order UBA8231; family UBA8231; genus SICG01. The sequence goes on from JACPJE010000234.1 coordinate 19,413, forward strand.
GTATTTCCCGGTTGTAAAAGGCCGCAAAATAATATGACCGCCGCGGATTGAACACAATAGCACGAGGAGGATGGAATGCCGCAGAATATGCTGGGAGCTTACGGGGCGTGGGCCGCCGGCCTCCTGCCCGCCGAATTGCCTGCCCTCTCCTTCAGGCAGGAGCGCTTCAAATCCCTGGCAGGCTGGCGTTCAAAGGCAAGGAGCCGGGTGCTCGAACTGCTCGCCCAGCCCGACCTGGGCGGCCCGCCTCGGGTGCGGGTGGACAAGAAACACCTGCACGAGGGCCTGCACATCGAGGAGTTGTCCTGGCAACTGCCCTCTGGGCCGCGCACCCGGGCAGTGTTCCTCAAACCCGCCGGCGCCAAAGGCCCTCTGCCTGGGGTGCTGGCCCTGCACGACCACGGCGGCAACAAGTACTTCGGGTGGCGCAAGATCGCCCGCCTGCCCGGCCGCACTCACCCTCTGCTGGGGCCCCATAGACAGCTTCTCTACGGTGGGGCAGCCTGGGCCACTGAACTGGCCCGCCAGGGCTATGCCGTGCTGGCGCACGACACCTTCCTCTTCGGCAGCCGCCGCATCCGCTACCAGGAAGTGCCCCAGGTGCTGCATGGAGGAAGAAAGGAACGCAATCCGGAATCTCCCCGCGAAATCGCCGAGTACAACCAATGGGCCGGCGCCCAGGAGACGGTGGTGGCCAAGTCCCTCTTCTGCGCCGGCACCACCTGGCCGGGGGTTTTTCTCAGCGAGGACCAGCGGGCCCTGGACTATCTGTGCGGCCGCCCTGACGTGGACCCCGACCGGGTAGGCTGCGGCGGCCTTTCGGGCGGGGGCCTGCGCACTGTGTTCCTGGCCGGTCTGGACCAGCGCATCCAGGCCGCCGTCTGCGCCGGCTTCATGAGCACCTGGAGGGATTTCCTCCTCCACAAGAGCTACACCCACACCTGGATGGCCTATGTGCCCCTGCTGCCCAGGGACCTGGACTTCCCCGAAATCCTCGGGTTGCGCGCACCCCTGCCCACCCTGGTGCTCAACACCTGGCAGGACACCCTCTACACCCCGCCTGAGATGAAGAAGGCCGACCGCATCCTGGCCGCGGTCTACGCCAAGGCCAAAGCCGCCGATCACTACACCTGCAGCTTCTACGAAGGCGGCCACAAATTCGACCTGCCCATGCAGGCCGAGGCCTTCGCTTTCTGGAACCGCTGGCTGAAATAGACCCAGGGCGCGTACAGGATGGACTGGTTATAGGGGATGATCAGCGGCTGCGGTCCACCAACCGGCAAATGGGACGCCCATTCCTGCGGGTCGTAGTTGCGCGACACGAAGCAGGAATAATGGGCCGGCACCGCTGTCTTCAACCCCACTTTCACTGCCACCTCCGCCGAGCCGGCGAAAGAGGGGAACTCCCCCTCGCCCGGCTGGCAGGTGAGCATGCCGATCTCGGGCCGCAGCGCCCGCACCGGCTCCAGCAGAGATTCGTGCTCGGCAAAGGTGTGGACCGGGTCCCCGGAGATATAGACCCGCACCGCTCCGGTATCCACCACAAAGCCCAGGTGGGTGACATCGGGTGGCTCGATCTTGTCTTCGGGCAGCCCGCCGGGCGGCTTGGCCCATACCGCATGCGCCCTCATGGTACCTAGCTGCACCTGATCTTCGGCTGCTACGACAGTGAAGGGCGCCGTGCCCATGCCCGCCTTGCGCATCTCCTGCTCGCTCTCGCGCGGGCCGAAGTACGGGGCTTCCGGGAAAGCGGCCCAGATCCGCTGCAGGGATTCTGGCCAGGTGTGGTCCCGGTGGTTGTGGGTCAGCAGGACAAAGTCGGGGCGCAGGCTCTCCTCCCACAGGGGCGGGCGGCGGTGGACGAAACGGGTGGCCGGCCGTTCGCGGGGGAAATAGGGGTCCACCAGCACGGTGGTGCCCGCCTCGTCCTTGAGCGCATAACTGCTCTGCCCGAACCAGTGGATGCCCACGGCTCCGGCCGGGACGACCAGATCTTCAAAAGGATGCATTGAGGCTTCCTCCTGTCAGGGTGAGCATAAAATAGCTCCTTCCCCTCCGGGAGCAAAGCGCCCGATTGCCCCCCGTGGCCAAAACTCCTATCCTAGAGCCATGACCACTCTTCTAGACTCTTCCTACGAAAGGCGCAAGCAGGCCCTGCTGGGCCCGCTGCTGGGGCAATTGCACGCCATCTACGCTCCCGAGGAAATGGCGGCCCTGCGCATCGACCCAGTGGACCCGGCCATCCTCTCCCAGCGCTCCGGGCGGGGCTTTGTCAACCGCGACATCCTGGAGACCCTGCTGGGCAACCTGCTCGAATGCGTGGCCCCCGGCTCCCACAATGCCCTGGACCCCCACTGCCAGAAACACGAACTGGACGCAGCCATCGGCGAGATCGCCGACCAGCTCTACGCCATGATCGCCCAGTCCCTGCTGGCCGCCGGCGAGGGGAACGGCCTGGAGGAGCGCGCCCTGCTGGCCACCTTTGCGCTCTTGTGGGAACTGCCCCAGCTCAAGGGGCGGGCCCGCTGGAACCGCTTCGCCTCCCTGCGCGATCCGGCGGTGTGGGACGCCTACCTGCTCCATGCCTGCCGGCTGGACTCCCAGCAGCTGGCCCAGATCGACTTTACCACCCCGCTGGACGAGGCCATCCGCCGCCGCGACCTGGACAGCTACCGCCGCTTCATGAAGGAGCTGGGCTGGGAATTCGCCTTCGGCTACCAGATGCAGCTGGTGATGAGCACCTACCCGGGCTGGCGGGTGCTCTTCTACCACGACATCGCCCACGCCCTCACCAGGACCGGCACCGTGGAGCGCAACCCTTCGCTGGAGCGCCTGCCTGTGCCCCTGCTGCCGCGCGCCATCGCCGAACTGGGCGGCCGCTACTACCAGGCCGACCTGCACCCCGAGACCCGCATCGGCGACGCCAATTTCCTCGACCACCCCCACCGGGGCATCACCACCGGCCAGACCGGGGTCGTCGGCTCGGGCTGCCATCTGCTGCCCTGCACCATGGGCGGGCTGAGCGAGAAGGTGCAGCAGCGCCACCCCCTCATCGGCGACTATGTGTCCATCGGCACTGACGCCGGCCTCTTCGGGCCGGTGCGCATCGGCGAGCATTCGGTGGTCGGCGCCAACACCGAGATCTACGGCCTGGTGGAGGTGGGGGCCGGCTGCCGCATCGGCTCGGCCACGGTGATCGGCACCATCAAGAGCGGCGAGCGGCGGCCGGGCAGGGTATGCCTGGGAGAGGGGGTGCGGGTGGGCGCCGGCACCATCATCGAAAACAGCTCCGAACTCGACCTGGTCATCCCGGACCGGGCCGAGATCCCGGCGCGCTCCTACGTCATCAACGACGGCTTCGGGACGCCCCGGCTGGTGCGGGAGTAGGTGCCACGAAACGCCTTTTGAGTTATGGGTGGAGCCCCTGCCAGCCCTGCCAGGCCATGTAGGACGCGAGCACGACGAGCATGATGCAGGAAACATAGGGCGCGCGGCGCATCGCCTCGCCAAAGCCGCGGAAACGTTGCTGGGCGTGTTGCACGCTCCACGCGGCGAGCGCGCCAGTAGCGACCATGGTCAGGGCGAGGCCGAAACTGAACGCGCCGACCATGGCAAAGCCCAGGGTGACGCGCTTCAACTGCAGGCAGACGAGCAACACCGTGAAGGCTGCAGGGCAGGGCATCAGTCCGCCGGTGATGCCAAATAGCACGATTTGCGGGGTGGTGACCGGGCGGCCGCCGAAGCGCTGGAGGATGTCCTGCGCGTGGGCGCGCTCGTGGGCGTCCTGGAAACCCCTGTGGTGGTCGTCGTCGTGGTCGTGGTGATCGTCGTGGTCGCGATGGTGGCCGTGATGATGATGGTGATGGTGGTCGGAGGCTTGACGCAGTTCTCGGCGCGTCCGGACGTACATCCACAGGGCCAGGGCGAGAATCGCTGCTGCCGAACCGAGTTGGAGCAAAGGTTCAACCTGCTCTGCATCCCACTGGCTGCCATAGTGCAGCGCAGCGGCGGCGAGCATCCAGATAATCAGGGAGTGGGAGATCGCTGCTGACAGGCCGAGCAACGTCGCCTGCCCGATGGTGCCGCGAATGGCGACGATGAAAGCAGCCATCATCGTTTTGGAATGGCCGGGCTCCAGGCCGTGCAAAGCGCCGAGCAAAATAGCGGCGGGGATGAACAGCCAGAGGTGGGTCGCGCCGCTTTGGAGGGCGTGAAGAAAGTCAGGCATCGTGTTTGTCCTTCAGAAGCTGTTTTAAAACCCCCTCTTGGCTTCGGCCGGCTGCGCGACCCGTGGGACTGCGTTGCCCTCAGTCGGCGTATGTTGGAGTCCATACGCCTTCTTCGGGCGCCTTGCCCACGGGCCGCTCGCTCGGCCTCGGGCCTACAGATCGGATTCTAAAACAGCTTCTCAGCTGATGAAGCGTTTCAGGGCGACCTTCAGGTCGTCGATGGCCTTTTGCCCCTTCCCCTCGTCCAGCGCCTCCCCGACACAGTGCTCCAGGTGATCTTCCAGAACGGCGCATCCCGCCCGGTCCAGGGCGGAGCGCACCGCGGCCACCTGTACCAGGACCTCGGCGCAGTCCCGTCCCGAGGCCACCATCTCTTTGATACTGCGGACGTGGCCTTCGATCCGGGAGAGGCGGTTGACGATTTTCCGATTGACGTGTTGGTGTTTCATCCCTCCAGCCTTTGTCGAATATCCCCCTGGGGGGGATACCGGATAAGATAGGGAATTGCGACACCTCGACAAGGACAGGGGCATTGGTTGTTCCCGAGAGGGACTCCGCATCCCCCTTGACAAGGGGGATGCGAGGTTCCTATATTTAAATAGTTAATGATATACTTAAATATTCGGAGGATCGATGAAAAGCCCGAATCGCCGCTTCAAGGAGGCTATCTACGAGCAGTTCGCCCGCATCAGCAAGGCCCTCTCCAGTCCCCGGCGGCTGGAACTGCTGGACCTGCTCTGCCAGGGACCGCGCACCGTCGAGATCCTGGCCGGGGAGGCGGGCCTGAGCGTGGCCAATACCTCCCAGCACCTGCGCGCCCTGCGCACCGCCCGGCTGGTGGAGGCCAGCAAGGAAGGCCAGTTTGTGACCTACAGACTGGCGGATGAGGCGGTGTGCGAATTCTTCCACACCCTCAGGCAACTGGCCGAGAGCCGGCTGGCGGAGATCGAGCAGCTCGTCCAGCAGTACCTCGCCCAGCGGGAACTGCTGGAGCCGGTGGACCAGGAGCAGCTCCTGTCCCAGGTGCGCAAGGGCGAGGTGGTCGCCCTGGATGTGCGCCCTCCCGAAGAGTACCAGGCCGGCCACATTCCCGGCGCCCTTTCCGTACCTCTGGAAGAGCTGGAACAACGCCTGGTCAAGTTGCCCAAGGAGCGGACGATCGTGGCCTACTGCCGGGGACCCTACTGCGTATTGGCGGTTGAGGCCGTAGAGTTGCTGCGGCGCAAGGGTTTCAAGGCGGTGCGCCTGGAGGACGGCGTCCACGACTGGCGCCGGCGCGGGTTCCGCGTCGCGGCCGGAGAGCAGCCCTAGCCCTGCGGCAAAAGGAGGCAGATTATGCGCAACTATTTGGTCCGTTTCTCCGTCGACCATCCCCGGTGGGTGATCGCCCTCACCATGCTGCTGACGGCGTTATTCCTGCTCCCCTTTCCCCGGATAGAGACGGATACTGATCCCAAGCACATGCTGCCGGAGACCTCGCCGGTGCGGGTCCACAACGACCAGGTGGAGGAGCAGTTCGCCCTGCACGCCGACTGGATCGCTCTGGGGATCGTGAACGAACAGGGCATCTTCAACCCCCGGACCCTGGGGCGGATTGCCCGGATTACCGATCAGATCCTGGCGCTCAAGGGGGTCATCGCCAGGGACGTGGCCAGTTTCACCACGGTGGACCACGTCCTGGCCGAGGGGGAGGCGCTCACGGTCAGGCCGCTGCTGACCGAGGTGCCCCAGACCGCCGAGGCAATGGCCGCCTTTAAAAAGGCCCTCTTCGACAACCCGATCTTCGTGGAGCGCCTGATCTCCAAGGACGGGAAGGCCACGGCCATCTATGTGCCCATCGAGAAGACGGCCAACGGCAAGGAGATCGCCGAGGCCATCCGGGCCATCGCCGAGCGGGAAGGCGGGGAGGAGCGCTACTACGTGGCCGGCGACCCGGTGGCGCGGGACACCTTTGGGGCCGGGATGTTCGCCCAGATGGGAGTTTTTGCCCCTATCGCCGGGATGGTCATGTTCCTCGTGCTCTACCTCATGTTCCACAGCCTCCTGCTGGCCATCTCGATCATGGCCGTGGCGATGATCAGCGTCATCTGGAGCATGGGATTGCTGATCGGCCTGGGATTCCCGGTCCACATCATGAGTTCCATGATCCCGGTCTTCCTGATGGCGATCAGCACCGACAGCATCCACATCTTCAACGAACTCTGCTTCCGCTTCAAGGAGGTCAAAAATAAGCGGCAGGCCATTCTCGACACCATGGCGGTGGTCGGCGCCCCGGTCTCCTCCACGGCCTTTGCCGCTGCGGCCGGCTTCGGCTCACTGGCCCTCATCGCCCACATTGTCCCGGTCCGGGTCTTTGGCGCCTTTGTGGCCTTTGGCACCCTGGTGATCCGGCTGATGAGCTTTTCCCTGATCCCTGCCATCATGATACTCGTAAAGGAAGAGCGCCTGCTCCGGTTGTCGGGCCACGAGGGGGTAGAGGAGAGCCGGGCGACCCGGTGGTTGTCCCGGCTCGGCCAGGCCAGCGTCCGCCACCGCAAGGCCATTGTGGTTGCCGGGCTGCTCCTGTTCCTCGCCGGAGCTATAGGGACCAGCCAGATCCACATCAACAACAATATGGTGTCGTGGTTCAAAAAGCACAGCGAGGTGCGGCAGGCCGATACCGCGATGAACGACCTCCTGGGCGGCACCTCGACCGCCTATCTGGTCGCCGTGGCAGACGCAGAGGAAGCGATGAAGCGGCCAGAGGTGCTGCACTACCTCGAAGGCCTCCAACGCGACCTGGAGGCGCTGCCGGCGGTGGGCAAGACTACCTCGCTGGCCGACATCGCCAAGCGGCTCAACCGGGTGATGCACCAGGACGATCCAGCCTACGAGACCATCCCGGAATCCCAGGAGGTGATCGCCCAGTACCTCTTCCTCTTCGGGATGGCCGCCAAGCCGAGCGATTTGGACAATTTCGTGGACTATCCCTACCAGCGGGCCAATATCTGGCTCCAGCTCAAGACCTGGGACGCCACGGCCATGCGCCAGGTCCTCGAACGAGTCCAGGCCTATGAGGCCGCCCATCCCCCGCCAGGCCTCGAATTCGAGCCGGCAGGGATCGCTTATTTCAACATGGTATGGAACGACGAGGTCCTCTACGACATGCTGAGGGGGTTCGGCCTGGCCGCGGTGCTGGTGTTCCTGGTGGTGATCGCCAATTTCCGCTCCCTGCGCTGGGGCCTCCTGGGCTTTGTCCCCTTCACCTTCACCCTCGTGCTGATCTACGGGGTGATCGGCTTCATCGGCAAGGACTTCGACATGCCCATCTCGGTGCTGTCCACCCTTTCCCTGGGGATGGCCATCGATTTTGCCATCCACTTTGTCAACCGCTTCAAACAGCGCTATGCCGAGGACCCGGTGGTCGAGCAGACCCTGGTGTGGACTACCACCCGCCCGGGCAAGGGTATCCTGCGCAATGCCCTGCTCTTTGCCCTGGGCTTTTCGAGCATGGCCTTTGCCAGCCTCACCCCCTATATCACCGTGGGGGTGCTGGTGGCCGCGCTGATGCTGCTGAGCGCCCTCTTCACCCTGGTGTACCTGTCTGCCCTGGTCAGCCTCCTCAGAGGATGGCTGTTGAAGGCCCAACCGCGACCTGCGAATACCTGAACGCTGGAGGCATCTCATGCCATTCATCAGCGCCATACTTCTCGCCGCCCTCCTCTGGAGTGCCCCCTCCTCCGCAGAGGCACCCGCTGCCGAAGACCTCGCCAGGAAATCCCAGCTGGCCTTTTTCTACGCCGGCGAGGACCTGAAGGTGAAGATCCACATGCGCCTGGTCACCAGGGACGGCAAGGAGCGCCTCCGGGATCTGACCATGCTCCGCAAGGATGTCCAGGAGGGCGGGGAGCAGAAGTACTTCATCTGTTTCCACCAGCCGGCCGATGTGCGGGACATGACCTTCATGGTCTGGAAGTACCCGGGCAAGGACGACGACCGCTGGCTCTATATGCCGGCCCTGAAGCTGGTGCGCCGCATCGCGGCTGATGATAAGCGCTCCAGCTTTGCCGGCTCTGACTTCACCTATGAGGACGTCTCCGGCAGGGGCCTGGAGGAAGATGTCTATGCACTCATCCGCGAGGAGAACCTCGACGACAAGGTGTGCGACGTGGTCAAGAGTACCCCCAAGACCGAGAAGGGCGCCGATTACAGCTACAAGCTCTCCTGGATCGACCGGAACACCTTCCTCCCCCTGAAGGAGGAGTACTACGACCGGCAGGGGAATCTGGCCAGGGTGTTCACCGCCGGTGAACTGAAGGAGGTCCAGGGCTTGCCGACGATAGTCAGGCGGACGATGATGAACCTCCAGACCGGCCATAAGACCGAGGTCGTTTTCGAGGAGGTCAAGTACAATCTCGGCCTGGTCAACGACCTGTTCACTGAGCGCTATCTCAGGAGCGCACCTCCGGAGGCCAAATGAGCCGCAGCGCGCCGAGAGCCATCCTGCTGGGCTTGTTCCTGTCCGCGGTGGCGCGGGGCGAGGAAATCCCCCTGCACGGCTTTGCCCAGGTCAACTACGCCATGCGGGTGGCTGCTGATCTGCCGGCTGGCTGGCCGGCGCGGGAACGGGATTTCCTGTTGGGCGACGAGCGCTTCCAACTCGAATATGCCCATGCCTCGGCAACGGGGGGATTCTCCACCAGACTCGACCTGTTCCACGACGCAGTCGATGGGGCAGCACGGCTCGACCTGCGCGAGGCGTACCTCGACCTCTCTGCGGGAAAGCTCGACCTGCGAGCGGGCCGACAGATCCTCACCTGGGGCACCGGCGACCTGGTCTTCATCAATGATGTCTTTCCCAAGGACTGGGTGGCCTTGCTCTCCGGCGCGCCGCTGGAGTACCTCAAGCTCGGGGTGGACGCCCTCAACCTGAACCTCCACCCCGGCCCTTTCGCCTTCCAGGCGGTCCTCATCCCCTTCTTCGCGCCGGACCACACCCCGACCCCGGACCGCCTCGTCTTCTTCAACCCTTTCCCCCCAGGGACGCCGGCAGAGACCCGCGAGCCTGTTCCGAAACGAGCCAACCTGGAATCCGCTTTCCGGCTCTACAGCACCTATCGCGGATATGACCTGGCGTTCTACGCGTACCGGGGGTTCTTTCGTGCTCCTGGGGCGCGCTTTGATCCGGCTGCCGGGAAGGCGACCTTCTTCTATCCAAAACTCGGGGTCTATGGCGCAAGTCTCCAGGGTGCGTTGCTGAAGGGCCTCCTCGCCCTGGAAGGGGGGTTCTACGATTCCCGCGACGACCGGAACGGACGTGATCCTTCCATCGAAAACCCGCACCTGCGTTTCCTGGCCGGGTACCAGCGCGCCTTCGGCGCAGACTTCACCCTGGGCCTCCAGTACTACGGGGAGCGGCTGCGGCACTACGACGCCTACCGCCAAACCCTGCCGCCTGGCTTTCCCATCCGCGACCAGACCCGCTCCTATCTGACGCTGCGGCTGACCCAGTTCCTCAAGTACCAGACCCTGCGCCTGTCGCTCTTCGCCTTCTACAGCCCGACTGAGGAAGACTACTACGCCATTCCCGAGGTCCGCTACAACTTCTCCGACGAGCTGTGGGGCGCGATCGGGGGAAACCTGCTCGGCGGGAAGCGCGACACCTCGTTCTTCGGGCAGTTCGACAAAAACGACAATGTCTATCTCACCCTGCGCTACGGGTTCTGACGGAGGAAAGACCTATGCCTATCTGGGAAGACCTGCTGAAATTCGTCCACATCCTGGGTGTGGTATTCATGTCCGTGCCCCTCTACAACCTGGTCCTGGTCAATGAGCGGGCACTGTTGGGGCCGGGGATGGTGTACTCCGTGGACCGGTACATGGAGAACCTGATCCGCAAGAGCGCGCTGCGCTGCCATGTCTTCCAGGCCACCGTGCTGGCGAGTGGGCTGCTCCTGACCCACCTGGAACTGGGGCTGTCCTCGCTCTTCACCGAGTGGATACTGGCGGCCAAGACCCTGCTGCTGCTGACCTTGATGGGATTGCTCTCCTACATCCACTTCAGCGTCCAGCCGCGGATCGAGCAGCTCCTGGGACAGGTGCAGGGCGACCCAGTGCCCCAGGAGATCGCCGCGGCGCTCCGGCCGCTGCGGGTGCGGCGGAAGCGGCTGGCAGGGGTGTGCTTGTTCCTGGTGGTGACCGCCGTGATCCTGGGCCTCCAGGTATTCGACCCATTCAACCGATGGCTCACAACCATCCTGATCGCCCTGGCCGCGCTGTTCGCCTGGCGGGTCTACAAAAGCCCGGTCCGGTTCGGATGGATCTGAGATGCTGAACATCCTCTGGGACACGCAGGGATATTTCTTCTGGCTGCTGGTGGTCTCCCTGCTGTGCTGGGTCCTGGAGCGACTGGTACCCTGGCGGCCCCAGCAGCAAGCCTGGCGGGCGCAGTTCAGCCAGGATCTCTTCTGGCTGGTCTTCAACGGCCACTATGCTGGGGTGCTCCTGGCTTTTGCCACCAACTGGCTGTTACAGCAGGCCGGCCACTTCCTGGGCGGCTGGCCACTTCCCCCGCCTTCCTCCATCCGATTCCTCACCGCGACCCCACTCTGGGCGCAGTTTCTCGTCTTCCTGGTGGTCAAGGATTTCTGCGAGTGGCTCGTCCACCGCCTGTTGCACCGGGTGCCGTGGTTATGGGAGTTCCACAAACTGCACCACAGTATCACCCAACTGGATTGGATCGGCAATATGCGCTTCCACTGGATGGAGATCGTGGTCTACAAGGGCCTCACCTATCTGCCGCTGGTGGTGCTGGGCGTCGAGGGTCAGGTGATTCTTTGGATCGCGGTCTTCTCCACCCTCATCGGCCATTTGAACCACGCCAATCTGCGAATCGACTGGGGACCGCTGCGGTACGTGCTCAACTCCGCCCGCTTCCACGCCTGGCACCACGACGTAGCCCTGCACGGCCCCCACGGCCAGAACTTCGCCATCGTCTTCAGCCTGTGGGACTGGTTCTTCGGCACGGCCTATATGCCGGCTGAGGCTGATCAGCCTTCCCAGTACGGATTTGAGCGGCTAGAGACCTTCCCCCGGGGGCTCCTTCCCCGGCTGGTGTACCCCTTCTGGAAAAGGAACCGATGATGAATCCTGCGGCATTGTGGGGCCTGGTGGTGGGCCTGGGCTACGGCTATATCGCCCAGCGGGGACAATTCTGACTCAGCGGCGGCTTCCGCCACCTCCTGGTCAGGAGGGACGGGACGAGGTTCAGGGGTTTTGCCCTGGCTGTGGCCATCCAGATGCTGGCACTCCCGGTGCTGGCGCGCCTGGGCTGGGTGCAGTTGAGCATTCCGGCCTTCTATCCCCTGGGTGCGGTGTTGGGTGGATACCTGTTTGGGTTGGCCATGGGGTGGGCCGGCGGCTGTGCGGCCGGCCTGTGGTACAAGTGGGGCAGCGGGGATTGGGGGCGGTTTGCCGCCCTGGTGGGCATGATCGCCGGGGCAGCAACTGCGGAGGCCGGCCCCCTGCGCTGGATGCGGGAACAGGTGCAGGGGGTCGGGAATACCGAGGTGATCCGTAGCGCTACCCTGGGAGGGCTGTTGGGGGCGGAGTGGTTGGTTTTTCCCCTGGGCGGACTGATCCTGCTCTGGCTGGGCCGCAGCCAGGTGAGCGCCCAGTCCGGGGCCTGGTCCTGGCGCTGGACTGGCCTGGCCCTGGGGATCCTGGGGGTCCTGGCCTGGCCGCTTTCGGCGTTGGCGGGCCGCTTCTTCGGCATGGCGGTCCTGCCGGGCAGCACCGCGCTGCTGGACTTTGCCGTCACCGGCCAGCGCTCCTATCTGAACTGGGACCTGCTCTTCGTCCTGGGTCTGCCCCTGGGCGCGTACCTGGCAGCCAGACAACAAGGCCCGGTATCCTCTGAGCCGGTGCCTGGCGCGGAGCTGGCCCGGGCCTTTGGTGGTGGGTCGCTGCTGGGGGTGAGCGCCTCGCTGGCCGGCGGCTGCACCGTGGGCCACAGCCTGGTGGGGGTCCCCCTGCTGTCGGCGGGCAGCCTGGTGACCACCCTTTTCATCCTGCTGGGGACGTGGACCACGGGATACTTTGAACTGCGAAAGAAAGGATCGATGACCACAGCCAGCCAGATCGACGAGGCCGTTGAACTCATCTCGGCCTGCCTGCATGGCCATTAAAAGGAAAGGAAGAGCAGATGAAACTCGGCATCGTATTGTATTCATCTGACCCGGAAGTTGCGTGGAATGCCTTCCGTCTGGGGAATTTTGCGCTCGGACAGCACGACCAGGTGAAGGTCTTTCTGCTGGCCAAAGGAGTGGAGTGCGACTCCCTGGACACCGCGCAGTCTCCGGTGAAAGAGCAGATGCAGGGGTTGGTGGACTAGGGGGGTGAAATCCTGGCCTGCGGCACCTGCCTGAAGCTGCGGCACTCGGCAGGGTCCGAGCTGTGCCCGCTGTCCACCATGCAGGAGCTGTACGAGTTGATCCGGGACAGCGACAAGGTCGTTGCGTTCTGAGGCGGCCATACTTCAAAGGAGGAGACGATGAAAAACTGGATTGCTGGCGCAGTGGTTGCCGCCGGTTTGATCGGGTCCGTGCCGGCTGAGAGGGAGGGATTCGCGGCGGCATCTTCTACACCAACGCGGACTTCTCCTTTGTGGATCAGGAGGAAGAAACGCCCGCCCGGCGCGACCACGGCATCGTCACCTTCCAGGTGGCAATGGGGATCTGAGAGGGAGTGGGAGCGGTAGCCGGCAATCAGAATCGGGGATGCGACACCCGAGCCCCACTCGGGCTGGACAAGTAGCAGGTCGTTGCCCATATTCATCCTGCTGCTCAATTGCGTCTTCGGTCAGGATTCTTTTCTCGCACTGAGGTGAAGTTGTCCCTTCGAGAAAGACGACTTCCCAGGTCATGGGCCTGGCTCTTGATCTGCCTTTGCATCGGCGAGAGCCTATTGCCCGACATGGTGCTCTGCGTGGAGGCCGACGGCCGCCTGGCGGTGGAACCAGCCGTCGAGGGCAAGTGCAGAGACCTGGTTCAAGCGGTCCCCGCAGGGGAGGACTTTGGGGGGTTCGTCTCCACTCCCCGCTATTGCGAATTCTGTCAGGATCTCCCCCTTGCCAGCGGCGCTACCTTTCGACTGCCCTGTCCTGTCCCAACCCGAGTACCCCTGCTCGCAGTGCCCGTGATGACGATCCATTCCCTGCTCCAGCCGCTGCCAGTAGCATCGCTCCATACCAACACTCTCGCTCTACCCCTTCCTGCCCCTTCTGCCGCCCTCCTCGCGCTCCGCAGCACTATCCTATTGATCTGACCCTCTGCGCCTAGAGCCATTGGCGCGGTAGCCCCAGGGCTGCTGCCGCCTTGTTTGTCGGTTTCCACTCATCGCACAGAGGACTTCTGTTATGCTGAAATACCCCTTGCCTACCCTGGGCATAGGCTTGCTCTTGTCGTTTGCCAGTGTCGATTACCTGGCAGCCGAGCCGCTCTCCCAGGACCAGGTGATTCAACTGGCCCTGGACCACAACCCCCGGATCACGGCTGCCCAACAGGCCTGGGAAGCGGCCCGCGCCCGGATCTGGCCAGCGCGGATGCTCCCCGACCCAGAACTCTCCTTTGAATACGAAACCCTGCCAGAAGCGCTCCGCCTGAACCGCTTCGGCGAGCGCAGCATCGGGGTCACGCAGACCCTGGAGTTCCCGGCCAAGCCCTACCTGCGGGGCCGGGTCGCGCAGCGAGAGGCCCAGGCCACCTGGCGCGAGTACGAGACGATCCGCATCGAAGTCACCGCTGAGGTGGCGCAGGCCTATGCCCGGCTCTGGGCCGGTCAGCGCCGGCTGGAATACGCCGAGGAGAGCCTCCGCCTGGCCGCCGATTTCCGCGACCGGACCCGAGTGCGGGTGGAGGCCGGGGATGCCTCCAGGGCTGAGGCGCTCAGGGCCGAGGTGGAGGCCGGGCGGGCCGAGGTGGAGAAGGCCGCTGCCCAGCAGCAGTTGGGCCAGGCCAGGGCAGGGCTGAATACCCTCCTGAACCAGGATCTATCCACTCCCATGGAACTGAGCGACGACCTGCACTACACCCCGATGGACCTTGACCTCCAGGATCTGCAGCAACAGGCCCTGGCCCACCGGCCCGATCTGCAGGGCTTCCGCGCTCGCCTGGAGGGCGCCCAGGTAGCGCAGCGCCTGGCCGCCTATGCGCTGCTCCCCGACCTCAACCTAGGGGTAGCTAGTCAGAAAATCCGGGGAGAGGGAGACTTCTGGAAGGCCGGCCTCAGTCTGAGTGTGCCGCTGTGGGCCTGGGGCAGGCAGCGGCCAGAGATCGCCGGGGCCAGGGCCACCGTGGCCCGCGCCCAGGCCGAACAAATCACCTGGCGAAATCAGGTTCTGCTGGAAGTCCAGCAGGCACACCTGGCGGTCGAGACCGCCCAGCAGCAGGTCCAGCTCTACCGGTCCCGGATGTTGCCCAGCGCGGAGGAGGCGTACCGGTTTGTGCGCCGGCGTTACGATGAAGGCGGGACGAGTTACCTGGAGGTCATCGACGCGGGCCGGACGCTCACCGAGACGCGCAGGGCCTGGGTGGAGGTGTTGTTGGGCTATCACGAGGCTATGGCAGAATTGAAGCGGGCCGTGGGCGGGGGGAGGTTGGGGGAATGAAACCGAAAAAGCAGAGAGGGATACATATGCAGAGGTCAAAGTACTGGATGATGCTGGGGTTGTGCGCCGCGCTCTCGGGATGGTCGTGCGCTCAGGATGAGAGAGGTGAAAGCCGCGAAGCACATGGCGAATATGCAGCCGGGGAGAAGGCTCAGGAGGAAGGCCCCGGGCATTCAGAAGCAGTGGGAGACCACGGCGAAGTAGTCCTTTCCAGAGAAACCCTAGCCACCATCGGCCTGAAGCTCGTCGTTGTGGAGCAGCGGGCGATGGGCGCCCTGGTCCACACCACCGCCATCCTCAAGCCCAATGCCGACCGCATCGCCCATGTCTCGCCCCGCATCCCGGGCCGGGTGGCCCAGAGCCTCGTCGCCCTGGGGCAGCAGGTGCGGCAGGGGGAGCGCCTCCTGATCCTGGACAGCGTGGAGCTGGGGGAGGCCAAGTCCGCTTTTCGCAAAGCCCTGGCGCGGCTGGAGGTGGTCCGCTCCGGGTACGAGCGGGAGAAGCGCCTGTACGAGGAGGGGCAGATCGCCTCGGAAAAGGAGATGCTGGAGGCCAAGGGGGATTATCTGGAGGCCAAGGCCGAATTTGAGGCCGCCGAGGAGCGGCTGCACCTGTACGGGCTCTCTCAGGCAGAGATCGAGCGCATCAACGCGGCGCATGATCCGGAGGTGTCGCTCTTCGCGGTGACTGCGCCGCTTTCCGGCACGGTGGTGGAGAAGCATCTGACCCTGGGCGAACTCGTCGGCCCGGAGACGACCGTCTGTACCATTGCCGATCTTTCCAGCCTGTGGGTCATCCTCAACATCTACGAGAAGGATATCCCCAATGTCCATCCCGGCCAGCAGGTAGAGGTAAAGGTGGACGCCTATCCGGGGAGGAAATTCCAGGGCACCCTGACCTATGTGGGGTCCATGCTGGATGAGGACACCCGGACCACAGAGGCGCGGGTGGAGATCGACAATGCGGCCGGGGAACTGAAACCGGGGATGTTCGCCAGGGTGGCGCTGCAGACCGAAGTCTTCATGGATGCCCTGGCCGTACCCGCCGCGGCGGTGCAGCGCGAGGGCCAGGGGCAGGTGGTGTTCGTGGCGCGCGACGACACCGCTTTTGCCCGGCGGGTGGTGCAGGTGGGCAGGATCTTCGACGGCTGGGCCGAGATCACCGAGGGGCTGCAGGCCGGCGAGCAGGTGGTTGCCGAGGGCAGTTTCATCCTCAAGTCTGAGCTGGCCAAGGCCAGCTTTGGGGAGGAGTAGCCATGATCGACCGGCTCCTCGCCTTTTCCCTGCGCAATCGGGCCCTGGTGCTGATCGCCACGGTCCTGGTCATCGGCCTAGGGGCGCGCGCCCTGCAGCAGATCTCCATCGACGCCTTCCCGGATGTCACCAATGTCCAGGTGCAGGTGATCTGTGAAGCGCCGGGCCGCTCGCCGGTGGAGGTGGAGAAGTTCGTCACCTTCCCCGTCGAAGTGGCCATGAGCGGCCTGCCCCGGTTCACCGAGTTGCGCTCCCTGTCCAAGTCCGGCCTGTCGATGGTCACGGTGGTCTTTGAGGACGAAGTGGACATCTACTTCGCCCGGCAACTGGTGCTGGAGCGCCTGATCGAGGCCAAGGAGAAGCTGCCCGAGGGGGTGGAGTCCTCACTCGGGCCAGTGTCTACGGCATTGGGAGAGATTTATCGGTACACCCTGGAGCCGCCCGCTGCTGGCCCGCTCAGTCAGGCCCAGCTCATCGAGCTGCGCACCCTGCAGGACTGGACCGTGCGTCCTCTGCTCAAGACCGTGCCCGGGGTGACGGATGTCAACTCCTTCGGCGGCTTTGTCAAACAGTACCAGGTGCTGGTAGACCCGGACCAGTTATTCAAGTACCAGGTCTCCCTGCGCGAGGTCTTTGAGGCCATTGCCGCCAACAACGCCAATGCCGGCGGCGGCGTGCTCGAACACGGCGCTGAACAGTACCTGGTGCGCGGCCTGGGCCTGATCCAGGGCCAGGAGGATATCGAGAACATCGTGGTGGCTGAACGCGAGGGGGTGCCCATCTACGTGCGCCACCTCGCCCAGGTAGAGGTCGGCCCCGAGGTGCGGCAGGGAGCTGCGGTGAAGAATGGCCAGGGCGAGGCAGTAGCGGGGATTGTCTTGATGTTGCGGGGTAGCTCGGGCCGCGAGGTGGTGGAGCGGGTCAAGGAAAAGGTGACGCAGATCAATGACCAGGGGATTCTCCCCGGCGGGCTCAAGATCCAACCCTTCTACGACCGCTCAGAGCTGGTGGAGGCCTGCATCGGCACGGTCACCAGCGCGCTAGCAGAAGGAGCCGTGCTGGTCATCGCCGTGCTCTTCCTGTTTCTGGGCAATGTGCGCAGCGCCCTGATCGTGACCCTCACCCTGCCCCTGGCCATGCTCTTCACCTTCATCGTCATGCAGCAGGTGGGGTTATCCGCCAACCTCATGTCCCTGGGCGGGCTGGCCGTCGCCATCGGCATGATGGTGGACGGGTCGGTGGTGATGGTGGAGAACATCTACCGCCTGCTCTCCGAGCGCCGGCAGGAGCACCTGAGCAAGGTGGCCCTGGTGCTGGACGCCTCCAGGGAGGTGGCGCAACCTTTGGTCTTTGGCATCCTCATCATCATCCTGGTATTTTTGCCGCTCTTCACCCTGGAGGGACTGGAAGGCAAGATGTTTTCGCCCCTGGCCTTCACCATCGCCATCGCCTTGCTGGGGTCCCTGCTGCTCGCCCTGACCCTGGCCCCGGTGCTGTGCGCCTCCTTCCTCAAGGCCGGCCCGGAGCACGACAGCTTCCCGGTGCGCTGGGCCAAGCGGATCTACCTGCCGGCCCTGCGCTGGTCCCTGCGCCGGCGCTGGCGGCTCACCGCAGGGGCGGTGGCGCTCCTGCTGGGCAGCCTGGCCTTCTTCCCCTTGCTGGGCACGGAGTTTATCCCTACCCTCGACGAAGGCTCGCTGGCGCCCCAGGTAATTCGCCTACCCAGCATTTCTCTGACGCAATCAATCCAGATCGAGAAGATCGTGCAGCAGGCGTTGATGGAATTCCCGGAGGTGGAAGCAGTGGTTTCCAACATTGGCACCGCGGAGATTGCCATGGACCCCATGGGACCCAATGTCAGCGATCCCATCGTGGTGCTCAAACCCCGCAGCCAATGGCAGACCGCCCAGACCAAGGAGGAACTGATCGAGGCCATGCGCCAGCGGCTGGAAAAGATCCCCGGCGTGGTGTTCAACATCTCGCAGCCCATTGCCCTGCGGGTGGACGAACTCATCTCCGGGGTCAAATCGCAGATCGCCGTTGAGCTTTTCGGCGAGGATCTGGACCTGCTCAAGGCCAAGGGCGATGAAATCGCCCAGGTGGTATCCCAGGTGCGTGGGGTGGCGGATCTGCGGGCCGAGCAGGTCGCTGGGCAGCCCTACCTCACCGTGGAGATCGACCGGCAACAGATCGCCCGCCACGGCATCAATGTGGCGGACGTGCAGGAGATCATCGAGACCGCGGTGGGCGGCAAGGTGGCCACCGAGGCCTTTGAGGGCGAGCGGCGCTTCGGGGTGCTGGTGCGTTTCTCAGAGGAGCGGCGCAGCGATCTGGAGCGCATCGGCAATATCCTGGTGAATGCCCCGGACGGCACCCGGCTGCCCTTGGCTCAGTTGGCGAAACTATCCATAGAGGAAGGCCCGGTGCAGATCAGCCGCGAGGATGCCAAGCGGCGGATCGTGGTCGAGTGCAACGTGGAGGACCGCGACATCGGCAGCTTTGTGGCCGAGGCCCAGCAACAGATCCGGGCGCGCGTGGACCTGCCGCCCGGGTACTTCCTCACCTGGGGCGGGGCCTTTGAGAACCAGCAGCGGGCCATGAACCGGCTGGCCCTCATCGTGCCGCTGACCATCGGGCTGATCTTCTTCCTGCTCTTCTCCAGCTTCAACTCCCTGCGCCAGGCCGGGTTGATCATCCTCAACCTGCCCTTTGCCCTCATCGGCGGCCTGATCGGGCTGTTTATCTCCGGGCAGTACCTGAGTGTGCCGGCCTCGGTGGGCTTCATCGCCCTCTTTGGGGTGGCGGTGCTCAACGGCATTGTGCTGGTGTCCTATTTCAACAAGCTCCGCCAGGAAGGCCAGTCCCTCGAAGAGGCGGTGCTGCACGGCTGCGAGTTGCGGCTGCGGCCAGTGCTGATGACGGCCCTGGTGGCGGCCCTGGGCCTCATCCCTCTGCTCTTTGCCACCGGCCCCGGCTCGGAGATCCAGCGGCCCCTGGCCACGGTGGTGGTGGGCGGTCTGGTGACCTCGACCTTATTGACCCTGCTGCTCCTGCCGACCTTATACGCGTGGTTTGAGCAGCCCAAACCTGAAGCCGAACTCTGAGCAGGTACAATAAGCACAACCAGGAAGGTGGCTATGCACTTCAAGATCCACGGGATGGATTGCGCCGAAGAAATCGCTATCCTCAACAGGATGCTCACTCCGCTTGGCTTTTTTGATTCGACAAAAATGTAATTATCTCTCCTTCTTCGATAAGCTCGACTCTATGCGCTCTATCCTTTTCTATCGCGAAAACCCCATTTTATATTATGTCAGTAAAAACTGGGGTGCCGCAGCGCAGCCCTTTCAAGGCCAGTAAATTGTATAATAATTTGTTAATTCTTAACTTTTGATGCAGGTATTCCGTAATTTTAATTCCCCCTGCTCTGGGTGACAGGGCAGAGGGCGCAGCGATCTGCGGTGAATTCATTATAACAGAATTGTATTTTTGAATCTCTTAAAATACAATTCTGTCGTGTCGAACCTGACTTCTCTATTCCCCTCCCCACGTGTTCTTATTCTTTTTAAGAAATGAAAACAATGAAGTTACAAGATAATCTGCCCTTGTAGGGTTCCCTCGGCACACCTTTTGCAAACTAAACCCTTTCAAGCGCGAACTACAGATCGTCGCCATTACTCTTTGCTAAAGGAGGAGCACATGTACGCAGCCCCATTCCGCCTCAAGGCTGCCCTGATCGGCGGTTGTATCGTGGCATTTTCCAGTGCTGGCGCCGAGTCGCCTGCGCTCAGCGGGTTTATCGATGCCACCTATAACCGGAATCTGCAATCTGGCGACAGCGGCCCCACGACCAACCAGCACCACTCCTTCGACGCCCAGGCCAACTCCTTCCTCCTCAACGCCGTCCACCTGGCCGCTACTGGCAGCAGCGGCGAGGAATTGAGCTATGCCATCGAAGTCGACATGGGCACCGACGCGGCGGCCATCAATTCGGGAGGGCTGGGCACCGGTGATGAAATGGACCTCCAGGAAGCCTATGTGACCTACCGCAAGCCCGACAGCAAGCTGGGCTTCAAGGCGGGGAAGTTCGTGACCTATAACGGCATCGAGGTGATCGAATCAGGAGCCAACCCTACGGTGACGCGCGGTTATCTCTTTGGCCTGGCCGAGCCCTATACCCATACAGGGATCGTGGCCACCTACCAGCTCAGCCAGGCGCTCGATGTACACCTCGGGGCAGTCAATGGTTGGGATCTCTTCGTGGACAACAACACCCGGCCGACCGGCGTGGTCAAGCTGGGCTACAGCGGGGGCGATCCCCTGGCGCTGACGGTCTCCGCGTACCTGGGGCCCGAGCAGGCCGGCAACACGGACGACAGCCGGATGAGCGTGGATGCCACCGGCGTCAGCAAAAGTGTCAAGAACTTGGATCTATGGTTCCAGGTCAATTACGGTTCAGAAGCCAAAGTCGCGGCAGGGGAGGATGCCTCGTGGCTGGGGTTTGGGCTCCAGCCCCTCTACCATTTTTCAGAGAAAACCTGCCTGGGGGTCCGGTACGAGTACTTCAAGGACAGCGATGGCGCCCGCAGCGGCACCACCCAGGCCCTGCAGAATATCAGCATTGCCCCTGCCTATTACCTGACCAAGAGCCTGCTTTCCCGCTTGGAGGTCAGGGCTGACATGTCGGATGAGGACGTGTTCACCGACTCGGACGGCGAGGCGACTGGGCAACAGCTCCAGGTGGCCGCAGAGATGATCTATTCTTTCTGAGGTACTGCCTGCCGGCGACCAACAGAAAGGCCCCCGACCAAACAGGGTCGGAGGCCTTCTCTATTTGCAGGTGCGCGACAATCCGCGCTTTGCGCAGGGACAAAAGAGTGACCGGCCAGTTCAGCGGTTGGGCGCTCTTAGCTCAACCCTGTCTAAAACGCGAAGTTGACGATTGGCAGAAAGCCTATGGGTTTGCCGCTCTTGTTGAAGTTGAGCAGGCCCAATTGGCAAGCAGGTGTTGACCCTGAAAAAGACTTTTTGCTATTTAACCGTATACCCTTTCAAAACAGGAGGCTGTCAAATGAGCGCCAAGTTCGCCCGCACCTTGCTGACCGCCCTGAGCGTCTCGGCCCTGATCCTGGCCGGCTGCGGCGACGACGACGAGGACACCAGCCCGACTGGGAATGGCGGTGGCGGCGGCACCGGCGGGGCCATCAATTCCGGCAACGTCGCCCTTGTCCAGGGCGCCCTCACCAACGTCTTCACCAAGGCCCTGGCCCAAGGTCCCGGCACGCACAACGGGGCCAAGAGCGGTACCGTGAAGATCACCCTCTCCACCGGCAAGCCCGCCCAGGTGGGCCTCACCAGCGTCAAATACAGTGTGGTGTTCACCAACTACTCCGACGACGGGCTCCTCTATATCGACGGCCCCCTGACCATCAGCGGGAACCCGGCCACCCAGAGTTTCAAGTACGTCGGCGACCTCACCCTGTCGGGCACTTACGCCGCCAAGGTTGGCATCGATCTTACCATCGAAGGCGGCAAGCCCAGCGGCACCATCACCATCGACGGCCAGAAGTTCCCGGTCAGCGGCTGATCCACCTCGCTCCATAAAACAAAAAGGGCTGCACCCTGCAGAGGGCGCGGCCCTAGAACCCACACCTCTTCGCCGCCTTGAAGAAGGGATCAGCCACTGCCGCGGCGCCCCGGTACACCAGGTCGCTGGCCATGGGGTGGGCGCAGATCAGCCGCGCTCCGTTCTCGATGGCCCGCACCATGTTGTCCTCGATATCCTTTGGGTTCTCCATCGAACCGCTGCCCACTACCCGGCCCATGTGCACCCCTCGCTGGGCCGCAGCGCGGAACAAGGCGTCGGTAGCCGGCTCGATCTGGGGGATGACCCCCTCCCTGAGAATGGCGTCGAAAGGCCCCACGAACCCGCAGGCCTTGTTGCGCCCCTGGGCGGCCATCAGGTCCAGCACCCGGTCGCGCAATTCAGTGTCGAGGATGTACTCGGCGGTTTCAAACTGGAGCCACCCCTGGGTCTCGGTCTCGGCCTGGCGCAGCGAATCGGGCGTGAACATCATGGTGCGGTCGCCGCTGCGCACCGGGTACCCGCCCCGGTCGTCGGGGGTGGCCTTGCCCGGCACCGGGAAGCTGATGGTGCGGAAATAGCGCTCCGCGTCCTCGTAGGTGGTGCTGTAGGGCCGCATGGTGGCCCGGGCCCCCAACTGGTACGCGTCCCCGTGCTGGCTGAGCGCCTCGCGGTGCAGCCGTTGCACTGGCAAGAGGCCCAGCCGGCACTCGGCAGCATTCTGCTCGCGGCCGTACCAACCCTCCCACTGGGAGTGCTCGGCGTCGTTGACGATCCAGGAAAACCCGGCCTTGGCCCAGGCGTGGGCCTCGTTCTCGCGGAACCGGTGCCAGGGCACGTCGTTGAAGATGCCCAGCAGGGGCGGGGTTTTCTCGAACGAAGGCGCCTGGTCGAGGATTTCCTTCAGCGAATTGCGGTTGGGGTTGAGCGCATAGGCGTGGGCCCGGTGCGCGAACTCCTCGGTCTTGAGGGGGCGATCCCCCCCGATGGCTCCAATGGCGTCCACATTTTCCTCCGATCAGTGGTCTTGCCCTTGTCCGTGCCGGCACCACCGCCGCAACGGGCAGGCTGCGCACTGGGGGCGGGAGCGACAGTAGCTGGTCGCCAGCCTGACCAGCAGGGCGTGGTACTCGTTGAAGAGGGCCGCCGCCGCCGGCAGGTGCTTCATGAAAAGTTCCTGCAGCGCCGCATGTCCTGTGCCTTCCCCGACCCATCCCAGGCGGCTGCAGATGCGGCGGGTGTACGCGTCCACCACAAAAACCGGATGGCCGCCGGCGTAGAGCAGGATGGAATCGGCGGTCTCCGGGCCGATGCCGGGAAGGGCCAGCAACTCCGCGCGCACCGCCCTGGTCGGGCCATCCAGCAGTCTTCCCAACTCGCCCTGGTGGTGGGTGGCGACGTGGCGGGCCAGGTGCTGCAGCCGGCGCGCCTTCTGGTTGTAGTACCCCGAAGAGCGGATGAGGGCGGCCAACTGGCGCTCCTCCAGGCCGGCCAGCGCCTGCAGGGCCAGCGCCCCGTGCCGGTGCAGGGCTTCCAGGGCCTGCTCCGCGTTGCGCCAGGCCGTGTTCTGGGTGAGCAGAGCGCCCACCGCGATCTCCCATTGCTCGTCCTCGCTCAGGGGACGACCGACCTGGCCGGGATAATAACGCGGGCGGGTCTCTCCCGGCGGGGTGGTGGGCCACCAGCCCTGGGAGCCGAAGTGCCGGTAGAGCTGCTGGTACAGGCGCTGGAACTCGCTTTTCATGCCCTGGGAAAAATCGAGTACCCCGCTCCTGCAGGCAAGCCAGCGCCCAGCTTGATCGCGCCTGACTGATCCCCTACCTTGACCTTTCGATGCCCGACTCCGCTCACCGCCCGCAGGTGAGTTGGCGCGCCCTTTGCCTGGGGGCGCTCCTCTCCCTCTTCCTCAACGTCGCCTGCCCTTACAGCGTGCTGGTGCTGCAGAACGCCGGCCTCACCTCCGACTATATCACCGCCGGCGCCATGATGCTCTTTTTCCTGCTGGTGGGTCTCTTCAATCCTCTGCTCAAACTCTGCTGCCGGCCCCTGGCCCTGCGCCAGGGCGAGCTGATCGTCATCTACGTGATGATGATCGTGGCCTCGGCCATTCCCACCTGGGGGCTGGTGACCAATCTCTTCCACATCCTCACCCGGCCCTTCTATTACGCCACCCCCGAAAACCGCTGGGCCACCCTCATCCAGCCCCTGCTGCCCGCCTGGCTGGTGCCCCAGGAGCCGGAGGTGTCGCGCTACTTCTACGAGGGCCTGCCCCTGGGCCAGGGCATCCCCTGGCGGCCCTGGCTGGTGCCCATGCTCTCCTGGGGCAGCGCCATGCTGGCCGTATATCTCATGATGATCGCGGCCATGATCCTGCTGCGCCGGCCCTGGGTCGAACAGGAGCGCCTGGTCTTCCCCCTGACCCAGCTGCCGCTGGAGATGCTGCGGGGCGGGGAGGATCACCTCTTTCCCCCCCTCTTCCGCAGCCCGCTCATGTGGCTGGGTTTTGCCCTGCCCTTTTTCATCCAGCTCCTGCGCGGCCTGCACCACTATTTTTTTTTCATTCCCGAGATCCGCACTTACTACGACCCCCTCCCCCTCTTCCGCAACACGGTCCAACTGCAGATCTTCGTCAACTTCGCCATCATCGGCCTCAGCTATTTCCTCCACCTGCACGTGGCCTTCTCGGTGTGGTTCTTCCACCTGCTCAGCCGCGCCGAGACCGGGATCTTCAACCTCGTCGGCTACCAGGTCAAGGGCATCAACGAGGTACTGACCGGCAGCTCGACCGCCCTCTCCTTCCAGGGCATGGGCGCCATGCTAGCCCTGGTGGCCGCCATCTTGTGGACCGCCCGCCACCACCTGGCCCGGGCCATCGGCGCGGCCTTCGGCAGGCAGGCGCAGGACGAAGATGAGATCCTCTCCTACCGGGCCGCGGTGTGGCTCTGGCTGGGCTGCGCCGTCTTCTTCTTTGTCTGGCTGCTGGCCGCCGGCCTCCCGCCGCTGGCCGCCCTGGTCTTCATGGCCAGCGCCCAGGTCATCTTCCTGGCCGTGGCCCGGGTCATCGCCCAGGGGGGCATCGGCTTCACCGCCTCGACCATGTTGCCCCAGCCCTTCACCGTCTACACCTTGGGCACCGCGGCCATCGGCGCCAAGGGCCTGGCCAGCATCAGCCTGAGCTACTCGTGGGCCGCTGAACTGCGCACCACGGTCATGGCCTCGGCCGCCAATGGCCTGAAGCTGGCCCACGTGGGCCGGGTGCGCAGCCGGCGGCTCTTCTGGGCCATGGTCCTGGCCCTGGTGGTGGGCATGGCCGGGGCCGGCTGGATCACCCTGTACCTCAACTACACCTACGGCGGCATCAACATGCGCCAGTTCGGGGTGCCCACCATCGCCTATAGCTTTCTGCAGAACAAACTCCTCAACCCCGTGGGGCCCGACCACATCCACCCCCGCCTGTGGTTCACGGCCCTGGGCGCGAGCCTCATGGGTCTGCTGATCTATCTGCAGCACCATTACCTCTGGTGGCCCCTGCACTACATCGGCCTGCCGGTCAGCGACAGCTGGGTCATGGGCTGGGCCTGGTTCTCGGTTTTCCTGGGCTGGTTGCTCAAGGCCATCATCTTTAAATTCACCGGCACCCGGGGCTATCACGTCTTCAAACCCCTCTTCCTGGGTTTCATCTCCGGCCAGCTGATGGGCGGCGCCCTGTGGATGATCGTCGATTTCGCCCTGGGGGAAGTGGGAAACTTCGTCTACATAGGAGTGCCCTGATACCAGTGAACCCAGGCGGAGGGGAGATGCCCCTGGAGGATTTTCTCGGGGAGAGGAAGGGGAGGGAAGGACGCGGGAGGGGAGGAGGGGAGAGCGGAGCCAGAGCGAGCAGGGTGGCAAGTCCGCGCCTTGAGAAAATCCGGAATGGGGCGCTCCCCGATGCCCACATAGGAGCATAGCCAATGTCAGCAAAAAAGCGGTACAGAGCAGCCGCCATCGGCCGCACCGGCCGTGGTGACTACGGCCACGGTCTGCACACCGCGTACCTGGGCCTCGAACAAGTCGAGTTCGTCGCCGTGGCCGATCCAGACGAAGCCGGCCGCCTCAAAGCCCAACGCGAGACCAGCGCCCCGCGCGCCTACGCCGACTATCGCGAGATGCTGCGGGCCAAAAAGCCCGACCTGGTCAGCGTCTGCCCCCGCTGGACCGACTGCCACCTGGAAATGGTCCTGGCCTGCCTGGAGGCCGGCGCCCACGTGTACTGCGAAAAACCCATGACCTGGAACCTGGAGGAGGGGGATCGCATCGTCGCCGAAGCCGCGGCGCGCAAACTGAAGGTGGCGGTGGCCCACCAGGGCGTGTACCTGCCCCGCGTCCAACATCTGAAGAACCTGCTCGCTTCAGGCCGCATCGGCCAGGTGCAGTCCTTCCACGCCCACGGCAAGCAGGACCGCCGGGGCGGGGGCGAGGATATGATTGTCCTGGGCACCCACCTCTTCAATATGATGCGCTTCTTCGCCGGCGAGGTGGCCTGGATGTCGGCCCAGGTCACGGCAGAGGGACGGGAGTTGGAAAAGGCGCACATCCGCCAGCCCACCGAGCCGGTGGGCCCGGTGGCCGGCGATTGCGTCAACTCCTTTTTCTCCTTCAGGAGCGGGGCCGTGGGGTTCTTCGATTCGCGCCGCGACCAGGCCGGCAGCGGCCACCGCTACGGCATGGAGATCGTCGGTTCAGCGGGGATCATCTCCCTGCGCGGGGGCAGCGGCAGCGACCTGATGATCTACCCCCACCCCCTCTTCCGCCCGGCTGACCCCGCCCAGCAGTGGCGGCCCCTGGAGGAGGTGCCCGACCAGCCCCTGGCCAAGGGCAACCAGCTGGCCATCCTCGATCTGATTGCCGCCGCCGAGGAGGATCGCCAGCCCATTTCCAGCGCCGCCGACGCCGTGGCCGCCCTGGAGATGATCCTGGGGGCGTACGAGTCCCAGATCACCGGCCAGCGGGTCCACTTTACCATGCCACGGCGCCGTCATCCTTTGGAAGTGTGGAAAGCGGGAGGGTATGAGCGAAGATAGGCAAGCCTCCTGCGAGAGAGATCGGGTAGTCTCATGACTTCAACTCGACAACTGGAAGTAGCCCAACAACTGCAGCGCGGGCTGATGCCCGACCTCCTCCCGCAGGCCTATCCCCTCCATATCGGGGCTTTGTCCTTGCCGGCCGAGAAAGTCGGCGGCGATTTCTACGATTTCATCCCGAATGGGCCAGGGACCTTCGACTTTATGTTGGGGGACATAACTGGCCATGGTCTGAGCGCCGCGCTAGCCGTAGCGCTGGCCCAGGCCACCTTTCGGGAGACCATTGAAGCCGGTGTGGAGGTTCCAGCACTTCTAGACCATGCCAACCACCTGTTACACCATCGCCTGCGCCGCCGGACCTTCGTCGCCGCCAACTACGGCCACGTAGTTCCTGAGAATTGCCAGGTTGATCTTTTTAATGCCGGGCAGCAGGCTTTCTTGTTCGATGCTCGTACAGGAGTATGTCGGGAGATCGCTGTAGAGGGAAGTACCTACCCCTTGGGAATCGTCGGCAGGGGCGGGTACCTCCCTTGCCGCATAACACTGGGCCAGGGAGACTTGCTGGTCTGTTGCAGTGATGGCTTTCCAGAAGCCCTGAGTACCCAGAAGGAAATGTTCGGGTATGAGCGGTTGAAAGCCGCTGTCCAGCAGGTGGCTGAAGCCGAGCCGGTGCAGATCATCGACCATCTCTTCAATGAGATCCTTGCTTTCGCCACTGGGGCGGAACAGAGCGATGATTTGACCTTGGTGGTGGTTAAAGCGGATGCCAGCTATAGACCGCGGGTATCCATTGAACCAGATAAGATCCTGGCAGGCGAGCGGCGCCCGGTAGCCCTTTTCTGCCTGCAGTGCCTGGAAGGAGAAACCCCCGCCCCCCTGTCTGACAGCATGCGGGAGCAGCTACTGGCAGAGATCGACCAGCATGGCGGGGTGGCGGATCACCTGTCGCCGGATACCCTGGTAGCTTGTTTTGGCTTGCCGGACCTCCATGAAGATGATCCAGAGCGGGCTATCCTGGCCGCCCGGGAAACCGAACGCGTCCTGCGAAACAATGGCCTGGGGTCTCGCTGCGGGCTGCATATCGGCCACATCGTGGCCCGGGCGGATGGAACCGTGGATTACAGTCTTATGGGAGAAACCTTGGTCGTCGCCTTGTGGTTGCTGGACGAAGCTCGCCCAGGAACTTCAAGGCTCAGCGCCGAGGCCTTTCACCGCCTGGAGGGGCGGGTGCGCCTGCAAGCCACTGAAGAACACCATCTTGCCCGCAGTGCATACGTGCTCCCCTCCCTGGCGAAGATCCAGCCCGTGCGGCGCTATGGCAAGGATACCGCTGCTTCTTATGTCGGCCGCCGGCTGGAACTCAAGCATCTCCATCGGGCTTGGCGCCGGGCGGCTCGGCGCGGGGGTGTTCCCACCCTTGTGACCATCGCCGGAGAAGCCGGCATAGGTAAGTCGCGCCTGGTAGAGGAATTTCTGCGGCGGCAGAAACCGGGCGTAGTCCTCCGGGGCCAGGCGCGTGCCTATCCACCTGAAGCAGGTGGGCTATTCGCCTCCATGCTGCGCCACTGGCTAGAGATAGAAGAAGGAGAGCGAGGCGCAGCAATCCAAAAATTGGGCGAAAGGCTCGCCCGACTGAATGATCCCCGGCTACAATCGGCGAGTCCTTTCCTGAAAGCGCTGCTGGGCTCCAGGCAGGATCTACCACCACAGACCGATCCCAGGAGTTACCAGGCAGGTTTGGCCCAAGCCGTACGCCTGCTCATGGAAATGCTGGCCGAGCAGCGACCGAAGGGAGATCCTCTCGTACTCGTGCTGGAGGATCTTCACTGGATGGACTCTATTGCCGAGGGGATATTGACCACCCTTGTCCCCCAAGTCCAGGCAGAGGCGGGCCTGCTCATACTGGCAGTAAGCCGACCTCATGAAGAAATGCGGCACGCCTTCGCAGGCTACAGAAGGCACGCTCATCTCGACCTCGCCCCGCTCGCTCAGGAGGAGGTGCAGCAATGGATCGACCAGGCCCTGAGAGGAGCCCGGGTTTCCGCAGAGATCTCAAGCATCCTGCTGCGGCTGGGAGAAGGACATCCGCTCTTTCTCGAAGAGCTGTTGATCCACCTGCGCGAGCAGGGGCTGCTCTACAGGGAGCGGGGCGTATGGCAATTGACGAAGGCTGCGGCCTGGAACACGCCGGAAACGCTGAATGGGCTGATTCTATCGCGTGTTGGCCAGTTGGCCGACCCTGTGCGCCAGGTGCTCAAAGAGGCGAGTGTGATCGGGCAGGAGGTCCCTGTAAACCTGCTCAGAACAGTAGCAGATGAAGCTTCGGCCGAGGAGCAGCTGCAAACCCCTCTCCAGATTCTCGTCCACAGCCAGTTCCTGGTCCAGGGAGAAAGGGAAGGGACCTACTTGTTCAAACACGCCTTGATCCGGCAGGCAGTCTATGAATCCATCCTGTCCGATGATCGAGCCTGGCTGCACGCGCGGATCGCACAGCGCCTAGAAATCCTATATCCCGATCAGGCAGAAGAGTTCGCCCGCCGCCTGACCGAGCACTACTACCGCGCCCATCAGCCAGAGCCAGCGCTCAAATACCTGTTGATCGCCTTGAAGCAATGTGTGGAACAGTTCAGTTATCAGGAGGGTTTGTCACTGGCAGAGCGGGGGAGGGAACTGACGGCTCAGCTAAACGATCCCAGTTCCACTTTCGCAGTGCTAAGACAACTGGAGCTGCTCCTGGGATTGAAAGCAGATCGCGATGGCCAGAAAAGAGTCTTGGACCAAATGGATGAAATAGCCCAGGCTTTGAATGATGTTGACCTTGGGGGAGCAACCTGGTTGCGCAAATGCAGGCTGTCTTACGAATTGAATGATTCTGGGGAAGAAATACTTCTTAGAGCTGAAAAGGCACTTAGCTATACCCAACAAGCTCGAGACCGTATCGATGAGGCAGACGCGCTGAGTATGATAGGGGCAGCATATTGCCGATTAAGGAATTACTCTGAGGCTCTCATACATTTCCAGAAAGCCTTACACCTATACCAGAGGGTAGGGGATAAACCTAAGGAAATTCGTTGTTTGGCAAACCACGCCATGGGCTACGCAGGAACAGGACAACATGAAAAATCATATAAAGCGAGACATGAAGCTATTTCCTTTCTGCGGGACACAGGTGACCGTCAAACACTGGTTATCCAATTGGGTAATCAAGGCAGTGTGTTGGTTTTTTTTGGACAATTTGACCAGGCCTTAACGTTGCTTGGAGAAGGTTATCAGATTGGAGGTGAAATTGGGTTTCAGTGGGGGCAAGCATTTAACTTGATGGCCACAATAGAAACGAAATTAGGAATGGAGGATTTCGAAGGGGCTCTGCAAAGAACAGAAGAATACCGCCGCATGGCAGAAATAACACAAAGTCGCTCTGCCTT
>JACPJE010000235.1 GCA_016187725.1 Candidatus Latescibacterota bacterium
ACCACCCAGCATGGTCTGGCCCATAACACTGTGTGGTCGATCCTCCAGGACCGGGAGGGATATCTGTGGTTTGGCACCGTCGGTGGAGGAGTGAGCCGGTATGATGGGCAACACTTCAAGAGTTTCACCACCCAGGAGGGCCTGGCCCATAACCGTGTGCACTCGATTTTCCAGGATCGAGAGGGATATCTGTGGTTTGGCACGGACGGTGGGGGTGTGAGTCGGTATGACGGACAGACCTTTACCACCTTCACCACCCAGGATGGCCTGGCCGACAACAGTGTGTGGTCGATCCTCCAGGATCAGAAGGGGCACCTGTGGTTTGCTACGGATAGTGGGGTGAGCTGGTATGATGGACAACATTTCAAGAACCTCACCGCCCAGGATGAATGGGTAAACAATGATGTAAATTCGATTCTTCAGGACCGAGAAGGCCATCTGTGGTTTGGCACCTGGGGCGGAGTGGTTCGGTATGATGGACAGTCTTTCCAGACGATCCAGCAGAAGGATGGCCTGGCAGGTAGTTTTGTGGGGCCAATCCTTCAGGATCGAGATGAGTGGTGGTTTGGCACCTCAGCAGGAGTGACGCGGTTTCGGCCACCTCCTTCCACACCTCCTCCCGTATTCATCGACGCCGTGGTGGCAGGCCGGCGCTACGAGAGAACAGAGAAGGTGGAGATCCCCTCGACCGTAGACCTGACCGCCTTCGAGTTCCACGGGATCAGCTTCAAGACCCGGCCCGAGGCCATGGTCTACCGGTACCGACTGAAGGGTTACGCGGAGGACTGGAAGAACACGCACGAGCAACGGGTGGAGTACCCGGACCTGCCGGTGGGGGATTATACCTTCGAGGTGCTGGCCGTGGATCGGGATCTGAATTACTCAGAGAAACCGGCCACCGCGCACTTGACCATCCATCCGCCCTATGGGACCATTGCCCTGGGGAGCGGGCTGGCGGTAGCTGTATTGGTGGCTGCAGTGGCCTCGGGGTACGCGGTGAGGAGGCGCCGGCAGTTGTTCGCGGAGATGGCGCGGGAACTCCAGACCGCCCACGAATTGCAGATGTCCCTGATGCCCCGGGGAGCCCCCCAACTCCCCGGCCTGGACCTGGCCGGCCGCTGCCTGCCGGCCAACCACGTGGGCGGCGACCTGTTCCAGTACTTCTCCCAGGAAGGCAAGTTCTCCATTGCCCTGGCCGATGTGACCGGCCATGCCATGGAAGCGGCCATCCCCATGGTGATGTTCAGCGGGATACTCAAGAGCCAGATGGAGACAGGCAGCCCGGTCGGGGACCTCTTCGGCAACCTCAACCGCTCCCTGCACGGTGCGCTGAGTACCCGCACCTTCATCTGTTTTGCCCTGGGCGAACTCGATCCTGTCAGCCGGCGCTTTTGCTTCGCCAATGCCGGCTGTCCCTATCCCTATCACGACCGGGCCGCTGCCGGCGAGGTGGTGGAGTTGCAGCTGGACGCCTACCCACTGGGAGTGCGCCCGGACACCGCCTATAAGGTGATCGAGGTGCAGTTGGAGCCAGGGGATCGGGTGGTCTTCTGCTCGGATGGGATCATCGATCATGGAAGAGGTGAAGGGGTTCCGGGGTGAGACGCCTCAGGGGGATGACCAGACCGTAGTGGTGCTGAAGGTCGAAAACTAGGCTACCCCTTGAGGGTGCTCACCGTCCAGGTGAACTATCAATCAGGCTTCGACTGCCCTTCGAGGGTTGCCCCCAGGCGGCCCGGTGTGTAGATATAGAGATAAACCCCCATATTGAGGCAACTCATGTCCGCACTGCGCCTGCTGGGTTACTGCCTGGCGCTCTTGCCCCTGCAAGCAGGGGCCTCGGATCTGTTCACCACCGGCGAGCTGGAATACCTGGCCGGCGGCGGCCTGGGAGAGGGAGGCCCGGCCCTGGAGGCCAGCATTCTGCCCCAGGACCTGCTGGCCGCCCCGGACGGCTCGGTCTACCTCGCCGACGAGCAGTACAACCGGGTGCGGGTGGTGGATGCCGAGGGCCGCCTGCACACCGTGGCCGGCGACGGCCGCTACGGTCTGGACGCCCAGGTCCTCCCTGCCCGGCAGAGCGCCCTGGCCGTGCCGGCCGGTCTGGCCCTTGGCCCCCAGGGTCAGCTCTATATAGTTGATTTAGGCAACCGCCGGGTCTGCGCCCTCGATCCCGATGGCACCCTGCGCACGGTCATGGGCCCCGACCACCCCCTGGTGGCCACGGCGCCCAATACCTTCGCCCCTTACAGTGTAGCCGCCGATGCGGAGGGCCACGTGCTGGTGGCCGACCGGGCCAATTACCGCGTCTGGCAGCTAGACCCCGACGGCGAGGGCCGGCCAGTGGCGGGCAATGGCCAGCGCGGTTTCAGTGGCGACGGCAACCCCTCGGCCCTGGCGCGCCTGGCCGACCCGCGCGCCGTGGAGGTGGGCCCCGATGCCTCGATCTACGTCGCCGACACCGGCAACCGCCGGGTGCGCCGGGTGGATGCCCACGGCCGGATCTCCACCCTGGCCGGGGACGGCGGGGAACAACCCTGGAGCGGACGCCGGCCGGCCCGCCAGGCCAGCCTCAAGCCTATAGATCTGGCCCTCGACCTGCAGGGCCGGCTGCTGGTGCTGGACGAACTGGGACCGCGCCTCTTGCGCCTCGAAGCCGACTCCACCCTGACCGTTCTAGCCCAATTCGACCCGGGCTGGGAGCCCAAGGCCCTCAGCGTGGACCGCCAGGGCCGCGTCCTGGTGGCCGACTATGCCCAGCGCCGGGTGGTGGTCCTCCAGGACCAGGGTGCCCTGCTGCCCCTGGCCGGCAACGGCCTCTTGCGCGCCAGCGGCGAAGGCGGGCCAGCCCTCAACGCCTCCCTGTACCAGCCCTTTGGCCTGGCCTACGACCCCCGGGGCAACCTCTACATCGCCGACCGCCGCAATCACCTGGTGCGCCGGGTGCGGCCAGACGGCATCATCGAGCGGGTGGCCGGCACCGGTGTGCCCGGCTTTGGCGGCGACGGCGGGCCAGGGCGTCTGGCCCTGTGCAACCAGCCCGCCGGACTGGCCTTCGACAGCCAGGGCAGCCTCTACATCGCCGACAGCGACAATCACCGCATCCGCAAGCTCAGCCCTGATGGCACCATTCAGACCGTCGCCGGCACCGGGATGCCCGGCTTTGGCGGCGACGGCGGACCGGCGCTAATAGCCCTGCTCGACCAGCCCGCCGGATTGGCCTTCGACAGCCGGGGCAGCCTCTACATCGCCGACAGCGCCAACCGCCGCATCCGCAAGCTCAGTCCCGATGGAACCATTCAGACCGTCGCCGGCACCAGCCGGAATATCCCGCCCGGGGAGGGCGGCCCGGCCCTGGAAAGCGCCCTCTCCTTTCCCATCGACCTGAGCTTCGGCCCCGGGGACCTGCTCTTCATCGCCGACGCCGGCAGCCACCGGGTCTACACCCTGGACCGGGAGGGCCTGTTGCGCTCCCTGGCCGGCACTGGCAGTCCGGGGCAGGGTCTGGATGGTGCACTGGCGGGCCGCACCGCCCTCAGCCAGCCCCTGGGCCTGGTAGCCGACAACAGCGGCGGGGTGTACATCGCCGACACCGGCAACGGCCGGCTGGTGCACATGGACAGCGGCGGGGTGCTGCGGGTGCTGGACGCCGAAGCCGGCCGCCCGGCCCGCCTCGCCCTCGACGCACAGGGCGGTCTGGTGCTGGCCGACGTGGAGCAGCACCGCGTCGCCCGCCTGCCAGTGGAGCGGCGCTGGCCCGATGCGGGCGCCCGCATCCACACCTCCTTCTCCTATCAGTTGGAGAGCGAGGCAGCCCTGAGTCGGCCCGGCCTTTTGGAGTTGGTCTACACTCCGGAAACCGGGGCTCTTTATCTCACCCACCGCGAGGGGGTGGAGCAGCTCCTGCCCACCCGCCGGTCCTTTGCCAACTTCCAGGCCAGCTCCTACCGCACCGCGCCAGCTCCCTCCACCCTGGGCGCCGGCTTGCTGCTGGCCACCCCGCCGGTCCTGGGCCGGTCCCAGCCATTGACCCTGATCGCCGCTGACCGCGAGGGCAAGCCCCTGTACCTGCCCCTGGCCCAGATCAGCGAGGCGGCCGATGCCCTGGCCAGTGCCGGGGGCCGGCTCTATCTCTACCAGCAGGACCGGGGCCGGCTCCTGCGCCTGGTCGATAAGCACCTGGAGACCTGCGCCACCCTGCCGGCCGGCCCGGCCCTCATCGAAGGAACCCCCGAGGGCCGGCTCTTCATCGCCCTGGTCCAGAGCCGCGAACTCTTCGAGGCCGAGGATCTCGACCAGGACGGGCAGTTCACCTCCCCGGGCGAGTTGCGCCGCGTGGCCCGGTGCCCCGAGCGGCCGGTGGCCCTCAGTTTCGGCGGGGAACTCTACCTGGCCCTCGCCGGAGGCCGCCTCTACCGCCTGGGCGGAGATGAGCAGCTGGAAGAACTGGCCTCGGGTTTTGCCCCGGCCCTGCTCGATCTGGCCGCCGGGCCGGATGGGGCGATCTACGCCCTCGAAGGCGACGCGTACAGCGGCCGACTCCTCCGCCTCTCCCCGCCCGCCCCCCAGGTCGAAGCCTGGCCGGCGCGCCTGGACTTTGGCCCCCAGCGGGTGGGCCTCTACTCCAGCCGGCAGCTGGTGCTGCGCAACCGCGGCACCCTGCCCGTCGAACTGGTAGCTAACTGGGATTCTGCCCTGCGCATCGCCCAGGGATCCCTCCTGCGCCTGGAACCGGGCGAAACCCGCGCCCTCGACCTGTCCTACGCCCCACCCGCGCGGGGCCCCCAGGCCGACACCCTGTTCTGGCGCGCCCCCGGCGGCATTGCCCTGCTACAGGTGCCCCTGGCAGGCCAGGGCCTGGCCCCGGACCTGCGCCTCAGCGCCGCCGGACTGGACTTCGGCGCCGTGCCCGTGGGCGGGGAGGCCCGCCAGGTGCTGACCCTGGGCAACCAGGGCACCGCCCCCCTCCAGTACCGCCTCGCTTTGAGAGGGGGCTACCGCCTGGGCCGCGCCGGCGAGGGCCACCTCGCCCCCGGTGCCGCCGTCCAGCTCCCCCTCAGCTTTGTGCCAACCCAG
>JACPJE010000236.1 GCA_016187725.1 Candidatus Latescibacterota bacterium
CTGCGGGCATGAAGTCGCGGTCAAAGGTCCCAGTTTCGATGACCACCGGTGGCCGCACCTCCGGTTTTCCATCATTCAGGTCATACCACATTTGCTTCCGCTCCGCCATTACCGGCAGCGCGGCGTATTCGGCCTGCTTGCGCGCCAACTCGCGCAGGTACAGGCGTTCGTTATTGGGAAGATCCCATTTCATCTTGTTCTCCCTGGGTTCGGATCCATGCCTCGGGCCTATACAGGGTGAATAATAACCAATTGCGGCCCTAAAGGCCGGCAGCGGCCGGGCCGGGGCCCTGCTCAGGACTGCCGGTAGAACTGCTCGGCATTGTGGACCGGCAGGTAGCCGATCTCCTCCGCCGGGGTCTTGATGTCGAAGATCAGGGGCCCCCTGGCTGCGGCCCGAAGGCCCGTTCCATCCAGCGAGCCGCAAAATCCACCAGCGGCGCGGCCGGGAACAGGTAGGAGATCGCCCCACCCACCCACCCCGGTCTCATCCCGCTGTCGGCCATGTATTCCTGGGCGATGAGTTCAAAGTAGTCGGGACCCTCCCAGTCGACGATCCCCTGGCAGGTGTCGAACTCCTCGATCTCCACCCAGCGCCGCTCCCCCCGGACCAGGACGGGCATCTGGTAGCGGACCACGCGCTTGCGCGGCACTGCGGCCCTATCCTCGGCGTGGTGGAGGATGGTCAGGCTATTCAGCGGGGCGCCCAGCAGCAGCACCCGCCCGCCGGCGGCACACAGCTTGGCCAGGGGCGAGCCCGGGCCAAATCCGTAGTGGAGGGGATGGTCCGCCGTCAGCCAGGCGGCCTGCCTGCCCACCGCCGCCATCGACTTCTCGGGGTGGTCGCTGCGCATGGCCCCCGGCCAGGTCCGCAGATACTCGGTCAGGATGCTCCACCGGCGGTTGGCCCGGGAAGAGGCCGGATCAAAGGCCGGACATTCGCCCAGGTACGCGGCCTGGCGCTGGGCCGGCCACTCGGGAAAGTCGTAGACCTGCTCCTCCCAGCCCACCATCATCATCAACGTGCCCCGCTCGCCCAGGACTTCGAGCAGCGCCGCGAGGACCACGTCCGGGCCACCGACCACCCACCCCACTGCCCGCACCGAGGCGTGGAGCATCAGGGTGTCCCCAGGCTCCACCCCGAGGCGCCGGAAGGCCTCCACCAATTTCGATCTGGTGACGATGGAATCCCCGGTGCCGCTCATCGGCTCAATAAGGATTGGCCGGCGCCAGGTCCCAGGCTGCAAGGCGCCGGAACCGGGCCGCGCCTCCCTCGGCGAAAAGTGCCACGCCGCGGCTGTGCGCCCACCGGGGGTACACCCGCCGGCCGATGGCCTGCCGGTCATTGGCGAAGATCTCCACCACCGACTTGTCCACGAAGGTCCGCAGTTTCAGCACCTCGTCCGGCCCGAGGGCAAGGGGCGCCCGTTCCACTACCCGGCGGCCCGTCCCGCCGCTGCGGGTGGCGTCGAAGACCAGTTCCTGCGCCTGGCGGTCGTAGTAGAGCAGCGTTTCCTCCTCCCCATCGGCGGCGGCTCTGACCTTCAGACCGCAGCGCTGCGCCTCGCTTACCTCGATCTCCAGCTCTAGCTCGCAGGAGAGTCCGTCCACTCCCTCCAGCACCTTGGTCTGGCCCCCTTTGAGGATCTGGGCGCGCCAGCGCCTCACGGGTCCGCGCAAGCTTTCCAGTTCCTGGACCGTCTGCATCCGCAGGCTGCCGTCCTCCCCCAGCCACAGGGTGCGGGGCAACCCGTACACCCCGGACCAGCCCTGTTCCTTCTCGCCCTCGGGGTTGTCGGTCAGCCAAGCCCACATGAGCTGCCGGCCCTTGGGGTCCACCAGCGCCTCGGGGGCGAAGTAGGTGTTGTCCACCCAGGACATGCGCCCGTGGGTCTCAGGGTGGAAGCGGAGGTCGCGGTAGGTACCCACATAGTACTGGCAGCCCCTGTTGTGGCTGATGAAGAGCAGCAGGTGTTTGCCGCTGGGCGGCCCGCCCTCGGGGCTGGAGGGCAGGGGTAGGAAGCTGGGGCACATGTTGTCCTCGCTGCGCTCGGTCCATTCGGGCCGCCGCTGGTAGAAGACGTGCAGGTACTGCCACTGCCTCAGGTCGTCGGAGACAAACAGATAGAGCCGATCCCCCTGCTCGGCTTCCGGCGCCTCGGGGACGCGCCCGAGTTTGTCCAACACTGACAGATTTCCGGTCAGCATGTAGTACCGGCCGTCTTCCTTCCAGATGTTCGAGGGGTCTGCCGAGCCGACATAAAAGGGCTTGCCTTGCGCATCCTCCAGCTCGGTCACGCCCCACTCGCTGGACTTGATGACCGGATTGGCCTCCAGCTTGGTCCAGGTGTCGTACTCCGGCCCCCGGCTCTGGGCCAGACCGATCCCGCGGCTGCCCCACAACATCCAGTAGGACAGGGTCGCAGTGCCATCCTCGTCCACCAAGGCCCCGCCGCTGAAACATCCCTCGTCGGCCCCACC
Organism: Candidatus Latescibacterota bacterium; assembly: GCA_016187725.1. Classification (GTDB taxonomy): domain Bacteria; phylum Latescibacterota; class UBA2968; order UBA8231; family UBA8231; genus SICG01. Next base: position 2,482 of record JACPJE010000236.1, read on the forward strand.
CGGCCCGATGGCGTCGGGATGGTGCCGCCAGTGCACCAGATCGGCGCTAGACCTAAAACAAGCGAATATCGGTTGCTGAGGCGCTAAAAAAAGCTCGAAATGCCTGCGGTTCAGAGGTAGATTTTATGTGGCGACATAAACCTCCTCTAAAGCCAGAAAGGCATTTCGAGTGAAAACCAAGAAACGAAAAAA
>JACPJE010000237.1 GCA_016187725.1 Candidatus Latescibacterota bacterium
ACGTTGGGGATCATGTCACCGCAACTCGGGAAGGTAGCGGCACAACCGCGAGCCGTATCCACGGAAGAGCCGGATGGTGGAAATCTCCAAGTCCGGATCTGGCGAGGGCCTCGGCCGGGCAACTGGCCGAGGCTACTCGACGGAGCGGCCAGGCAATGCTGGTCTGAAAGGAATAAAGGAGGCGAAGCCTTTATGAAATTCGGTTAGCCTCGATTTCCACGGCGTAGAAATGCGCTAACGCCGGGCGGGTCAGCAGCGAGCCGGGCCTTGCGCCGGGGCTACCGCAGCCTGATGGTGAGTTCCTTGCCGAAGAACCAGGGCATCGGCGTCGGGCGCTCGAGGAAGTCGGTCTCGGCGAGGATCGGGTTATGCGCCCGGTGGTCGAGGGTCACCACCACCTCCCGCTCCTTGATCTCCACCTTGCCGCTGAGGTTCAGGAGGTTGTCGAAGATGGTCTTGGCATGGGCCCGCCGGTAGTTCTCGGGGAGACGCGCCGCCAGCATCCGGTAGAGGGCGCTGCCCATGAGGGTGATCTGGAGATCGAAGTCAACCTTTAGCTCGACCATGGAGGAGAGCGCATCGAGATGAAAGAAGTGGATCGCTTCGGCGATCCCGTTCTCGATGAGCATGCGGTGCGCGTAGCGGGTGATGAGGGCGGCCTGCCCTTCCTTCAGGTCGTTGGTGAGGAGGACGGTCGGCTCCTCGTGGCCGAGTTCGATGAGCGAGAGCTGCCGGAGCTCACCCTGGTAGCCCTTGAGCCGCACCTTCTCGTCGAGGACCCTGGGCGTGCGGTACTTCCGCGTCAGGCTCTTGAGCGTCACCTGCTTCCATCTAGAGGGGGGAAGGGAGAAGATCCTGGCCAGCATCTTCCGACTGCGACGCCTCAGCGTCAGGAAGCGGATGCCCTGCTGGTTGAGCCAGTTGAGCTTCGCGTAGGTGGTGAGCTGCGAATCAAACACCAGTTCCTTGGGGTAGCTCCCGGTGCGCTCCTTGTAGAACTCGGCGAACCGCACGATCTCGGCCTCGCGCTCCGACTTCGGGAGGGCCGCGTTCGAGTAGCAGAGGACACGTTCCTCGGCGTCCCGGGCGAGGAAGACGAGGACCGAGGTCTGGCTGCGACTCCGCTTCGAGACGTAGTACTTCTCGAGCGGCTCCTTGCCGGAGTGGGCGGGGACGGTGTGGAAGTCGAGGTCCAGGGTGCCGCTGCGCGGCAGCCCGGCCTTCTGGACCTGGTCGAACCAGCGCTCCATGAGCTGGTGGTTCTTCTCACGCCCCAGCCGCGAGCTGTAGCTGGCGAACCAGGAGCGCTTCGGGATTGCGTTCAGCCCGGCGAATAGCGCCAGCCCCTCGTCGAAGACCAGCGACATTACGTGGCTCTTGCGCTCGATGCCGACGAGCTTGAGGGCTAGCGCGCTGCGGAGGGCGTGCTCGGCGGGGATCATCTTCGACCCGGGCAGGCCGGCCGCTTTGGCGAGGGCGCACAGGTCGAAGCGCTCGAGCAGGTGAACGAAGAAGAACAGCCCCGCGAACTCGGTGCGGAAGGTCCGGGGGGAAGGGTTGAGTTCCCCGACATCGGCAACCGCCGCCGGCTCCGGCAGGGCCCTGACGGGACGTTCCTCGTCCCGACGCCGGGGCAGGCGCGCGAAGCCCTCCTCCCGCAGCAGGACCGCGAGGGCGTTGATGCTCACCTCTTCGCCCACCTGGTGGAGTTCGCTCTGGATGTCGTAGACGGAAAGGTTACGCTTCCTCATCGCCACGACCTGCTCGCGGAGCCGGTCCCGGACGGGGGCGGCCTGGGGTCCGTGCCTGAGATCCTTGAAGAAGGGGTCCGGCCGGTCCGGCGGGTGGCGGAAGCGGTGGCACAGGACGCGGAAGGCCCCGGGGGAATACCCGAAGCGCTCGGCGGCCTGGCGCGAGGAGAGCCCGTCGACGAAGTAGGCCCGGAGGGCCTCGTACTGGCGGTGCAGCGGCTTGTCGGGGGCCAGGAAGAAGCGAGCCTCAGGGGCGAGATCCGTTATCCCATTTCGATGACTGATTGCCATATCTAGAGGTTACCACAAAATTACCTGAAAGTCAAATCCCCTATAGAAGACGATCCCCATGAGATGAGGTGACAAGACAAAAATAGCATCTCAGTGCTCGATATCCGAAACGAGGAACGTCACTGGTCCCGCCGACCGCGGCGGTGGCTCTCGGGCTATGCGGGCCCCATTCGTTGCCCGCGCTGGCGGGACCAGTGGCGCTGAACGTTACGTGACCCTAAACCGTGGAAATCGAGGTTAGCGGTCCAGTAGGTGCAAGTCCTACCCAGCCAAGGCTGAGCCCGGCAGGCGGGTAGCCAGCCTTGCGCCGGTTTTGGTAACGGAATCGGCGATGCGTAGGCAGGCAAGCGCGTGGGCCACGGGACATCAGCCTCGAAATCACTGATTATTTCGGGTGCCCAGGAGATTCGTGACTCTGAAGGCCGCAGGGGTATCGCCGCAGAGGGGGCGAGGGGATACCTCACCTGGCGGGGTGTTTGACCGTGGCACGTGCGTAACGGGATCGCCCAGTAACCTGGGAGACCCCTGATCTCTCCACAAAGTGTATCCGGTGGTAGGGAGCGCCGGTGACCAGGCTCCCACGCGCCTGGCGTTGGCGGAGGCAGGCCAGGCCGGTCCAGAACAAGTCTCCGCCTTTGTGGTAGGTCGTGCGCGAGGGGAACCAGAGCGACGACCGAAGGAGCAGGGGAGTCGGAGGGCGGTGGAGTAGCCGTGACGTCGGGGAACGGAGTAGCGCTCGGACCCGACTGAGCCAAGGCCGCCCGTGTGGATACGAACTTCCGGAGGGCACCATGTCCGATGCCTTGATATCGGCACACATGTCACCAGAACTCGGGAAGGTAGCGGCACGAGCGCGGCGAGAGCCGCAGGCCCAGTTTCATGCACTGGCCTACCTGATTGACCGTAACGCCTTGGAGCGCGCCTACCACCGCCAACGGAAGGCGGCGGTGGTCGGGGTGGATGGGATCACGAAGGAGCAGTATGGGCAGGAACTGGAGCGGAATCTCCGGGAGCTGCACGAACGGCTGCGGACGGGGCGCTACCGTCATCAGCCGATCCGTCGGGTTTTCATCCCCAACGAAGGTCAACCTAGCAAGACGCGTCCGATTGGGATCTCCTGTTTTGAGGATAAGGTGGTCCAGGACGCCCTACGCGAGGTGCTCGAAGCGGTCTACGAGCAGGACTTTCGGGAATGCTCCTACGGTTTTCGTCCGGGACGCGGGGCGCATACCGCGCTTCGGACGCTGAACCAGGCCCTCTTTCAGGGAGAAGTGAACTGGGTATTAGAGGCGGATATCGCTTCTTTCTTCGACAGCCTGGATCGATCCCAGCTGATGGAGATGTTACAGAAGCGGATTCCCGATGGATCGATACAGCGATTGGTCGGGAAGTGCCTGCAGGTAGGAATTCTGGAGGGGGAGGAACGCTCCCTGCCGGATCGGGGAACACCACAAGGATCGGTGTTGTCCCACGTGCTCGGGAATGTCTACCTA
>JACPJE010000238.1 GCA_016187725.1 Candidatus Latescibacterota bacterium
GGCGGGCTGGTCGGCATCCCAGATGAGGCTCCTGATGGCCTTGGGCCGCTGGTCCCCCACCAGTTGCCCAAGGTCGATGAACCCGGAGCGCAGCTCCACCTGGGCCGGATGGCCGGGGGAGAAGAGCATGAACTCCATGGGGTGCGAATACCAGGAGTGGTCCTTTACCTCTAGTCCATGCCACAGCAAATAGCGCACCTTGCGGGGTTTGAACAGGTAGCGGAAGTGGCGCAGGCTCCTCTCCCGCTCGTTCTTCCACTTGGGCTCCAGGATGAGCGGTTCAAAGTCGATGTCGCCCGAGGTGGTTCGCCGCCCGTCTGAAAAGAGGGTCATATACCCGGTGCCAGCGTGGAAGTAATCGTAGAGGAAGCTGGCCAGCGCTTCCCCGCGGTCCTGCCAGTAGAGAAACACCTCGTCGATCCAGAACAGCGCCCCCAGATCCACCTGCCACCAGAGCCCTTCCTCTTTCCAATCGCCCTGCTGAAAGACCGTAAAGATGTTCCCGAAGGTATCCATGTTCCCATCGAACAGGTTCTGCGGGTCCCTGGCCAGCAGGCCATTGGCGAAAGAGCCGCCCCGCGCCAGGGTGCCGATGCTGGCATTGTCCCCCACCCCCACCACCTCCACCTCGGAAAGGGCTGCATCCGGGCTGGGCTCGTCAACGGCGATGCGGATGAACTGCACCACCCGGTAATGGCCCTCCTGCTCCGGATCCGCGCCGAGCCCCTGCTCCAGCACATAGGTGGTGTCGCGGAGACCCGACAGGTCAAAGGCAACCAGGGTATCCGTGTTGGGCTGGGTGGTGCGAAAGACCACATCGTACTTGAACACATCATCGCTGACCTGGATCCGCGCGCCCGTGGCCACCAGGACTCTGAACTGGCGGAAGGGGTGGGCGTCCTGCTGGTCAGGGAAGCGCAGCCGGATCTCCTTGGCCAGGACTGGCCGCCCCAGGTCGATCTCTATCCGCCACTTGGGCAGGGGATCAGCCAGGTCTGGTTTCCAGAAGGTCTGTGGGTCCCCGTCGATGATCCCCTCAGCAGCCCGGCTGTTACTGCCGGCGCTCCAGATGCCTCCACGCACCTCGCCGCGCTTCTGGGTAGGATGCGTGAAGAGCGGTGCATCGCTGACTGCATTGATGTTCTTCCGGTACTGGATCAATCTCAATTGTCCTGCTTCGTCGACCTTCACCACCCCCCTGGGGATCTGCCAGGTCTGCCACTCTGCCTGGCTATCCACCGTAAAGACTTCTGCGTAGTTCCACCCCGCGCCTAAGAGCAGCATGCCTAGTCCGCTGAGCAGCCTGGGAGCCATCTGGCCCGCTCCTTTCGGTCCAGCCTAGTACACAATACTCACCGGCTGGAGGTGGCGAATGGTACTGCGCTCGGATTTGAGGCTGATCTCCACCAGGTAGATACCCAGCCACAGCAAGTGGCCATCGCCGTCGCGACCATCCCAGAAAATCCGCTGCAGGCCTGCCCCTTGTCGCCCCACCTCGATCCGGGCCACGCGCGCCCCATCCAGGCGGTAGACATTCAGTTCCACGGGGACGGCTCCAGGGAGACGGAACAGAGAATACTCGATGGCCAATTGGTCGTTGACCCCGTCTCCATTAGGCGTCATTACTCCAGAGGAGAATCTCAGCTCCGCGATGACCTGTCCTACCTCGCCAGAGACACCCCAGATCTGCAGGCTGTTGGTCCCCACTTCGGGCGAGACATCCCCGGCCTCGACCTGCTGGGGCAAATCCTCGCTCCCCGTATCGAATACCTCCGCTGTAAAGGTATTGGCAAAGAGAAAGACCTCCGTGCTGAATACCACCCGCATAGGCACATTGCTCCCACCCGTGACTCTCTGCGGCAGGAAGACCACCAGGGCCTCCTCCTCCTCGGCCACCCGGGCCGGCGCCACCTCGGCCAGCGGCTCGCCCAGCTCCAGGTGCCGGAACACCGGCCGGCTGCCGGTCCTGATCCGCACCGCATCGAAGCCCCGCTGGTCAGCGCCGCTGAACTCGGCCTTCAGGTCGTAGGAGAAATCGATCAATTTACCCAGCTCGACCTGGGTGAAGCCGCGTGTTGGCCGGGGATCGTCCAGCCGCGCCACCTCGCCCCTCACCGGGCCGGCCAGGGGAGGAGAGCGCTCAAGCCACAGCGAATCCAGGCGGACGAAATCGGCGAAGGCCTGGCTCTCCAGGGTCACCCTGACCTGCAGATAGCGACCCCGCTCCAGGGGCGCCTGTATTCCGGCTTCGGCGAGGGGAAAGGACCAGTAGGTCCAGTTCTCCCGGTCGTGGCTCACCGAGGCCCGCAGCCCTGGCTTGCCCTCCTGTACCACTGTGCTGTTGTCTGAATCTGGGGGTTTTAACTCCTGTTCGAACCGCTGGCGCAAAACCACTACCTCTTCCCCCTCATCCGTGAACTCGTGGTACACATTGGGGTCTTCATCCCGGCCACTGCGCATTTCTACCTTGACAGAGGCCTGTGCATCCGGTGTTTCCACTGCCGCACCATCGACCACGCGCATGGGAGTGGCTGACCAGGACACGCGGCCAAAATTCACCTCCTGGCCCAGATCAATGACCGCGGTTGTGTAGAAAGCGCGCTTGGGAATCCCTCGCGCAAAGAGTTCGAAGTCCCCGATGGTCCCCAACCGCACCCCGGACCCCCTCGTCCGGTCCGTAATCAGGCGCTTGAAGCGGATGAAGCGCACGTACTGCTTGGGAAAGTCGATCTTGACCGCAGGATCGAAATTCTGCGGCCGGTAGGCGATCACCGTCTCCAGCGGGTGGTAGTCTCTGTCTGTCCTCTCTTTGGAGAGCACTGGATCGGTCTCCTCGGAGATGGAGACCTCGAACGCATCGAAGACATCCTCGCGCAGCGGCCGGCCATCGCCGGTGAATCCTCTGGGAGGAGTAAAGAAACCAAACTGGTCGGCAGGGACAGGGACGCCAATGTCGATCGTGTACCAGTCAGACTCAGCGGATAGCGATCCCGGAGGCACGTAGCTGGTGCTGTCCCCATCCACCCACAGGTCCACCAGAAGCCCTGCCCGCTGGAACCAGAAAAAACCATCGGCCGCGACCCAGATGCGGGGCCGCGAGCCATCGACATAATCCAGTTCACGAGGAAATTTCAGCGGGCTCCAGTTGTCCAGTTGCGGGAGCAGGTTCCGCTCGCCGATCAGATAGCGCGGCTGCAATGCCCCAGATATCGCTGCGAAATCCACGAACACCTGGTTGGTATCGTGCTCGCTCCACGCCAGGCCGCTGCCCCCTAACTGCCAGATGGAAATCTCTGCCCCACCTGGAGAAATGACCAGCACCGTCAAGAGGCCCGACAACCATCCACAGGCGCGCATAGCGCTGTCCCCTAGTGAGATGTAGATGCTGGAGCAAAAGATCCCGCTCGCTAATAGGCTACGATGAGGGGATGGACGGTCTTGTCCTCCCCAGCCTCCGCTCCTACGTCGATGTGGCACAGGTAGATCCCCGGCGCCACCAGCCCTCCCTCCTGGTCCCGACCATCCCACTGGAACACCTTCACCTCCCGACCCTGCGGCTGGCCCAACTCTCGCAATAGACGGCCCGACAGATCATACACCCCCACCCGCGCCTCTCCCCCCTCCACTTTGAACAGGGCAAAACGGATCTGCACCTGGTCGTTGATCCCGTCGCCATTGGGGGTGAGCACCGGCGGGACGATCTCCAGATCGCCGATCAGGCGCTGACTGCCGGCCAGATCTGGCAGGAAGACCACA
>JACPJE010000239.1 GCA_016187725.1 Candidatus Latescibacterota bacterium
CCAGGGATAACTTTAGCGCGGGAGGGGTGCGATGAATTCCAAGAGCCGGCTGTCCGAATTTTTCTTTGTCTTTTGTGCGGTACTGGTTTTATTGGCCTGCACTACAACCAGAGCGAGCGATGGTGACAGGTCCGGGGCGACCAGAGAACTCCCGTTCCGGGCGATGCTGGCGGGTTATCCCAGCCCGGAGGATGAAATCTTTTGGAACAAGGACTACTGGAACGGCAAACTCATCCTGTGGAGCGGCGAAGGCTACAATGCCGTGGTCTGGTACGGACCCAACGAACTCACCAATGGGCAGCACCTGCTCATCAGGCACGCGGAGTTTCCGGAGGCCAGGGAACTCACAGCAGAGGAGTCCGAGCGCCGGATCGGGCAGATGCAGTGGATTTTCCACCGGGCCAGAGAACTGGGGCTGAGGAATTTCCTGCTCACCCAACTGGCCTTCTTCACCGGGGCCTTCGGGAAAGCGCACGGGCTGGATAAACCGATGCCGGTCTCCCCAACCGTGTGCGCCTGGCACAACACCGGGTATCCGGATTTCTGGCGCGGTGGGACGACGATCAACTGCGGCCTGCGCAGCGAACTGACCCGGGCATACACCGAATCAGTGTATGCGGAGCTGCCACAGATCTACCCCGACCTGGATGGCTTCTATGGATTCATGGGAGAGCCCCTGCCGGGCGACAGAAGCTCGTTTTTCCGCGAGGCCGTCGCCCCTGGCCTGCAGCGCTCGGGCCGCCGGCCCCTTTTCATCGCCTTGCAGTGGCAAATGCCGCTGGAGGACTATCTGAAGAATGTCTCCCCTGCCGAGGTGTACGACCACACCTGGCTCGGCTTCCACGGGTACAACTCGGAAAATATCACGGATGCCAAGCCCTATCCGGGGGTGGTGGAATGGAGCGAGAAGACGGGCCTGCCGACGGTCGCAGACCTCTATCCTGCAAACCAGCTCTACTTCCCCTTCAACTCGCCCCGCTTTGCCTATGAGATCGCGGTGGAGATGAAGAAGGTAGAGGGCTTCGCCGGCTTTGTGTACTGGGAACGCCATATCTCAGGGGCCCTGCTGGGCCCCCTCTTCAGGAAGGCATTGGCCCGTTATGCCGGCAGCTCCGAGCCCTACTCCACCGAGCCCTGGCTCGCCTTGCTCGAAGGGCAATTCGGCGACCGGAAGACTGCCGAACACCTCCTCAGGGCCTACGATATCTGTGCGCGGATCATTCCCGAAACCGATGCCCTGGTGTATTCCGGGGGCGATGTGTTGAGAAGAGAGTTGCGCCTGCCCTATGCCTTTTTCACCGGAGCCTTCCCCTGGGGCTATACGGCCTCTCCGGCCCGGGGCAGCCACCTGGTGCCGGTGAAGCACTACGCGGAGTTCATCGCCAGGGACCCAGAGCAGTTTGGCGAAAATAACGGCTCAGATCCCGACCGGGCGCCTTACTATCAGCAGCCGCTGTGGGGGAGCGAAGGGGGAAGTGTTTTCGACGTGATCCCTCCGGCACACATGAGGAAGGTGCGGGCGATGGGGGTCGAGTGCCTGCAAGAGGCCGAGGAGGCGTTGAAGAGCGTCGCCAAAAATCGGGAAGAGGCTGTTTGCGCGCGCGATATCATGAAGGCGTGCCAATTGCTCTCGCACTATTATGAGCGAAAGGTCATGGCAGCCATCTGGGCGCTCGCGCATGCCCGCTCGCACCGTCCGGAAGACCGCGAGGAAGCAGAGAGGCTCGCCGACGAGGCGCTGCACAGGTACCTGGAAGCCGCGAACTTCATGCATGAGCGCCTGGACCCCTTCTACCTAGAACTGACCGGCCAGCCGCTGAAGGAGGCAGGGGTTCCCTTGGGCGAACTGATCGACCTCGAGAGGAAGGAAAGGGAAGAACTGCCCCGGATCTTCGATTGGCCAGAGCAGCAGGGACATTAAGAGCTATCCCATCGCCGGCGAGTCCCCGGGCGTGCCCAGCAGGTAGTCGATCACCTCGGCCGCGGTATAGGATTTCCGACCCTTTCCTAACAGGTGGCGCACGGCCTCGACCCCTTCCCCGAGGGTGACCAGGGGTTTTTCGCGGTACCCGCCCGGCCGCTGCTGGGGCAGGCCGAGGTTGGCCAGCAGGGCGTTGCACAGGCATTTGCGCCCTTGGGTCTCTTCGAGGGTGCCCCCCTTTTGCAGGTAATGAGCCACTGGCTCCCCGGCGCAGCGGTACCCCAGTTCGCCGGTGGGGGTCAGGTAGGTGGTGCGCAGGTAGCCCAGGTTGCACACCCGGGAACGGGCGGTGTACGCGGCGTGGTCGGAAAGGGTGCCCTCCAGCAGGGCGACTTTGAAGGGGAAGCCGGTGGGCGAGGCCAGCGGATCGGTGAAGACCTCGACTTCGCCGGCCTCCACCTGCTGGAGCAGGGTGTTCTTGAGGCTGTCCTCCAGCGCTGATTCGCGGCACAGGGCGAAGGCAGTCCCCACCTGCACCCCGGCCCCGCCGGCCTCCAGGGCCTGGCGCACCCGCAGGGGATCGGCGTACCCTCCGGCCAGCCAGAAGGGCAGGCCCAGGGCCTTGATCTTGTCGAGATCCACCTCGTCCCTGGGCCCGTACAAAGGCTGGCCGCGCTCATCGAGTTGCAACTGGCCGCGCGGCGGGGCATTGTGGCCCCCGGCAGTGGGGCCCTCGATGACAAAGCCGTCCACCCGGCCGGTGGCCTTCTTCGCCAGGGCCTGGGCCAGGGTCACCGAGGCGATGATGGCCAGGAAGAAGGGCCGCCGCAGGGGGGGCAGTTCGCCGGGGAAGAGCGCACGGGGGGCCAAGCGGGTGCGGAAATCGGCCTCGGCCGGGGCGCCCTCCACGTGCAGCTTGAGGGTGACCTCCTGGTGCCCGGCCAGGGCGTCGATGACCCCGGGGATCTCGCGCGGGATGCCGGCTCCCACCAGCACGTAGTCCACCCCGGCCAGCATGGCCCCGTACAGGCAGGGCAGCAGGGGCAACTGGATCTTTTCGAGGTAATTGATCCCCACCGCGCCCGCATGGCCTTCCTTGGCCAGCCAGACCTCGGCGAAATTGCCCAGCACGGTCAACTCCAGCAGGTGCGGGTCCGGGGTGGCGGTGTACAGGGGCAGGGGCCGAAAGGGAGCGTTTTCGGCCTTGCCCCCGGGCAGGTAGTACTTGTCGATGATGCGCTGGGCCACGGCGGGGATGGGGAAATGGGCGAGGGCGCGGCGCATATGGCCCTCCGGGTCGCCCATCTGCAGGCGCCTGGCCAGGATGCTGTCGAGGGCAGTGCCGGAGACCACGCCCAG
>JACPJE010000001.1:0-1130 GCA_016187725.1 Candidatus Latescibacterota bacterium
ACACTCACAATTGACCTGTACCGAATCGACCGATCCCTGGGAAAAAGGTACTCGCCTCAGTGCTGAGGCAAGAGGGGATTGAGTTTGTCGTTCAAGAAATGATGGTTCAGATCGGCAAGTCTCAGCACAGCCTCCCTTCTTGAACAACAAGGACCCCGCCTGTGGCCTACGAACAGCAACTCGTCCCCTCCCGCCTCAACCCGGAACTGAGTCCCGAGCAGGAACGCGAGGTGGAGTTCTTCCGGCGCTGGGGATATCTGATGGTGGAACAGGCCATCACCCCCGAACAGGTGGCGCTGCTGCGCACCGCCCTCGACGAGATCCTGGCCCGGCAGCAGAGCGAGTTCGTCCACCAGTTGCTGGAGCAGGACGACCGTTTCGCCTTCCTCATCGACCACCAGCCCATCCTCAATCGCATCCGCGCCCTCCTGGGCAATTGCATCCAGCTCCACAGTGCCACCGCGCGGGTGACCCGGCCTGGCCAGCCAGACCAGGACTGGCACCGCGACGGCCCCTGGCCCATGGATTTTGCCGGCACCCCGTACGGCAGCCTGCCCGGCCAGGTCAACTGCGCCTACTTCCTCGACGATTTGACTCCCGAGAACGGCCCCAACGTGATCCTGCCCGGCAGCCACCGCGTGCCCTTCCGTCCGCCCCTGGGCCATCCCACCTTCCCAGACGAGAAGCAGGTCTTCGCCAAAGCCGGCGATGTGGTGATGTTCGACGGCTGGCTCTTCCACCGGGGCGGGGCCAACCGCTCCCAGGCCAGCCGGCGCGGCTGCTTTATGTGTTACCAGAACGCCTGGATGAAGTCGCGCGAGCCCTTCGACGGCCCGCGGGTGAAAAAGCTGCGCGAAACCGGCCCGCCCGAGCGCCAGATGCTCCTGGGCGGAGTGGGACCGTGGTAACGAGAACTCTCTGCAGCAACCCAGCAGCGACAGGGTAGGCCCGGAACCTTTCTGGGGAGAGGGCCGGGTGTGCCCTGGAGGTGGCTCCCGGGGGGAGGAGGAGCGGGGAAGTCCGCGTGGCGGGGTGCGGGGTAGCGGAGCCAGAGCGAGCGAGGCGCAACGCCCCAACGTATGGGGCGTTGCGGGGGCTGGGTCTTGGGGGAGGGTAGTGCTTCTTGCGCC
>JACPJE010000001.1:1155-49214 GCA_016187725.1 Candidatus Latescibacterota bacterium
CGACGCGCCTGGGGAGACACCGGAAGGGTATACCCGGCCCGACCCCGCGCTCTGGGAAAGGCTGGAATGGGTCGCCCCTCGACGCGCCTGGGGAGACACCGGAAGGGTATACCCGGCCCGACCCCGCACCTTGGGAAAAGCTGGAGTGGGTCACTTCCCGACGCGCCCGTACCACTGCGATAGCCGAAAGGACATTCCACATGAAATACGACCTGCTCCTCAAAGGCGGCACTCTCATCGACCCAGCCCAGGGCATACACGCCCGTCGCGACGTGACCTTTGCCGGCGGCAAGGTGGCCGCTGTAAGCGAAGACCTCGCCAGCGCCGAAGCCCGCCAGACCCTCGACGCTGCCGGCCGCCTGGTGACCCCGGGCATGATCGACCTGCACGTCCACGTCTTCTGGGGCGTGAGCCACTACGGCATCGAACCAGACCCCACCTGCCTGGCCAGGGGCGCCACCACCGTGGTCGACGCCGGCTCGGCCGGGGCCGACACCTTCCCCGGCTTCCGCAAGTACGTGATCGAGGTCAGCGCCACCCGCATTCTCGCCCAGCTCAACATCTCCTCCCAGGGCATGCTCACCCGCGATATCGGGGAATTCGAGATCCCCGAGTACGCCGACGTGGGCAAGGCCTGCGCCATGATCGAGCAACACCGCGACCTGATCCTGGGGGTGAAGGTGCGGCTGACCCGGCACAGCCTGGTCAGCGAGCGCTCCGGCATGCTGCCCCTGCAGCGGGCGCGCGAGGCAGCCGACGCCGCGGGCCTGCCCATCATGGTGCACCCACAGGACGCCTGGTGCGACTCCCTCGACGAGATCCTGGCGCTCATGCGCAAAGGCGACATCCTGACCCACTGCTTCCACGGAATGCGCTGCGGCATCCTCGACGAAGGCGGGCAGGTGCGCGACTCCGTGCGATCGGCGATGGAACGCGGGGTGGTTTTCGACGTAGGCCATGGGGCCGGCTCCTTCAACTGGGCGGTGGCCGAACGCGCCCTGGCCCAGGGCGTGGTGCCGCAGACCATCTCTTCCGACCTGCACGTGTACAACGTCAACGGCCCGGTCTACGACCTGGCCTCGGTGGTGGGCAAGTTCCTGCACCTGGGGCTTTCACTCGATGACGCCCTGGCCAAGGTGACCTCGGTGCCAGCCCAGATCATCCACCTGGCCGACCAGCTCGGCACCCTCAAGGTGGGCGCCTGGGGCGATGCGGTGGTCTTCGAGCGGCGCGAAGGGGAATTTCAACTGGTGGATTCCCAGGGCCAGACCCGCACCGGAAGGCAGCAACTCTTCCCCGTGGCAGTGGTCAAAGGTGGGAAGGTGTACCGGCAGGACTGAAGCGGCGGGGAGATGACCCTGGAAGCCTTTCCTGGGGAGTGGCTGGGTTGGGAAGTCCGCGTGGCGGGGCGCAACGCCCCAACGTATGGGGCGTTGCGGGGGTAGGGTCTTGAGGGAGGGCAGCGCTTTTTGCGCCGCACCCCATACGTTGGGGTGCGGCAGGACGCGCCTTAGGAAAGGCTGGAATGGGTCGCTCCCCGACGCGGCACAGGCTCACTACAGCTTCACCACCAGCAGATGCACCTTTCCTTCCAGTGACATCCTCCACCACACCAACGAACGATCGGCATCGAGGTTTTCCCTGAAAGCCCGGTAACCCGGATCGGTCTCCCACCGTCCCTCCTCCTCCGCGCTCCAGCCATCCACAAAGATCAGCCCGCCCGGACGCAGTTTGGCCTTCACCGTGCCGAGCGCCGGCAGGAAGGCGGGAATCCCGTAATCCACCAGCACCAGATCCAACGGCGAGGGCAGAATCGCGGCGAACTCCACCCCATCACACGTAAAGAACTCGACCACCTCCGCCAGGCCGGCGGCCTCCAGATTGCGGCGAGCCCAGGCCGTCTTTTCGGGCATCCTGTCCACCGTGAACACCCGGCCGCCCATGCGCTGGGCCGCTGCGGCCAGATGAATGGCGGAGTAACCTGCCGAGGTGCCGAATTCGGCGACCAGCCGGGCGCGGGTCTGCAGGACCATCATACCCAGAAACTCGGCCACGCCCTGCCGCAGGGCCCGCAGCCTCATGGGATCGGTGGACCTGGCCTGGCGTTCCTGCAGGTCGCGGGTCTTCAATTCGTCGAGGACCTGGAGCTGGGCAGGGGAGAAGAGCGTGGGGAAGTGCATGGGAGTCTCCTGTTCAGGAACCAGCGCCCCACGCCCGGGCGAAGAGCGCCAGCGAGCCGGGCGCGTACCCGGCATAGTGGTTGTTGAAGAAAGCGTAGACCTCCATGCCCGGGCGCCGGGTCAGCAGGGATTTCAGCTCTGCGGCCCAGCGCCCGGTCTCTTCGCGCCGGTCCCAGACCAATTCGTCCCAGTGCCGCTCTTTGCGCCCCGCCTGGATCAGACCCGCCACGTGTTCGTCCATCTGCTTGCGGTCCCCCAGGAAGCGCAGATAGAGAAAACCGGCGCTCACTGGATCGAGGCGGGCGCGCAGGGCAGTGATATCCGGCATGGTGTAGTAGCTGGTCAGGGCCAGGGCCACCCGGTGGGCCTGCAACAGATCTACCAACTCCTGGCGCACCCATTTGGCGTTGCGCACCTCCACGGCAAAACGCAATTGGTCCGTGGGCAGGTGCGGGAGAAAGGCCTCCAGCCGGCGCCGGAACTGATCGCCGGTCTCGTGTTCGCCCGCGTCGCGGCCCCGGGCGATGTACTCGAACTGCAGGAGCAAGGGCCCCAACTTACCGCCCAGGGGGCTCATGGCCCGCAGGAAATCGTCCATCTCGCCCTGGCAGTTGACCAGGGCTTTTTCGTGGGTGATGACCCGGGGGACCTTGGCGGCAAAGCAGAAGTGGGCGGGGGTGCGGCGCCCCCACGCCTCCACCGCCCGCGCCGAGGGGATGCGGTACCAGGTGGAGTCGATCTCCACGGCGCCGAAAACTTTGGCGTAGTGTTCGAGGTAGTCCTGAGAAGAGCAGCCGGGTGGATAGATGAGCCCTTCCCAGTCGGGGTTGGTCCAACTGGTGGTGCCCAGGTGCAGCTCAGCCGGCAAACCTGACTGGGCCTGCCGCAGCCGTTCCGCATCGCGCGGCTTGGGCCGCAAGTGGGCGAAGAGATCCTGCTGCTCAGGCATAATTCATAGCGTATATAGAAGACCCCAGCAGCGGGGCGGGAGTGCCCTGGAGGTGTTTCCCGGGGCAGGGACGGGATGGGAAGTCCGCGAGGCAGGGCGGAGGGGTAGCGGAGCCAGAGCGAGCGAGGGGGCAGGACGCGCCTGGGGAAACACCGGATGGGCATTCCCGACCCGATGGCCCCGAGCCTGGGGAAAGGCTGGAATGGCATGCAACGCCCCAACGTATGGGGCGTTGCCCCCGACGCTACCCCGCAGTCTTCTCGTCCAACATCTGCAAGGCCCGCTCCCTACCCACCAAACGCACGAAGGAGCCGAAGCGCGGCCCCCGCTCCTGGCCCAGCACCACCTCATAGAAGAGGCGGAAGAATTCCTTGGGCTCCAGATTCGCTTCTCTGGCCACCTCAAAAGGCAGTCCCTGCAAGGTCTCCTCGTCCTGGGCCGCAGTGCCCGCCAGGCGCTGGCGCAGCTGGGTGAGCAACAGCCGCTCCTCCGGGGTGGGCACGCGGAACTTCTTGTCAGGCAGCTCGAAGTCCCGGTAGTAATTGAGTCCCTTGTCGATGAGCGCCTGGACCACGCCCAGGTACTGGTGCACCTGGGGATCGTAGCGCTCCAGATAGTCCAGCATTAGGTCCCGCGAGTCAGAGCCCAGGGCCGAGATCAGGTTGTTGACCACCGAGAAGTTCACCAGGGCCTGGTACGCGGGCACCTGGCCACTGGCCCCAAAGAGGTGCCACACCTCTTCCTCCGGCCGGGCCTCTTCGGCGATTTCGGGGTAGCGGCGCAGAGCCTCCAGGTACTCGTCCACGCAGCGGGGCACCACGTCCCAGTAGAGCCGGCGCGCCCGCTTGGGGTTCTGGTAGATGTAATAGAGCAGCGACTCCAGGGGTGCGTACTGCACCCAGGTGCCCACCGTCAGGCCGCGGCCCACGCTCTTGGAGATCTTGCGGCCCTCCTCGTCGAGGAAGAGTTCGTAGGTCAGGCCCACCGGCGGCTGACGGCCCATCAGAAGTGCGATGCGCCCCGAGAGCCTGGCCGAATCGATCAGGTCCTTGCCGTACATCTCGTAATCTACCTCGTAGGTGTACCAGCGCAGAGCCCAATCCACCTTCCAGCCCACCTTGACCTTGCCCCCCAGCACCGACACCTCGCCCTGCGCCCCGCAGCCCAGGCCTTCCTCGCCCTTGCCGTCGCAGAAAAAAGTCACCGTGCGCCGCGCGGGGTGATAGGCAATCACCCGGGTGGCGTTCACCGAGGAGCAGGAGGGACAGACCGGGAAGAAGGGCGACCAGTCGGTCTGGTTCTCCTCGCGCAGGGTAGGCAGGATGAGGGCGCGCACCTCCTCGGTTTTCTCCAGCAGGATGCCGAGGCCCTCGTCGAAGTCGCCGCGCGCGTACGCCTGGCTGGACGCCAGGAACTCGTAGTCGAAGCCGTAGGTGTCGAGGAACTCCCGCAGCTTGTTGTTCATGTGTCCGCTGAAGCTCTCGCAGCAGCCATAGGGATCGGGGATGCGGCACAGGGGCTTGCCCAGGTGCTGGGCCAGCATCTGGGGCTGGGGCATGTTGAGGGGCACCTTGCGCAGGCCGTCCATGTCGTCGCTGAAGGCCTGCAGCCGGGTGGGGGCCCCGCTCAGGTGGGCAAAGGCCCGGCGCACCCAGGTGGTGCGGGCCACCTCGGCAAAGGTGCCGATGTGGGGCAGGCCGCTGGGGCCGAAACCGGTCTCGAAGAGCACGGTGTGCCCGGCGGGCAGCGGGCGGTGCTTGAGGATCTGCCGGGCCTCTTCAAAAGGCCAGGCCCTGTATTCGCTCATGGTGATCTCGCGTGGGTGGGCGCCGTGGACGGGATAACTCGGGAACCGTCACCGCCCGCAGGCAGCGACAGCCGGAAGACACCCTGCGGGCGCGATGCGCGGGGAGGGCGGGACTGGGCGGCGGTGTTAGCGGTTGCGGAAGGTGATGCGTCCGCGGCTCAGATCGTAGGGGGAGAGGGCTACGGTGACCTGGTCACCGGGCAGGACACGGATATAATACTTGCGCATCTTCCCGGAGATGTGGGCCAGGATTTCGTGGCCATTTTCCATCTCCACCTTGAAGAAGCCATTGGGCAGGGCTTCTTTGACCACTGCCTGGACCTCGATAGCGTCTTCTTTGGGCATCTTCCATCCCTGAAGAGAAAAATAAAAGGCGAGCCGCTGTGTGAGATTCCCCCTACACCCTTTGGTTCGCCCGTATCGCAGGTGCTGCCTGCGTCAGGAGGAAGTCTCAGCAGGTCATGCGCAATCCCCGATCTGAGGTGTGCATTGCAACGGCCTGTCAGAGAGAAAATTAAACCATTCACAGAGGGAAAGTCAACGCCAGCTCCCCTCAGGGCTGGAATTTCTGGATGCGGTTGTTGAAGGTGTCGGCCACGTACAGATAGCCTTCCTGGTCGCGGGTGATGCCGCCGGCCACCACCTGGCGCTGGGCCGTGGCGCTGGTGAGCAGGTCTTCGACCACCTCCGCGGTACCGGAAAAGCGGAAGGCCCCCTCCTCGTGGCCGGCCTTTCCCCAGGAAGTCAGAAAGCGGCTGTGGCGGAACACGGCGATGCAACTGTACCCGGCATCGACCACAAAGGCCCGCGAGGAGGACTCGTCCACCGCGAAATCCAAAGGCCGCTGCAGCAATCCTCCCCCGCTGTCCTCGGGGGAGACCGGGTCCCGGCCCATGATCATCACCGCCTCCTCGCGCCCGGGTCCCGAGTAGGCCACCAGGCGGGGCGCCTGCCATTCGCTATCGGTAAACAGGTGGGGATAGACCAGCACCGCAAAGTGATCATTCCAGAAATGCAGGCTGGAGGCCGGCAGGGCCGGCAGGGGGTAATGGGTCACTGGTGCCCCATCGGTGCCGAACTGATAGAGCTGGTTGAGGCCCTCGATGAAGACCTGCCCCTCTGGATCGACGGCGATATTGCGGGCGAAGATCCCCTCCAGCGGATGGGTCCAGATGCGCCGGCCCCGCCCGTCGAACTTGGTCCACTGGGTGCGGGGCGCCTTGCCTTTTTCCAGCACATTGTAGGTGATGTACAGATTGTTGAAGCGGTCCACGGCCAGGGCCGGGGTCTCCAGGGAGGCGGCCTCCAGGCAGGCCAGCGGCCCGGCATCCAGGCCCCAGCTGCCCAGCGCATGGCCGGCCCGGTCGAAGCGCTCCACCCGGGCGGCGCCAGCGCCCACCACATAGACCACGCCCTGGCCGTCCACCGCCAGACGGGTGGGCAAAAATCCCGAGGGCAGGCGCCAGGTGTTCATCAGGCGGTGGATGCCGCCCTGGACCTCGGCACTGGGCAGGATGCGGGAGGCCCTGCCTGGCCGGCTGCAGTGGAGCAGCAGGCGGTAGTGATAGGGGGTGTCGGCGGCCAGTCCCGAATCCACGGCCGTGGTTTCCGTCGCGCTTTCGATGCGGACGATGGACGAAAACTCCTGGCCCTCACCCGCGGCGCGCTGGACTTCGTAGGCGATGAAGAGCCGGTCGGGGGCCTGGTTCCAGCGCAGGTGCGCCGAGGCTGTGGAGCTGTCGAATTCCACCTGTAGCACCGGGGCTTCGACCGCCGGCCCACTCCGCCCGCCGGCCGCAGCACAGGCACACAGGGCCCAGCATATCAGCAAATAGCGCATGGCAGAGGAAGGATACGCGTCCTGCAGGAGCACTGTCAAGAAAGGCTTGGAAAAAGTGCCGCCGGGCCTTTACATTTCACTCTATGATCTACCAGCGCACCTCCGGTTCCCGGCCTTTGTCCGCCCTGCTGCTGGCGGCCCTCCTGTGCTCCGGGTGCGGTGCGCCCGGGCGGGACAATCCCCTGGGCCCGGCCAACCGGGAAGGGGCCTCCCTCACCCTGGCCATCCCGCTGCCCAAGTACCTGGCCGACGTGGTGCAGCGGGTGGTGGCCCGGCTCGAAGGCCCCGGGATGCAGCCCCTAGTCAAGGAACTCGACCATCCCCCCCTCGGCCCGGCCACCGGCACTATCGGCGCCATTCCCCCCGGCATTGGCCGCATCCTCACCATCGAGGGCTTTGACCTGGCGGGGGAACTGCTCTTCAGGGGCGAAAAGCGCGACATCGCCATTGTCGCCGGCGACACTACCCGGGTGGAACTGGACCTGGTGCTGGTCAAAGCCCCGCCCGCCGTCGGCTGAAATGCCCCTCATCACCCTGACTTCCGACTTCGGCCTGCAGGACTACTACGTGGGCGCGATGCGGGGGGCCATCCTGCGTCTGGCCCCCGAGGCGCGGCTGGTGGACCTGAGCCACTGCATCCCGCCCCAGGACCTGCTGGCCGGCGCCTGGATTCTGCGCCACGCCGCCACCGAGTTTCCCCCGGGCACCGTCCACTTGGCCGTGGTGGACCCCGGGGTGGGCAGCGCGCGGCGCCCCCTGGTGCTGGCCAGCGGGGGCTATCTGTGGGTGGGTCCGGACAACGGTCTCTTCAGTTTTGCCCTTCAGACACCGGGATGGCGGGCGTACGAGATTTACCATCCCGAGCTGCGCGGCCCCCGCCTCAGTTCCACCTTTCACGGCCGCGACCTCTTTGCCCCCGCCGCCGCCCACCTGGCCACGGGTTTTCCCCTCGAATCAGTGGGACCGCCGGTGAGCGACCCGGTGCGCCTGGAAGAGGCCAGTCCGCGCCGGGAGGAACAGGGGCTCCTGGGCCAGGTGATCCACGTGGACCGCTTTGGCAACCTGACCACCAACATCCCCGGCGAGGCCGTGGCCTCCTGGGGGGAAGGCTGGCGGCTGTGCCTGGGAACCGGCCAGGTGCTGACCCGGCTGTGCCGCACCTATGCCGAGGCCGAGCCGGGCGCGCTGCTGGCCCTGGTGGGCAGCGCCGGGCTGCTGGAGGTCGCGGTCAAGGGCGGTTCCGCCGCCCGCCGTCTGCGGCTGGGCCGGCGCGGGGAGGTGCGGCTCGAACTACCCTCTCCCTGAGGAAGCCCCTTCAGGGGGCAACTCAGTGGCGACCACGATACCCTCCCGGCCCTTGAAAAACACCGGATGATCCAGGGGGCTGGTCACGCAGTGCAGGGCCCCGTTGATGTGCACCTGGACCTCGGCGAAGGCTGCCCCGGTGGCCTGGACGCGGCCGCCCTCCGCGGGACCCTCCAACTGCTCTTGCAGGTTTTCCCGGGTTTTGAGCGCCTGCTCCCTGGTCTGCGCCAGTTCGGTCAGCCTTTTGACCAGATCCAGTAGATAGGCCCTGCGCGCCGGGGTGGCCTGGGCCACCAGGTCCTTGATCCGGTGAACCTCCAGGATCTTCAGCCCCAGGGTCCTGAGGAGGCGCAGGATGCCGGTATCGCAAAAGTCGACCACCTCGCCCAGCTTGCCCAGACGCGCCAGCAGTTCCGGGTCCGGGCCGACCCCGACCAGGGTGGGATCGCAGGCCGGCGAGCCGATGAACCGGGCCTCGACGCCCAGGGTGGCATAGGCCTCGCCGCCGACGATGCTGCCTCCGCGCGGCCCGCCGCCCGCGCAGACCCTGAGCTGGCCTCCGGCGCGCACCCGGGCGTGCAGGATATAGCTGCCGACGAGGATATTGCCGTGGGCCAGCACTGCGCAATCCTGGATGAACTTGGTCTCCAGACTGCCCTGGCAGAAGATGCGGGTGCTCTCCCCTGAGACCCCCTTGGCGATGAGGATGTCCTCCTGGGCGTGGAGGGTGGCTCCCGGCTCCACGCAGCCGCCGATGACGATGCTGCCTTTGGACCTGACCGAGGCGCCGGCCAGCACATTGCCGGTGATCCGCAGGTCCGTGTCCACTTCGATGGGGCCCCGCTGGGGACTTGCCTCGGGAAGCAGCTTCACCTGTTTCACGGCGACCGTCTCCCCCCTGAGGGAGAGATGGCCCTTGACCTTGCTGATCAGCACCGCAGCCCGGTCCTTGGGGCACAGAACCCGCACGTTCTCCCCGGCCTTGAGCGGGATGACTTCGAGTTCCTGGCCTGCCCTGGCCGGCACTTCCCGACCGGTGGTATCCACCCCTGACCGACCGGCCGTAGCCGGAACCACCCGGGCCAGCACCTGGCCGGGCCAGACGACCCGCGCCCCGTTGCGCGCGCCAAAATCCACGGTGCCGTCTTCCGCGATCTGGGAGCATTGCTGCTCGGGATCGAAAGCATACTGGAAGCGCGCGTCCGTCCCGTGGACCGGAGGGGTGCCCCGGGCCAGCAGCGCGGAGCGCCTGAGGCCGGCAGGCAGGGGGCCCTGGCACAGGGTCTCGATCACCTCCTGCTGGACACCGTGCTTCACCCCGGCCAGGCAGAGTAACTCCTCCAGCCACTCGGACTGCAGCGGGCAAAGCGGCTGCACCTGGGGGAAGAGGACCAGGTGGACTTCCAGCTGGTCGGGGGAAAACCACAGGGGGGGCAGGACGCAGAGGCGGCCCTCCTCCAGGCAGACATAGCCCAGGATGAGGGAGGAGCAGCGGCCCTCCTCCACCTGGACGTGTTCTCCGGCCTCTAACCCTTCACTCCCGGCCAGTTCCTCGCCGGGCACCACCAGCCGGCTCCTCACCTGGGTGGCCAGGGCCTCCTCCAGGCTGGGTCGCGCCAGGGCGGCGCGCAACTCAGGTCCAGACAGGCGCTGAAGGTTCAAGGCGTTCGTCGTCACCGGGCTAGGGTTCACCTCCCAGAGGGTCCAGCGGTCCCGCTTCCCTGAGCACCTCGTCGAGCTGGCCCTTCCAGGTGTGGAAATCCCGCTGCAGCTGGGCGTCGCTGATGGCCACCGCCGCCTGAAGGGCGAAACTGGCGACCGCGCCCAGTTCCTCCTCGGACATCGGCTGCCGGCTCCAGCGCTTGTCCACCTCGATGAGCCCGAGCAGCTCGTCGCTGCGCGCCACCGGCACCACCGCAAAAGGCGGGAGCAGCGGGCTGTGGGTGTCCGTGACCCTGAGCGGCCGGCGCTCCCGGCCCACCTGGGTGAAGGCATCCAGGTGGACGGGGCTGGGCTTCAGGCCCGCCAATTCCGCGCCGGTGGTCGCCACCCCCTTGGCCCTGAGGCCGATGGCGACCACCGGACGCATCCCCCCCACCTCCTCATGCAAATAGATGACCGCCCTGTCCAGCCCCAACACCTCGGAGATCACCTGGACCACCAGCCCCAGGGTTTCCTCCAGGGTGTGCACGGTGAGCAGGTGCTGGGCGATGCGGTCGCGGCCCTCCAGCTCCCTGACCTTGAAACTGAGGGCCCGGGTGCGCTCCCGCACCCGCTCCTCCAGTTCGGCATTGAGGACCTGCAGGGCCTCGTTCTTCTGAAAGAGTTCCTCGGTCAGCTCGCGGTTGCGTTGCTCCAGTTCAAAGCGGTCGAGCAGCTGGCGCACCGCCAGCTGGAGCTGGGCGTCGTCCCAGGGCTTGCTCAAGTAAAAGTGGATGCCGCCTTCGTTGATGGCCTGGGCCGCGGCCTCCACCTCGGCGTAGCCGGTGAGCATGATCCGCATGCTGTGAGGCGAGACCAGGCGGGCCCGGGCCAGGAATTCGGCGCCGATCACTACCGGCATGCGCTGGTCCGAGATGATCAACGAGACGGCGTGGTTCCGCAGCAGCTCCAGGCCTTCGGCGCCGTTGGTGGCCGCCAGGATGCGGTAGCCTTCGCGCGATAGGAGACGGCGCAGGGAGCTGAGGACGTAGGGGTCGTCGTCGACGGTCAGGATGGTGTGGGGAGTTCTGGTGGACATAGGTCGCTCCTAAAGAGGGGATCAGAAGGAGGAGAATTCGTTTCTGGCGACGCGCTCTTTCAGGTCGGCGGTGAGGCTGTCCAGTTCCAGCGCTTCCATGCCCAGCGCGGCGAGCAGCCCGGGCGAAGGCGCCGCCGGCAGGGCGCAGGGGATGTCGGAGATGCCGAGACGGTGCACCAGTACGTCGGCCAGGTGGGTCAGGCAGGCCAGCGGGCTGGCGGCGGGGTGGCAGTGCCAGCGAATGGCTTCGGCCAGGGGGACTGGCAGGTTCCACCACTCGGCCAGGTGGCCGCCCACTGCGGCATGGGTGACGCCCAGCACTTCGCGCTCGGCGGCGGCAAAGCTGCGTTTTCCCTGGCGCGCCCGGCGGATCACCCGGGCATAACGCACGGGGATGGCGCTGGCCAGGACCAGCTTTCCCAAGTCGTGCAGCAGGCCGGCCAGGGTGGCGGCCTCCTGCTGCTCCTGGTCCCAGGACAGGCGCTGGGCGATCTGGCGGGCCAGCAAGCCACAGGCCAGGGAATGGCGCCACAGCGCCTCATGGCTGAACCCTTCGACCTGCTGGATCTCCAGCACCTGGAAGACGCTGTGGGCCAGCACCAGGCCGTGCACCAGCGCCAGGCCCAGCACGGTCACGGCGCGTTCCACGTTTTCCACCTGGCGCCGCTGGCCGAAGAAGGTGGAGTTGGCCACTTGCAGGATTTTGGCGGCCATGGCCGGCTCGCGCAGGATGGCGCGGGCGATATCCTCGACCGAGGGGTCTCCGTCCGCCTCAAGGAGGTCGCGCACCTCGAAGTAGACCTGAGGCAGGACCGGCAGGGGCCCGAGGTGGCTGAGGAGGGCGTGCAGGCCGCGCGCCTCGTGCTCCTGGCGTTCCTGCTGCTGCAGAAAGCCGCGCAGGATGCCCTTGAGTTCCTCGTCATCCCAGGGCTTGGCGATCATCTCGTGGATGCCCGCCTGCTCAAAGGCCCGTTTCACGGCCTCGCGCTCGGCGTAGCCGGTGAGCACCAGGCGGGTCACCTGCGGGTACTGCCGGCGCACCTGCCTGAGAAAGGCAGCGCCGTCCATGTGGGGCATGCGCATGTCCGAAACCACCAGATCCACGGGGTTGGCCGCCAGCAGCCTCAGACCCTCCTGGCCGCTGCCGGCCAGCAGGAGCTTCCAGCCCTCCTTGCGCAGCAGGCGCCGCAGGGCGGCGAGCACATGGGGCTCGTCGTCTACCAGCAGCACGGTGTGCTTTTCCGCGTTCATCGCGGCGGGCTTTCCCCGGCGCCGTTCAGGGGAATCCTGACGGTGAAGGTGGTGCCCACCCCCTCCTGGCTGTCCACCAGGAGTTCCCCTCCGTGCTTGTGCACGACGATGTGGTAGCTGGTGCTCAGGCCCAGGCCCGTGCCCTGGCCCACGGGTTTGGTGGTGAAAAAGGGCTCGAAGATGCGCCTCCTGACCTCGGGGGACATGCCCTGGCCAGTGTCGGCGATGGCGGCGCACACCCAGTGGCCCTCCTGGAAGGTGCGGATGGAGATGACCCCCTGGTCAGCGATGGCTTGGGCGGCGTTGATCAACAGATTTATGAAGACCTGGTTGAGTTCCTGGGGATAGCACGGCACCTGGGGCAGGGTGGCGTATTCTTTTTCGACCTGGACCTTGTACTTGAGTTCGTTCCAGGCGATAGTGAGGGCGCTCTCCACGCACTGGTTGAGACTGGCGGGCGTCTTTTCGGTCTGGTCGAGGTGGGCGAATTCCCTGAGGCTCTGCACGATGTGGCGCACCCGCTCGGCGCCTTCGCGCGACTCGCAGATGAGTTGGCCCAGGTCGGCGATCAGGTAATCTACATCCACCTCGGCGCGGCAACTGCCCACCTGGAGGCGGGCCTGGGCGATCTGGTCGGCATCCCCGGTTTCCAGGGCCTGGTACAGATTCTCATAACCCTGGACCAGCCCGAGGATGTCGCGGCTGTATTCGGCCAGGGTGCCCAGGTTGCTGAAGATGAACCCCAGGGGATTGTTGATCTCGTGGGCGATCCCGGCGGCCAGTTGGCCGATGGAGGCCAGCTTCTCCGACTGGAAGATCTGGGCGACGAACTCCTTGCGCTCGGTGAGGTCGAAGGCGATGCAGATAACGCCCTCCAACCCCCCTTCCTCGTCGCGCAGCGCCGAGCGCGCACCGAGCATGGGGATCAGGCGGCCGTCCCGTGAGCGGTACCTGGTCTCCACCCGGACTAGGGCCAGGGATTCCGAATGCATGGCCGCCTCGGGGCTGGCGGCCCCTGGCAGTTCCGCACTGGTGCAGATCGCGCTCAGCGGCCTGCCCAGCAATTCCTCCTCGGTGTAGCCGAGCAGTTCGAGCAGGGCGCGGTTGACGGTCTGGATGAGCCCCTGGCTGTCGGTGACCACCAGGGTGGTCTGCATGGAGGAAAACACCTTCTCCAGGTAGCGGTTGGTCCTGCGCTCCTGCTCATGGTCCAGCTCTATGACGACCTCTTTCACCGCCCCTGCCTTCGGCGAAGGTTCAGTTCTCAATGGTTTCCACCTCCGCCAGAGCGCGCGCCTCGACGCCGGCCAGGCGGGAGACCTTTTCCGCCAGCACGGCATTGTCGAAGGGCTTCTCCAGCACCTCGTCGGCGCCTTTGGCCAGGGCCTCGTCGAGCCGCGCGCGCGACAGGCCCGAGACCACGATAATCTTGGTGCCCTGCAGGCGCGGATGGCCGCGGACAAAACCGAGCACCTCCAGGCCTCCCAATCCGGGCATGCGCAGGTCGAGGGTCATCACGTCCGGGGCAAAGGACTCCATCAGGGCTCCGGCACTGAAGCCGTCGAAGGCCACCTGGGTCTCGAAGCCAGCGCGATGCAGGACCCGCTGGATGGCGCGGGCAGCGCTCTGGTCGTCGTCGACGATCAGGACACGCGGGGCAGGACGCTGAAACTCCCCGGGCACCGGCATGTTGTGCTGCTTCAGAAAGCGGAGGAAGTCGCCCACCTCCACGCGGTTGTCTCCCCGCCCGGGCAATTGATAGGCCTTGAGGTGTCCCCGCTTGATCCAGCGGATGACAGTGCGGAAATTGACTTTGCAGTACTGCGCGATCTCTCCGGTCGTCAGCACGCTCTTTTCCACGGATGGGTTGGCCTCCTATGCAGCCTATCTGACTTTATAGTATATAATACATAACCTGACTTTCATGTCAAATAGAAAATTCCTGATCACGACCCGTACCTTTCGCACCCTCTAGCTAGAGAGAAAGCTCCCATGACCCAGAACACCCCCCTCATCATCAGCATCTCCGGCATCCGCGGCATCGTCGGCCGATCCCTCACCGGAGAAGTGGCCGGGCGCTTTGCCGCCGCTTTTGGAACTTGGTTGGGAGGGGGGCGGGATGTAGTGCTGGCCCGCGACCCCCGGCCTTCAGGCGAGGCCCTGAGCCAGGCTTGCGCCGCTGCCTTGCAGGAGATGGGCTGCCGGGTGCTCGACCTGGGTCTGTGCTCCACGCCGGGGGCCAAGCTGATGGTCACTGAACTGGGGGCCGCCGGGGCCATCATCATCACGGCCAGCCACAACCCGCTGCCCTGGAACGGCCTCAAGCTGATCCGGGGGGACGGCATCTTCCTCAACGCGGCCCAGGGCAAGGAGGTGGAAGACCTCTTTCACTCTCGGGCCTTTGCCCCCAGCGGGGGAGGCTCCCTGGAACAGGTGGACCCGGCCCAAGTCCACCACCGACACCTGGAACGCATCCTGGCCGCCGTGGGGGTGGAGCGCATCCGCCGGGCCCGCCTGCGGGTGGCCGTAGACCCCTGCAACGGGGCCGGCGGCCTGCTCCTGCCTCAGTTGTTGCAGGCCCTGGAGGTGGAAGCCCATTTCATCCACGCCGAGCCGCATGGCCGCTTTGCCCATGAGCCCGAGCCAGTGCCGGCCAACCTGATCGAGCTGGGCCAGGCCGTGCGCCACAGCCAGAGCGCCATCGGTTTTGCCGTCGACCCGGACGCCGACCGGGTGGCTCTGGTGGGAGAGGAAGGGGAACCGGTGGGAGAGGACTACACCCTGGCGCTGGCGGTCCTGGCCGTGGGCGCGCGGCGGCAGGGGCCGGTGGTCACCACCCTCTCCACCTCCCAGCTGGTCAGCGACGCGGCCCTGGCCCGTCGATGTCCGGTGGTGCTCACCCCGGTGGGCGAGGTGCACGTGGTGGAGAAGATGATCGAGGTGGGGGCGGTGATCGGCGGGGAAGGCAACGGGGGGGTGGTGCTCACCGAGGTGGACCCGGGGCGGGACGCGACCCTGGGGGTTGCCATTGTCCTGGAAGCCCTGGCCCAGCAGCCCCTGGCCGACTGGCTGGCAGCGCTGCCGCGCTACAGCATCGACAAGCGCAAGGTCAGCTGCAGTCCGGCCCAACTGGCCCAGGCCCTGGACCAGCTGCGCCGTCTCCACCCCTCGGCCTTTGCCCATCCAGTGGTGGACGGGGTAAAGCTGTACCTGAGCGGCCGGCTGGAATGCCCCTGGGTCCACCTGCGGGCCTCCAACACCGAGCCGGTGGTGCGCATCATCGCCGAAAGCACCACCCCTGCAGAGGCGGCGGCCCTGTGTGACGAGGCGGAGGAACTGCTGAAGGGATAAGGTGGGGGATTACTGTAGTTCGAAGCCGGTGATCAGCACCTCCACCACCCGGCCCTTCTTGAGCACCTTCTGGTTGACCAACAGCAGGATCTCCTGCTGCAGCTTTTCCACCCGCAGCGGGTCTTCCAGGTCCTGGGCGCTCTTGCCGCTGAGCAGGACCAGCAACTCGTGCTTCAGCTCGATGCGCTTGCGCTGGATCTCCTCCAGGCCCGTCTGCGGAGGACAGACCCTGAAGATCACCTGTACCTGTAAATGGCGCTCAGGGGCGCCGGCCGGGTTGGCGCGGATGGGCTCCAGGGCGTCGTAGAAAGGACAATCATCCTGCTTGTACTGGAGGGTGCCGGCACAGCCGCCGGCTGCCAGCAGCCACCACAGGCAGCACAGAGCGAGGCGCTTCATCGGCGGGGCGGGTCAGGAGGTGGGGGCGTTTTGTTTTCTGACCACCGGAGCGCGGAAGAGCCGCTCCAGGGAGGAGGTTTCGGTCTGGGAGGTGGAGAGACTGGCCCGCTCGTCGATCAGCCGGCTCAACCGGTCGATCTTCTCGTGGGCCTTCTCGGCGATCAACTGCCGTTCCTGGAGGACGTTGAGCAGTTCGGCGGCGATATCCATGGCTGCCAGCACCGCCACCTTGCCCCTGGGCAGGCTGCCCTGGCGGGCGAGCAGCTCGCGCATCTTGCGGTCCACGTACTCGGCCACGCGCTGCACCTCGGCCGGATCGCCTTCGCTGGCGATGCGGTATTCCTCGCCGAGGATCTGGACCAGCACGCCCTGGATCTGCCTGCCCTTGTCTGCCATCGCCCCCTCCCTCAGGAAACCTGGGCGGCACCGGCCGCCAGCAGGTCGCTGTAGGATTCGGCGATCAACTGGTCGCTCCTGATCTCCAGGGCCCGCATCAGGGTTTCCACCCGGGCGTGGCTCTCCTCCAGCTTCTTCTCTTCGGTCACGGCTTCCAACTCCACAAACTGGCCCAGATCCTTCACGTCGTCCAGGTGAATGCGCACGTTTTCCCACAGCCAGACCTGGCGGGTCTTCTCCACCTCGATCCAGGTGCCCAGCACCTGGCACAACATGTCGCGCATGGCCTCGGGATCGCTGGTGAAGGCCAGATCGTAGTCGCTGCGCTTGGGGCCCGGCAGATTCTCGCGACGGTAGTAGATCAGGTGAGCCTCGTCAGGGCCGATCTCGCGCAATTTCAGCCGGCCTTCCCTGACTTTGAAATAGGTATCGCGCTGGTGAAAGGTGCCGGCCGGCCCGGCGCCCAGGGCATTGAGATTCTTCTCGGCGCGCCCCAGATCCCGGCAGTGCGCCTTGATCTCGATATTGGTCATGGCAGAAGTTGAATGCTGACTGCGGGGACGCCGGCTGGGGGGCCGGGCTAACTGTATAAATGTAGGCGTTCACCCTGGCACAGGCAAGAATCACCCTCTCCAGCCGCTCACCTCCATCCCCAGCCCTTCCAACTTGGCCAGCACCCCCTGCCACTGCTGCCGGGCAAAGGGAATACCCTGCTGCCGGCGCCGGGCCTGTTCCTGGCGGGCGCGGTCACCGGGCGCCCGCACCTGGTCCACCCCGGCGGCCGGCGGCGTGGCGCGGGCGCTGTCGGCCAGAAAAGCGCAGCGCTCGGCAAAACGCTCGGCTCCGCCAAAGCGGGCCGGGTCCAGGACCAGGGTGAAAAAGCCGCAGCCATAGGGCCGGCTCAACTCGGTGACCGGCGGCACGTCCCGGCCGCAGGGCGCGCCGGCCAGGCCGCCGCAGAGCAGATCTACCAGCAGCCCCAGGCCATAGCCCAGAGTCCCGCCCACCGGCAGCAGCACCCCGGCCAGCGCGGCGGCCGCGTCGGTGGTGGGTTCCCCCTCCCGGTCCAGGGCGATGTCCGGGGCGATGGGACGGCCTTCCTCAAAGGCCTGCTTGACTCGGGCGGCGGCGTGGCCAGTGGCCGCGTCGAAGACCAGCGGCTCGCCCTCCTGGGTGGGCGCTGCATAGGCGATGGGGTTGGTGCCGTGCAGCCCTTCTCTGCCGCCCTGGGGCGCCACCCGCGGCGTGGAATTGGCTGCACACAGACCCAGCATGCCCTGGCGGGCGGGGCGCACGGCGTAGAAGGCCAGGGCACCCACATAATTGCCATCCACCAGGCTCACCGCCCCCACCCCGCACTGGCGGGCCTTGGCCAGGGCCAGGGCCATGGCCGCGCAGGCCAGGGCCGGCCCCAATCCCTGCTGCCCGTCGCACAGCGCCGTAGCCGGCCCCTCCTGACGGATGAACAACTCCTTGCCCGGGACGATCTGCCCAGAGCGGATGCGCTCGATATAGGTGGGCAACATGGCCACTCCGTGGCTGTCCACCCCGCGCAGGCTGGCGTCCAGCAGGCTCTGGGTGCAGATCAGGGCCTCTCCGGAGGACACCCCGGCCTGGGCCAGCACCTCCATGCAGAACTCCTCGGCCTGTGTTACCGACAACGTGATGACTTCGCTCATTATCGCCTTTCTTGGCGTGATTGGTGATTGTGATGCTGCGGCGGGGAGATGGCCCTGGAAGCCTTTCCCGGGGAGTGGATGGGTAGGGAAGGACGCGTGGCGCAACGCCATATAGATGGCGTTGCGGGGGACGGGTCTTGGGGGAGGGCAACACGTATTACGCCGCACCCCATACGTTGGGGTGCGGCGGGACGCGCCTTGGGAAAGGCTGGAATGGCATGCAACGCCCCAACGTATGGGGCGTTGCCCCCGACGACACTGCAACCCTACAGCACCCAAATACTAAATTTACTGGTACCGCGCTGAATGGACCAGCGCGGAGAGCTTGCGCCGATCGGGCAAATGCCGCAAAGTATAACACTCCTCCTATGAAAGCCATCCTCGTCGACGAGCAGAGCCCCGAGCGCGCCCTGCGCTGGGCCGAAGTCCCCGATCCCCTCCCGGGCCCGGGAGAAGTGCTGGTGGACATCCACGCCACCGCCGTCAACCGGGCCGACTTGCTGCAGCGGGCCGGCAGCTACCCCCCGCCTCCGGGCGCCCCGCCCTATCTGGGGCTGGAGATGGCCGGGGTGGTGGCCGGGCTGGGAGCGGGGGTGAAGGGCTGGCAGCCGGGCGAACGGATCTGCGCCCTGCTGACCGGGGGCGGGTACGCCGAACGCATCGCCGTGCCCGAGCAACTGCTGGTGCGCCTGCCCGAGGGCTGGGGCTTCGCTGAGGCCGCGGCCTTTCCCGAGGTCTTCTACACCGCCTTTGTCAATCTCTTCATGGAGGCCCAGCTGCAGCCGGGCGAGCGCGTGCTGATCCACGGGGGGGCCAGCGGGGTGGGGACCGCAGCCATCCAGCTGGCCCGCGCCGAGGGCTGCCGGGTGGCCATCACTGCCGGCACCCCGGCCAAGAGGGCCCGCTGCCTGGAACTGGGGGCCGAGCTGGCCATCGACTACCGCGAGGGCGACTTCGCCGAGGTGGTGCTGGAGCGCCTGGGCGGGGTGGACGTGGTCCTCGACATCTCGGGTGGGGCGTACCTGGAGCGAAATCTAAAGATCCTCGCGCTCAAGGGCAGGCTGGTGCTCATCGCCCTACTGGGAGGTCCCTCAGCTTCCATCGATCTGGGGCTGGTGCTGCGCAAGCGGCTGCGCCTGATCGGTTCGCTCTTGCGCAGCCGCTCACTGGAGGAGAAAACCGCCATTGTCCAGGGGTTCGCCGCGCGTTTCTGGCCCCTGATGTTGGCGGGCCGCATCGCGCCGGTGATCGAGACCGTGCTGCCTGTCCAACAGGCCGCCGAGGCCCACCGGCTGCTGGCGGAAAACCGCAACATCGGCAAGGTAGTGCTCACTGTGAGGGAGGTATGAACCCATGACCACACCCATCCGCTACCGCGAAATAAGCGTCAACGGCCCGCCCTTCGCGCTGGGCTGCCAGCTCGGCGAGGCCGCCCGCGAGGAGGTGCGTGGCTTTGCGGCCACCGCCCTGGAAAGGGTCAACAAGACCGTGCGCATCTCGCGCGCCAAAGCCATGGAACTAGTTGCCGCCACCCTGCCCCACGTCGAGGCGTACAGCCCTGCCATGCTCGAAGAGTTGCGCGGGGTGGCCCACAGCTCGGGGGTGCCGCTGGAGGAGCTGATCCTGCTGCAGATCCGCAACCAGCTCCAGCCCGAAAAGGAGGCCGGCTGCACCTCCTTTGCCCTGGCGCCCCAGACCGCGGCGCAGGGCGCGGTGGTGGGGCAGAATTGGGACAACGATCCGGCCCTGGACCCCTTCACCGTGGTGCTCACCCGCCGGCCCGAGGGCAAGCCGGCCCTGATGAACGTCACCCAGGCCGGCCTGATCGCCTACATCGGCCTCAACAGCGAGGGTCTGGGTCTGTGCCTGAACACCCTGCCGGCCCCCAGCCGGCCGCTGGGGGTGCCGCATTACTTCACCGTGCGCGGCATCTTCGAGGCCACCTCGCTCGACGGGGCGGTGGCAGCCGTGGCCCGCGCTCAGCGGGCCATCCCCGCCAACATCATCCTGGCCACCCCGCAGGGGCCGGCGGACCTGGAGGTGACCGTGGATCAGGTCCACGTGTTGCGCGACCAGGGCGGCGGCCTGGTCACCCACACCAACCACTGCATGCACCCGGAACTGACGCCCATCAACGACTCCTTTCCCGAGTTGATCCAGTCCGGGCCGCGCAAAGCGCGCATCGACCACCTGCTGAAGAGCGCGGGCGGACCTGTGAGCCTGGAAACCCTCAAACAGGCCCTGCGCGATCACCAGGACTACCCCCGTTCCATCTGCCGGCATCCCAGCGATCACTCTACCACCGACAAATACTGGTTCTGGGTCAGCGTCTTCTCGGTGATCATCGAGGCCGACGCTGGGCGCATGCACCTGAGCCGGGGCAACCCCTGTGTCCATCCCTATGAGACCTATAGCCTGAACTGAGGGACCTGATGGAGAGGATAAATTACCGGGGCTGGCCCCACTCCTGCCGCCTGAGCAACGGCACCGCCGAGGTGGTAATGCTGGTCGCGGTGGGGCCGCGCCTCATCCGCTTTGGGTTTGTGGGCCAGGAAAACGAGTTCAAGGAGTACCCCGAGCTGGCCGGACAGACGGGCGGGGACCAGTGGCGCATCTACGGGGGCCACCGCCTCTGGCATGCCCCCGAGTCCGCCCCGCGCACCTACCTGCCAGACAACGGCCCAGTGGAGGTGGAGGAGCACCGCGACTTCGTCCGCCTGATCCAGCCGGTGGAACCGGGCACCGGCATCCAGAAGGAAATGGATGTGCACCTGGCTCCCCAGGGGGCGCGCGTCCAGGTGACCCACCGCCTGCGCAACCAGGGCCCCTGGCCGGTGCGCCTGGCTCCCTGGGCCCTGTCGGTGATGGCGCCCGGCGGCTGTGCCATCGCCCCCTTTCCACCCTATGGGGCACACGGAGCGCACCTCTTGCCCACCCGCAGCCTGGCCCTGTGGCCTTACACCGACATGCAGGATGCGCGCTGGCACTGGGGCACCCGCCACCTGCTCCTGCGCCAGGACCCCGAGGCCGCCACCCCCCAGAAAGCCGGGCTGAATACCCCGGAGGGCTGGGTGGCCTACGCCCACAAGGGCCATTTGTTCGTCGTGAAGTTCCGCTACCTGCGCGAGGGGGTGTACCCAGATCTGGGCAGTTCGGTGGAACTGTTTACCAATGCCGACATGCTCGAAGTGGAGACCCTGGGACCGCTGGCTGAACTGGCGCCGGGCGCCCAGGTCGAGCACGTGGAGCGCTGGTCGCTCTTCGCTGGCGTGCGCCCGCCGGCCAGCGACGCGGAGGTCGAAGCCGAGGTGCTGCCGCGGGTGCGCGAGGACTGAGATGGCGGGGCAGTCGTACGAGGAACTCCTGGAGCGCATCCGGGCCCTCTCCGGGGTGCGGGTCCGGGAATTGGGCCGGGTTGGGGAGTACCCCATTTTCGCGGTGGAGCAGGGCAGCGATCCACAGCAGCCCACTGCCCTGATCATGGGCGGCACCCACGGGGACGAGCCAGCCGGCCCCGCCGCAGTGCTGGAGTTCTGCCGGCGGGGCTCCGGCTCCTGGCTGGAGGCCTTCAACTTTCTGGCCCTCCCCTGCCTCAATCCCCACGGGTACGCGCGCGGCACCCGTCACAATGCCCAGGACGTGGACATCAACTGGGCGTACAAGCGGGACGACGTGCCCGAGATCCAGGTGATGCGGCAACTGGTGGCCGGCCGGCACTTTGCCTTTGTCGTGGACTTTCACGAGGATTGGGAGAGCCCAGGGTTCTACCTGTACGAACTTCACCGCAACGTGGCCCCAGTGGGTGCGCGGATCATGGAAACCGTGTCGCACATCTGCCCCCTCAACACCCATCCGGTGATCGAGGGGCAAAGGGCCCGGGGCGGGGTCATCATCCCCACCGCCCAGAAGCACGAGGAACTGCGCGGCGAGGGCATCCCCGTGGTGCTCTACGGCCATCACACCGACCACCTGCTGACCACCGAGACCCCCACTGCCCTGCCCCTCGCACAACGGGTGCGGGCGCAACTGGCCGCCCTCGAAGTGGTGGTCGAGGCCCATCTCCCTTGACCTGATGAAATCGCGGCCACCCAAGAAAACGCCGACCCCGCCGGCCGCCCTGCCCCTGCTCCAGCGCCTCGACCACCAGCTGGAGGTTCTGGGCTGGCGTCTGCTCCTGGGGCTGGGGCTGCTGGCCTTCCTGCTGGCAGCCTGGACCTTCGATCCCAAGTTGGCCCTCAGCGGCGACAACACCGAGTTCATGACCCTGGCCCGCAGCCTGGTCCAGGGGAAGGGCCTCAGCTACATCAGCCTGCCAGACCCCAAACCGGCCACCAAGTACCCCTTTGGCTTTCCGCTGATGCTGGCTCCCCTGGAGTGGCTGGCCCCGGGCAACTGGGCCGCCATGAACTGGATGGTGGTGCTCTTCTTCGCCGCCTCCATCCCGGTGATCTACCAACTGGCCCAGGACCAGTTGGGCCGCCTGCCAGCCCTGCTGGCGGCGCTGTGGTGCGCCACCATCCCTGCGCTGCTCGACTACGGCCACCAGGTGATGTCCGAGGTTCCCTACCTCTGCTTTTCCCTGCTGGCACTCTGGATGATCGAACGCTCGCTGAAGCAGCCCGAGCTGCGGCGCAACTACTGGTTCATGGGAGGCTTCGCCTGTATGATGTGGGCCTATTACCTGCGCGGCGTGGGTCTGGTGTTGGTAGCGGCGATCTTCCTCTATCTGTTGCTGAGCCGGCATTTCCGCCAGGCCCTGATCCTGGGCGCCGCCGCCGTGCTGGTGGCCCTGCCCTGGTCGCTGCGCAACAGCGCCATCGGCGATGAGGGATCCTACTTCAAGCAGTTGGTCATGGTCAACCCGTATTACCCGGAGCGGGGCACGCTGGATCTGGCCGGCCTGGTGGCCCGCATAACAGAAAACACCGGGATGTACCTGGCCAATATTGCCCCGGATATGTTCCTGCCCTTTGGCGAAACACCGGGGACACTCCTCAACCTGGTCTCGCTGCTCCTGCTGCCGGCCGCCGTCTGGGCGGCGGTGCTGTGCATTCGCCAGAGGCGCCATCTGCTCCTGCTGGTCTACGGCGTCCTCTACCTGGGCACTATCCTGATCTGGCCCGAGCAATGGGCCAGCGACCGCTTCCTGGTGCCCATCGCGCCGGTGCTGATCTTCTTTGTCGTGCGGGTGGCGATGGAACTGTTGCAGTGGCTGGAGCGGCGGGGTTTTGGCCCCGCCGGAAAGGTGGGCTTAGGGTGGGCGCTGGCCCTCGTGCTGCTGTTCAATCTGAACGCCTTGAGAAGACTGGACCAGGCCGGCGAAACCGACTACCGTCCGGCCTGGCGCAATTATTACGAGGCCGGCCTGTGGCTGAAGGCCAACACCCCGGCCGACGCGGTGATCTGCTGCCGCAAGGATTACTGGCTCTACATCGTCGCCGATCGTCCCTGCATGGTCTACCCCTTCAAGGAACCGGAAGCCGTCATCGCCAGCATGGAAGAGCAGGGAGTCGACTACGTGGTGGTCGACCAGCTGATCCAGGAAGGCTACAACTCCACCCCGAAATTCCTCATTCCGACCATCGAGAAATATCCCGAGCGTTTCGAGCTGGTCTGGGAACAGCCCGGCTCCTACACCTTCACCTTCCGCTTTTTGCCCAAACGGTGAATCGCCCTGCGGCAGGAAGATGACAGTGAAAACCATCCTGACCAACCCGTACGCAAACCCGCAAGGGAGGTGGATCCGCGGCAGCTTCCACGGTCACTGCAGCGAAAACAGCGCCTGCTCCTCGGTGCCCCTGGCCGAGAGTGTGCGCCGCTACCGCGAACTGGGCGTGGGTTTCGTGACCCTGACCGACCACGACGTGGTCACCGACCTTTCGGCGATGCAGGTGCGCCATCCCGAGCTGGCGTTTCTCCACGGCTTCGAGTACAGCACCCGCGAAAACATCGTCTTTGTCGGACCCGAAGTGGAGCCGCTCTTCAAACTGCCCCTGGAGGAGGCCCTGCAGCAGGCCGGCGCCCTGCTCACCGTGGTCTGCCACCCCCAACCCTACGCTTCGGGCCGCCAGTACTGGACGCTGGACAAGCTGGCGGCGCTGGGTGTGTGGCCCGACGGCATCGAGGTCTACAATGGCCACTACGGCACCCCCAGCGCCCTAGCCCAAGGGCGCTGGCCGCTCTACACCCCGATCTGGGACGAGTTGCTCAGCGCCGGCCACCGGCTCTGGGGTTTTGCCAACGACGACTTCCATGACCCGGCGGACTTCGACAATGCCTTCAACATGGTGCTGGTCGAGGAGACGACGCCCCAGGCCGTTGTGGCCGCGGCCAAACGCGGCCGCTGCTACGCTTCCACTGGGCTCTTACTCAGGGAAGTGACGGTGGAGAAGGACCAGATCGCCGTGCAGACCGACGCACCCTGCCAGGGTCTCTTCATCGGCCCGGGAGGTGTGGAGTTGGCCCGGAGCGAGGGCACCCACTTCGCCTACCGCGCCGGCGGCGAGGCCTACGTGCGCTTCCAGGCCGAAGGGGAGGCGGGAAGGCTCTTCCTGCAGCCGATGTTCAGGGCTGCCTAACGCAGGCGGAAACGCTGCGCCTCCAGCTTGGAAAAAACCGCCAAATACAGCCGCCAGTTGCCGGCTTTGTCAAAGCCAACATCGAAGCGGGCCATGTCCACTGCCGGCATCAGCAGTCTCAGGCCCAGGCCGTAGCCCATTCTGGCACGGGCCAAGGTGAACTCCCTGTCCCTGCTCCAGGCCAATCCCGCATCGGCAAACAAGGCGCCGGCCAGTCCCAGGTCGGCCCTCAACCCCAACAGGCTGTATTCCTTGGATGCCATCAGCGGAAAACGGTATTCCGCGGTGCCGATCCACTGGTTCTTCCCGTAGAGATCCCGGCCCAACTCCTCGAGTTGATACCCCCGGATACTGTTGGCGCCCCCCAGGTGGAAGTCCAGGTACTCCGGTATGCTGCGCCCGACCGCGCCGGATTGCAGGGATAACAAGCTGGCCAGCACCAGGGTATGGGTGGCACCTGCCGGCTGAAAACGGCGGACATCGAGGTGGGCGGTCCAGAAATCCCCGTCGCCGCCCAGCACGCCTCCCGTCTTCACGGCCTCGATCTCGTTGAACCATCCCTCATGCGGATTGCCCCACACGTCGCGCGAATCATACCCTGCGCCAGCGCCGATCTGGAACAACTGGTCGCTGCCATCCTTTGACAGGGTATGTCCCGGCACATCGCTCTGGGCGCGAAAGTAAGACCCGCCGAACTTGACCCGGCCGCGCTCCCTCAGGTACATCCCGAACCAGGGGCTGATCTCAAAAGTCGTCTCGCGAAAGCCATCCAGTTCGTTCTCGCGCTCGATGCGGGCGAGGGTCAGATCCAGGGAAAAGTGATTGCCCGCGATCCAGGGATAGTTCAAGTCGAGCAAGAACGAGGTTTTGCCGCCGAACAAGGCGAACCCAGCCACATAGAGGTCCCGACCCAGCATGTTTACCGACTTCAGGGCCGGCCCAAACGACCACCCATCCTGATCGGTGACATCATAGGTGATGTAAGGCACAGCAAAAGGCAGTTCCCGCACTTCGATGGTCAGAGCCACACCATCCCCGTCTGCCACCGGCACTACTTTCGCAGAGCTGAAGATGTCCAGATTGTCCAGACGTTGTATGTCCGTCTGCACCTGCTGGAGGCGCAGCGACTGGCCCACGTGGGAGTGCAGTTCGCGCAGAATGACCTGTTCCCGGGTGATGCGGTTGCCGGCCACTTCGATCCGGGTGATGGTCCGACCCTCGAAAGGGCGAAGGGTCTCAAACCCCTCTGCCGCCCCCAGCCAAGTGGGTAAGGCCAGCAGGGCGAGAAACCAGTTTCTCGTCATCCGCGTCGCCACGGGACTGGTCGCCACAGAGTTCCAGCCGTCTGGCTTGTAGTCGAGCCCTCTACATCCACGAGCGGATACTGTGCTGTCCCTTCCGGTCCCCATACGGGCGTTCCAGGCGGTTGCCCGGAGGCACGGCCAGATCGCGCAGATCGCGCGCCTAGTTGAGCTGATCCAGCTTGCGCCGGGCAATGGGCCACAGCGCCGGCGGTGGAACATGGCGCCCGTGCGGAGCACAGGCTCATCTCAGCCACAGCCCTTTGGGCTCGGCCGGGGGCGTGGCGTCCGGCGAGGAAGAGACATATTCATAGGCCCCGATGTCCCAGCCGGCCCCCTGGGGCCGGCTGACGCCGTCTTTATCAAGGGTGAATGAGTCGGACAAATCCAATCCCGCGTCTTTGGCTTTGGACCCGGCCGGCAAATGAAAGTCGCTCCCGCCGGGATCGACCAAGTCCGCGGCGGCGAGGTCTGAAACGCACTGGGCGCAGGCCCCGCTCCAGGCGTTCGAGTAGGCGTTGTGGCTGCTGGTCAAGGTCCCTTGAAGGGATGTTTGCGCGCCGCCAGCATTGTTTGCCAGCAAGAGGTTGTTCCTGAGGACGACGGACCCGGCGGCGATAAAAAGACCGCAAGCGCCCGACCGATAAATCGTGTTGTTGTTCAGAAAAATATTGGCGCCGCCATAGACCTTGATTCCCGACTCGCTGGACGTGGCGATCACGTTGTTGCGAACCTCCACACCCCTCGGCGTTCCCCAAGTGTCGGCGAGGGCGATGGCCGCGTCCTCGGCGTTCACGTCATGGATGTCATTGCCGGCGATTAAGTTGTTCTGGTCCGGATCGCCGTCGCGTGCGCCTTGATGAACGATGGCGCGGACCCCCGATCCGGCTGGATCGTTCAAATTGTAAATGGTGTTGCCGACAATCACAAGATTTGTGTATCCGCCTTTGACATCGATCCCGTCCCCTTGGCCACCGTATACGCCGCCGTTATAGATGATGTTGTCCCGCAAGGTGACGTGGTCATGGGAAGGGAAACCCATACACAAAGCGGCGGAGCCCCCGGAGTCCCTCGCGGAACATCCCCCGCCGCCCGCGTAAATCAGTTCCCCATGGCTGTCGTGGATCAGGTTGTTTTCGATGGTGATGTTCGAGGAGGCCGGGCACCAGGCGCTGCTGCCCTCATGAGGGCCGTCCGCCGTCGGAACGATTTGGACCAAGGGGCCATCGGCTGCTCCCGCGGTGTGGAAAATATCCGAACGGCGGACCACCCAGTTATCCCCGCAGATATTGATCGCCTTACCGGACGCCGTCATACTGATCCGAAATCCGTCGATGGTGACGTTGCTGTATTTGACGTGAGCGCTGTTCTGGGCGTTGAAATTTCGGACCTTCGCCATGGATTTCCCGGAGTAGGGCTGCCAATCGGGCGCCGCGTCATTGGCGTTATAGCAGCTGCGGCCGTCCAGCGTCAAGATGAATGCGCCTCCGACCTTTCGGGTCAGATCAATCTCGTCGGGCGCTCCATAGACTTGGTCCGTATCGCCGGAGGCTCGCCGCGCGGAGAAATAGACCGTGGCGTCCCCTGCAGCCAGGGCGGCGTTCACCGCGCCCCAGTCCAAGGCCGCCCAGGGGTGGGCCGGAGAACCGTCTTTCACGGAACCGCGGTAGTCAGGATCAAGGTAAAACGCCACCGCAGAGTGCTGGGCCTGCGCAAAGGAAGAACCCGCACAAACCAGCAGGACCTCGATCGGCCATTTTTTCACCTGCTGCTTTCCTCCACTGCGAAGGCGGTGGCGATCAGTATTTCCATACGTACTCCACTTGCTCAGGCTTTGTCGCCACCCTCGGGCACCGGCACCTCGCGCCGGATCAACCCCCGCTCCCTCAACTCATTCCAGAAGGCCGCCGGGATCTTTTCGGTGAGCAGCTTGAAATTCTCGTCCACCCGCGCGGGCTGGCGGGTGCCGGGGATGATACAGGTGATGGCCGGATGGGCCAGGGCGAACTGCGAGGCCGCGGCCTTGATGGAGACCTGGTGGCGGGCAGCTACCTCTTCCAGTTGCCGGGCCTTGTCGATGACCTGCGGGGGCGCGTCGGCGTAGTTGTACTTGCTGCCCGGCTGGGCGCCCTTGGCCAGGATGCCGCTGTTGTAGGTGCCCCCGGCCATGATGCCGATTTTCTTTTCGATGCACAGGGGCAGCAACTCGTCCATGGACTCCTGTTCGAGCAGGCTGTAGCGGCCGGCCAGCAGAAAGCAGTCGAAGCGCCCCTCCCGGGCAAAGCGGGCCAGCATCTCCCACTGGTTCATGCCGGCGCTCACCGCGCGGATGCCCCCCTGGCTGCGCAGCTTGTCCAGGGCCGGGTACGCGCCCTTGATCGCCGCCTCGT
This sequence comes from Candidatus Latescibacterota bacterium, assembly GCA_016187725.1. Lineage (GTDB taxonomy): Bacteria > Latescibacterota > UBA2968 > UBA8231 > UBA8231 > SICG01. Next base: position 29,322 of record JACPJE010000001.1, read on the forward strand.
AGTGGTCGTCCGGATCGTGGATGTGGAGGATGTCGATGCGATCCACACCCAGACGTTCGAGGCTGCTCTCGAAGGAGCGCATCACCCCGTCGTAGCTGAAGTCGAAGACCGGCTGGAAGGGCGGCGGGTTCTCGAAGATATCCTGCCCCCGGTCCTTCCCCTCGGTGGGCACCAGGATGCGGCCCACCTTGGTGGCCAGCACGTAGGAATCGCGGGGCACCCCCTTCAAGGCCCGACCCAGGCGCATCTCGCTCTTGCCCGAGCCGTAGAGCGGGGCGGTGTCGAAGAGGTTCAACCCCAGATCCAGGGCGCGGTGCACCACGGCCGTGGCCTGCTCCTCGGGGATGTCGCCGTACAGGCCGCCCAGGGCCGCGCAGCCCAGGCCCAGGCGGGTCACCTGCAGTCCAGTACGGCCCAGTTCTTTTTTCTCTAGTGGGTTCATCTTGTCCTCCGACGTGAGTGGTAGGGCGCCGGGCAAGGCTCCCGGCGCCAGTGGTTTTCAGTAATCCCAGGCCCAGCTCAGGGTGTCCAGGTACACCGTATGCCGCTGGTCGTACCGGCCCGGCAACTCCTGGTCGAGGGGGAGTTGCCCCTCGGCCCAGCGGACCCTCTCGACCTGCTCGCGGCTCCAGGCCAGGCCGTAGCTGGCCCACCAGGTGAATTTCTTGCCCACCTCCTGTTTCAGGTAGATCTCCAGCCCTTTGGCGCTAGCCCCGCTCAGGTCGAGAGCCACCCGGTCGTCCTGCAGTTCGGGGAAGATCTCGATGGCGCCCTGCCAGTTGCGGTACACCGGCCGCAGGTGCGCGGCTTTTTTGAGATACGCCTCCACCCTCAACTGCGGCCCCTCGGCAAAGCGGTGTTCCAGCCCCGCCACCCAGTGGGTGGACTGCTCGGCGGGATGAAAATCCTGCTCCCCCTCCTCCACCCGCACTTCGCCGATGCCCTGGGATTGGCAGAAGCGCCCCCAGCCGACCCGCAGCCAGGTCTGTTTGCCCAGGGTATAGAGCAGATTGAGGCGCGGGCTGAAGCGCCCCTCTCCCGCGTACGAAGCGCGGTCGTAGCGCAATCCCGCCTCGGCCTTGAGCGGGGCGGCCAGCGACACCCGGGCCGCCAGGTACCCGGCCGCACGGTTTCCCGAGGGCGCCAGCGCGACCTGGGTGGTGTCGGTCCAGTGGCGGAGACTGTCGCCGAGGATCTGGTCCCGCTCCTTCTGGTTGAGGTAATCGTAGTGGGCCGACACCCGCCGCAGATCCGCGCCCCATTTGAGGAAAAGATCCTCGCTGGCCTCCCAACTCCAGTCCTGCTTGAAGCCCCAGAACCCGGAGTCGCGCTCGTCGCTGATCCGGAAATCCACCTGGTCGCTCTCGCCTTCAAAAGCCAGGCCCTGGCGCTGATGGTCGCCCTGCCCGTGCGCCAGCAGGGTCTGGGCTAGAAGATGGGGGCCAAAGGTGGAGTTGAGGGTCAGCCAGGCATAGGTGTTTTGATATTTGGTGTTCGAGATATCGCGGTCGTCCTCGACAAAATCCATCCGGTCCTGCGCCCCCAGGAAGTGGGCGAAAAGGGTGTGACGGTCATCGAGACGGTACTCGACCTTGGCCAGCGCATCGTAATAGGTGGGCTGGGGCGCCTCATCTTCGCCCATCAGGTCCAGCACCAGGTCCAAATAGCCCCGCCGCACCGAGGCCATCCAGTTGCCGCGCACAAAACCGCCGCGGGCAAAGGCCCGGGTGTTCATCAGGCCCACCCCGGCCCCCACCTGTTGCTGGCCGGGCGAAGGACGGACGGATTTGATGTTGAACACCCCGCTGCGCCGGTCGCCGTACTCGGCGGGGAAGCCCCCGGTCAGCAAATCAACCCCTTCGATCAGCGACACATCCACGATGCTCAACGCCCCGCCGTTGATGTCCTTCAGGTGGAAGGGATCATTTAATTCCAGCCCGTCCAGCAGCACCAGCACCTGGTCGTGCTCGCCGCCGCGCACCGTGAACTTGGCCGAAAAGTCGTCGCCGGCCACCCCGGGCAAATGGACCACGGCCCGGTAGATATCCTCGCCGAACTGGGGGATGCTCTGGATCTCCTCCCGGGTGAGGGCCTGGCTGGAGGCTGGCTCCTTGCCCATGACGGCAAAGCGGCCCGGGGTGATGGTGATCTCGCTCAGGGAGATGGGCTTCTCGACCAGTTCCACCAGCACTTGGGCGACACCACCTTCGGTCAGTGCGACCCCGGTCAGACGTGCCGGCTCGTACCCGATATGACTCACCTGCAAGGTGTACTGACCCGCCGGCAGGCCCGCAATCGCAAAGCGCCCCTCGGCGCCGCTCAAGGCGCCGGCCCCGGCGCCCACTACTTCCACACTAGCCCCGGCCAGCGGCGCCCGGGTGCCGGCCTCCACCACCTGGCCCTGGATTTCTCGGGCAGCCCGAACAGGCACCGCCCAGAAGCCGCACCAGACCAGACAAAGGGCCAGGACCACCCTTTTGCTCTCTTGCATACTCTGCCTTCTCAGCGAGAAATTCTCCAGGAAAGATAGGCGATCCAACCCAGGGCCAACACCGGGCTTCCCCGGTGCTTGACCGGGTCCCCTCCCATTGGTTAGATTAACCACGCCTCGGCGGGCTCTAGCTCCAAGTCTGTACTATACAAAAGACTTACCCCTTCTGCCTTCTCCCTTGTACGCATGGATATGAAATTACTGGTCACCGGTGCCCACGGCCTCCTGGGGCGCAGCCTGCTGGAGCCGGACTTCGACGCCGAGATGATCGGCTGTGGCCGCGGGGAAACCCCGGTGGGCAGGGGAACCTACCACCCCATCGAACTGACCGATCCTCAGGTGGTCTTTGCCCTGCTGGACAGGGTGAGGCCCGACTGGGTCATCCACACGGCAGCCCTCACCGACGTGGACCGCTGTGAAATCGACCGCCCGCTGGCCCTGCAGATCAATCTGGAGATCGTCCGGCACCTGGCCTCGGCCTGCCTCCAACTGGGCCTGGGCTTGGTTCAGCTCTCCACCGACTACGTCTTCGACGGCCGCAACGGCCCCTACGGCGAGCAGGACCCGACCAACCCGCTCTCCTATTACGGGGCGCTCAAGTTGCAGAGCGAGGGCGTGGTCCTGCAGGAGGGACTCAAGGGGCTGGTGCTGCGCACCCTGTGGCTCTACGGGTACCTCCCGGGAACCCGGCGCAATCTGGTGACCTGGCCGCTGGAGGCGCTGGCCCGGGGAGAACAATTGAGGGTAGTGGACGACCAGTGGGGCAATCCCACCCATGTCCACGACGTGGCCCAGGCCCTGGTCGAGCTGTGCCGGCGCCAGGTCCAGGGTCTTTTCCATCTGGGCGGCGCTACCTATCTGACCCGCTATCAACTGACCCAGGAGCTGGCCCGTTTCTTTGGCCTGGACCCCGGCCTGGTTCAGCCCATCTCCACCGTGGCCGCCGGCCAGCAGGCGCCCCGCCCTCTGCGCTCGGGGCTGCGCACCCAGGCCCTCGAATCCCTGCTGCACAGCGCGCCGCTGAGACTATCCCAGGGCCTGGAGCAGTTGGCCGGCCAGGAAAGCTTCCGCCGCGACTTTTCCACTCTCTTTTGAACAGACTGTCCGGGCCATGACCGAAACGCCGCTGCGGGTCTCGCTGATCACCCCCACCTACAACGAACGCGAGAACATCGCCCTGCTTGCCCAGGAGATCTTTGAGACCCTGAAGCCGGCGCCCGACATCGACCTGGAGTTGATCGTGGTGGACGACAATTCTCCCGATGGGACCGGCCAGGTCGCCGAGGCCCTGGTCGCCCAGTATCCGGTGAAGGTGGTGCACCGGCCCGGCAAGCTGGGCCTGGGCTCGGCGGTGATGGCCGGCTTCGCCCGCTCCGACCGGCCCTTCCTCGGCGTGATCGACGCGGACCTGAGCCACGACCCGGCCATCCTCCCTCAACTGATCCACGGCCTGCGGGAGTACGACCTGACCTCTGGCAGCCGCTTCGGCCTGACCAGCCGGGTCGAAAAATGGGCCTGGCACCGCAAAATGATCTCGATGGTGGGGGTGGGGGCCGCCCGGCTGCTGACCGGGGCCGAGGACCCGCTATCCGGGTACTTCTTCCTGCACCGCGAGGTGATCGAGGGGCTGGAACTCACCTCCTCCGGGTACAAGATCTTCCTGGAGATCCTGGTCAAGGGACACTGGAGCCGGCTCCTGTCCGTGCCCTTTGTCTTCCGCAACCGCCAGTTCAGCAGCAGCAAGCTCAACCTGCGCGAGCACCTGCTCTTCGCCAAGCAGCTCCTCTACTTCAGCTTTTACCGCCTGTCCAGGCGGTGCCGGCCCTCCGCCCGGGCCAGGGACAGAGCCTGATGGACCTGAGCGTGGTGCTGGTCAGCTACAACACCCGCGACCTGCTCGAACAGGCGCTGCGCACCGCCCTGGAAGCAGCCGCCGGATTGCAGGTCGAGGTCTTTGTGGTGGACAATGCCTCGCGCGACCTCAGCGCTGACCTGGTGGGGGAGAAATTCCCCCAGGTCCGGTTGATCCGCAGCCCCCGCAACCTGGGCTTTGCCGGGGGCAACAACCTGGCCCTCCGGCAGGTGCAGGGCCGCCACGTCCTGCTGCTCAACACCGACACCGTGGTGCGCCGCGACACTCTGCGCTGCCTGGTCGATTTCCTCGACGCCCACCCCGAGGCCGGGGCCGCAGGCTGCAAGATCCTCAACCCGGATGGCACCCTGCAACTGGCCTGCCGCCGCGGCTTCCCCACCCCGATGGCCGCCTTCTGCAAGGTCTCGGGGCTCAGCCGCCTCTTCCCCCGCAGCCGACGCCTGGCCGCCTATAACCTCACCTATCTCGATCCTGAACAGACCAACGAGGTGGACGCCCTTTCCGGCTCGTGCATGATGGTGCGCAAGGCGGCCATGGACCAGGTGGGCCTGCTGGACGAGGACTACTTCATGTACGGGGAGGACCTGGACTGGTGCTACCGCATGCGCCGGGCCGGCTGGAGGATCTATTACGTGCCCCACACCGCCATCGTCCACTTCAAGGGCGAGAGCGGCCGGGCCGAGCAGATGCGGGTGCGCTACCGCTTCTACGAGGCCATGTCCATCTTTGTGCGCAAACACATGCAGCAGCGCTACCGCTTCTTCCCGCTCTGGCTCTTGCACGTGGGCATCATCCTCTACGGCCTGAGCTCCCTGGCCGCGCGCACCGGCCGGCGCCTGGCCCTGCCCGCCCTGGATGGACTGCTGGTGCTGACCGGGCTCAGACTGGGCATCGCCCTGCGCTACCACTCCAGCCTCACCCCGCTCATCCGCAACATCGAGAGCCTGGGCAACCAGCTGGGCATCGGGGTGCACCCCACCCGCTGGCTCACCCCGCCTCCGTACACCGACCTGCAGTGGTTCGTGATCTACGCCGCCTCCGCCTCCATCTGGCTGCTGTCCTTCTACCTGCTAGGCCTGTACGACCGCCACCGCCTCTCCGCCGCCCGCGCCGCCGGGGCGGTGACCGTGGGCTTTGCCGGGGTGGTGACTGTGGTCTTCTTCTTCAAGGCTTACAATTTTTCGCGGCTGGCCGCCGGGGCGGCCTGGTTCTTCAACCTCGTGCTGGTGGCCGGCTGGCGCCTGGCGGCCGCGCATCTGAGCCAGGCCCGCCGCCTGGGCCGGCGGCGCCTGCTGGTGGTGGGCACCGAACCGGTGGTGGCCCAGTTCCTGGAACACCTGAAGACCCATCCGCAGTGGGAGGTGGTAGGGCTGGTGGGACTGAGCCCACAGTGGCGCGGGCAGCGCCTGGCCGGCAAGCAGGTGTTGGGCCTGGTGGAGGAGTTGCCCCAGTTGTTGCGCGACTACGAGATCACCGAGCTGGTCTTCACCGAAAGCACCCTGGCCCACGCCCTGCCCCAGGCCAGGCAGGGCTGGCGGCGCCGGCGGCTGCGCATCCACATGCTGCCCGGGTCCTTTGCCGAACTGGCGGCCAGGCGACTCCCAACTTCACCTGCCGAGTTGCCCCTGATCGAGATCTCCACCCGGCGTTAGAGCTGGCCCTACTTGCCCGAAGCCGGTCTTTGGGTGTATGTTCTGGTTTTCTTAGCTATCCGGAAATCTGATGTCACCTCTCAGACGCCTGATCATCGTCGGTTGCGCGGTCCTGACCATCCTCGGCCTGGTGGAATCCCACCACCAGAGCTGGTCTGCAGCCGAGGAACGCCCGGAGCTGAAGCTGATCGCTGAGGTGCGCGACAAGATCCACCGCTACTATGTGGAGCCGGTGGACAGTCTGCGCGTCCTCGAAGGGGCCGTGGACGGCATGGTCGAGGCCGTGGCCCAGGGGGAGGAGGGGATCCAGGACTCGAGCGCCCTGGCCGAAGCCGACAGCCTGCTGCGCGTCCGCACCCCGATGAGCAACCGCCGCCAGCTGGAGTTGCTGGCCCGCACCCTGGACCAACTGCGCCACAGCCGGGAAATACCCTATCCGCCAGATTCTCTCGCCCGCGCCGCGATCGGGGGCATGCTCATCGCCCTGGACCCTCACTCCAGCTACCTGGACCCGCAGGAGTCCGAGGAGATGATGGAGCGTTTCCAGGCCCATTTCGAAGGCATCGGGATCTACTTCGACATCCACCAGGGCAAGCTAGTGGTCATCTCCCCCATCGAAGGCTCCCCTTCCTATGGAAGGCTGCGGGCCGGAGATCACATCACCGCCATCGACGGGGTCTCCACCGAGGGGATCACCGCCGACCAGGTGATGCAGAGGCTGCGCGGCCCCCGCGGCACCCAGGTGCGGGTGAGCGTAGTGCGGCCCGGCACCGAGGAGCCGCTCGAAATCACCCTGACCCGCGACCGCATCCCGGTGCACAGCGTGCCCTACGCCTTCATGCTGGACCAGGGAATCGGCTACATCCGCATCACCCGCTTTGCCGAGCAGACCGGCGAGGAGCTGGGCCAGGCCCTGGATCGGCTCTCCTCCCAGGGCATGGAGCGCTTAATACTGGACCTGCGGGGCAACGGCGGGGGCTTCCTCTCCCAGGCCGTGGAGGTGGCAGACTACTTCCTCGACCGGGATCAGCTGATCGTGTACACCGAAGGGCGCGAAGCCGGATCGCGCATCGACTACAAGGACCAGAACGCCCTGGAGGGCGACCCGTTCTCCCTGGTGGTGATGATCGACCACGGCAGCGCCAGCGCCTCCGAAATCGTCGCCGGCGCCATCCAGGACCTGGACCTGGGACTGATCGTGGGCCAGACCAGCTTTGGCAAGGGCCTGGTGCAGGAGCAGTTTCCCCTCTCCAGCAACGGCGGGTTGCTGCTCTTGACCGTGGCGCGCTACTTCACTCCCCTGGGCCGGCTGATCCAGCGCCCCTACACCGAGGACGTGGAGGCCTACATCGAAGCGGGCCTGGACACGGTGGACGACAACGCCGCGGGCAGCCTGCGCACCGGCGCCCAGGTCTTCCACACCGCCCAGGGCCGGTCCGTGTACGGGGGAGGCGGCATCACCCCGGACGTGGTCCTCAAGCCCGCGCCGCTGTCCAGCTTTGCCGAAGAGGTGCTCGCTGAGGGGGCCATCTTCGACTTCGGCAGCCGCTGGGTGGGCCGTCACCGCGACTGGCCCTCGCGCTTCGAGGACTTCCTCGCCCACTACCAGGTCTCCGGCCAGGCCCTGGCCGAATTTCTCGCCTTCCTCAGGAAGGAGAAAAAGGTCCAGGTGGAGGACAGCACCTATGCGGCCCACCGGCAGTTCCTCCAGGGCGAGTTGAAAGCCGAGTTCGCCCGCGGACTGTGGGGGGACGAGCAGCGCTACCGGGTCCTCCTGGAAAGCGACGAGGAGGTGGCCCAGGCCCTCAGGCTTTTCGACCGGGCCGATGCCCTGCGCCTGGCCCACACCGGCTCCTGAGTTGACGGGAGGGGGGTAAATTCTATTAGTTTAGGGGGGCGCGCGGCACCAGCGCCCGCAGCGGAGGGTAAACGATGAGCGAACAGCGACTACAGGTGGCAGGCGGCAGAGAGATCGTCCTGCCCATGAGCAAGGCCGTGGAGATCAGCATCCGGAGCCTGAAGATCCGTTTCGGCCGCTCCCTGATCACCACCAGCGGCATCATCCTGGCCATCGCCTTTCTGATGTCCGTGTGGAGCAGCAACGCCCTGATCGCCAGCCTCAAGAGCGCCGACAAGAGCGAGATCAACCTGCTGCTCCAGAAAAACGGCATCGAGACCGGCACCGCCGAGGGAGGGCGCTCCTCGGCCGAAGCCCAGGCCCAGGCCCAGGAGGAGCACTCCAAGCAGAGCTGGCTCATCGGCCTTTCCCTGCTGGTGTGCGTGGTGGGCATCGCCAATGCCATGCTCATGTCGGTGACCGAGCGCTTCCGCGAGATCGGCACCATGAAATGCCTGGGGGCCCTCGATTCCTTCATCATCAAGCTCTTCCTGCTCGAATCCACCTTCCAGGGCGTGGTGGGCACCACCATCGGCATCGGCATCGGCCTGCTGATGACCCTGGGCCTGACCCTGCTGGCCTATGGCGGCTACGTGTTCTCCTACTTCCCGGTGGGGGGCATCCTGCAATCAGTGCTGGCCTCGCTGGTGGCCGGCACCCTGCTCTCGCTGGTGGGGGCCATGCTGCCGGCCTACAAGGCGGCCAAGATGGAACCGGTCGAAGCCATGCGCACGGATACCTAACCCCCCGGCCCCCTTCCCTGAAGGGAAGGGGGAATTGCCCGCGTGTCCACAGAGGACTCTCTCCCCCTCTCCGTGTCAGCGGGGTGGAACGCGACCTCATGGGAGCGTTTAGGGAGAGAGAGGGGGTCAAGGGGTGAGGTCAAAGAGGAGACTTTATGACCGAGCAGAAGGCACCAGCCGAAGAACAGCGCACCGTGGTGCGCACCCAGCAAGTCAAGAAGATCTACCGCATGGGCAACACCGAGGTCCAGGCCCTGCGCGGGGTGGACCTGGAAATCTACGCCGGCGAGTACATGTCCATCATGGGCCCCTCCGGCTCGGGCAAGAGCACCTTGTTCAATATGGTCGGCGGCCTGGACAAACCCTCCGAGGGCAAGGTCTACATCGACGAGGTGGACGTGGCCCAGCTCGACGCCTATGAGCTGGCCTGGCTGCGCTGCCGCAAGATCGGCTACATCTTCCAGTCCTTCAACCTGATCCCGGTGATGACTGCCCTGGAGAACGTCACCCTGCCCATGGTCTTCGCCGGCCTGACCAGCGACGAGTCGCGCGACAAGGGCATGGTACTGCTCCAGAAGGTGGGGCTGGGGGAGCGGCACTCCCACAAGCCCTACGAACTCTCGGGCGGCCAGCAGCAGCGGGTGGCCGTGGCCCGGGCCCTGGCCAACGACCCGGCCGTGGTCCTGGCCGACGAGCCCACGGGCAACCTGGATCTGCGCACCGGCACCGAGATCATCGAACTGCTCAAGGAGATGAACGAAAACTCTGGGGTGACCGTCATCTCGGCCACCCATGACCACAAGATGCTCAGCGTCTCGGACCGGGTGGTGTGGATCAAGGACGGCCAGGTGGAACGCATCGCCCTGCGCCAGGACCTGGACATCGAAGTGACCCAGGTGGCCGGGGAAGAGCACTAGGCAGGCAGCAAGAGTACCGGCACCACCGGCGGGGATCTGCGTCACTGCCGGTTTTTTTATGAACGGAAGCTAATGCGGAGCGTGCCGGGAGATACCCCCTGCGGGGCGGGCCGCCAGGGTTAGCGCAGCGGCAGGTGGAGGGGGCCTTTCCCTGGGGCGCAGCACCATCTATATGGTGCTGCGGGGGCTGGGCTATGGGGTGGCGCAGTAAAGCAAGCGAAGGAGACGGTCCGCAGAAAAGAGAGGCAACCGAGCGAAGCGAGCGAGGGCGCAACGCCCCAACGTATGGGGCGTTGCGGGGGCTGGGCCTTGGGGGAGGGCAGCGCTTTTTGCGCCGCACCCCATACGTTGGGGTGCGGCGGTCCGCGCCTTGGGAAAGGCCAGAGCGGGTATTCCCGGTGCGCGCCCCTTTGGTCGAACCACACGCCTTCTTTCGACCTTTTGGTCGAGTACCCGGAGACCTGTATCGCTTTGAAGAAACCGGGAACCGTATTAGTTTTGGGATGTTAGCCGACTAGTCCGCCCTGCGCCCTCCTGGCTGGCACCTCTTTTGCCCCATATCGACGAGTGGTCACCAATCTGGGCTTTCGCCCGCCTGCACACCGAGGAGGTGGCGCCATGAGGTTTTGCGGAGTGCTGACGGCGCTGTCGGCCTTGGCCTCCCTCGCTGCCGCCCAACCGGCAGCCACCCCTCCCGCCGAGCAGCAGGATACCTCTGACAATAAAGCGGCGTTTCTCGGCTTTGTCGATGCGGACCGGGACGGCATCAACGACCGCTTCCGCGACGCCGACGGCGACGGCCGCGATGATGTGAGCGGCAAGGCCTACGCCCACCGCTTTGCCTTTGTCGACCAGAACAAGGACGGCACCAACGACCGCTTCCGCGACGCCGACGGCGACGGGGTCAACGACCTCAACGCCGAATGCGGCCAGAGCGAGGACGGGGGCTGTGCCAACGTGGTGGACCAGGACCGCAACGGCGTCAACGACATCACCGGCCTGCGCTACACCAGGAACTCCCTGCGCGGCTACCGCTACGGGCGCATCGCCGAGGAGCTGCGCCAGCCCCTGCCGCGTTTCGTCGACCAGGACGGGGACGGGATGAACGACCTGGTGCGCCGCTTCTTCAACCGCATGGAAATGGAGGCCCGCCCGCCCTTCGACCGTTTCATCGACGAGGATGGCGACGGCATCAACGACAACCGCCCCCACCCCCGGCCCTTCGACCGGGAAGGGATGAAACACGGCCACCGGCCACCCCCACCCCATCGGCCCCCGCCCAGGGAAGGACCGCGGCGATGAAGGTCCTGGTCGCCGCGCTGCTGCTGGGCCTGGGCATGGCCCGGGCCCAGCCGGCGGTGCGCCTCAACCTGTACTCGAGCTACACCGACAATCTGTTCCAGTCCAGCCAGCCCCATGCCGACTGGGTCAATCTGCTCTACGTGGACCTGGACTGGGGTCTGGGCGGCAACACCGGCCTGTACTACACCGGCAATGCCAGCCTGTTCCGCGAATATAGCGAGTTGTTCAACCACGCCCACGTCCTGGGCTTGAACTACGCCCGCGACGGACGCGCCGGCGAGCTGCGCGCCGGGGCCAGCCTCTCGGCCCGCCTGGACCGCCGGCTCTACGACTACCGCGATTTTGCCGGGGGTGGCGCCTTTGTCGAGGCCAAGCGTTATCTGCGGGAAGACCTGGTGGGGCGGGCCGGCTATACCCTGCGGCTGCAGGAGTACCTCAAGGTCAGCCGGCAGAGCTACGCGGAGCAGAGCGCCAACGCCAGGCTGACCCGCTTCCTGCCCAGCCGCACCACCGTGGACCTGCGCGCCGAGCTGGGGGTCAAATCCTATCTGCGGCGGGGGGAAGTGTTCTTGCCTGGCGCCGACCGCGGCCGGCATCTGGTCCAGGGTTCGGGAGACCTGAAGCTGGCCCAGTCCCTGGGCCAGCGCACTGGCCTCCAGCTGGAGTATACCCGCCAGCACAGCTTCAGCGGGCAGGGCCGTTTCCTCTTTGGCCCCCTGTACGACTTCGACGACGAACTCTTCAGCGACCGCTACAGCTACCAGGGCCAGACCCTGGGACTGACCCTCAAGCACCTGGGATTGTGGGATTCGCAACTGGAGTTGAGCGGCCAACTGGGCTCCCGCAACTACGTCGAGCGCCTGGCCCTCGACCTGGACGGCTTTCCCCTCGGGCTCGACCAGAAACGCCGTGACCGCTGGCAATTGCTGAAACTGGAACTGATCCGCTTCTTCCAGCCCGCCCGCGGCCCCGGCCTGGAACTGGGCCTGCACTGGTCCTACCGCCGCACCAATTCCAACGATCCCTACTACGACGCCGGGGTCAACACCTACTCGGCCGGCCTGCAGACCTCATTCTAGCGAGCGGCGGGGAGATGACCCCGGAGGCCTTTCCCGGGGAGCGGTCGGGATGGGAAGTCCGCGTGGCGGAGCGGTGGGGTAGCGGAGCCAGAGCGAGCGAGGGTGAAGGACGCGCCTTGGGAAAGGCCGGAGTGGGTCGCTCCCCGACGCGACATCATGCCTGTGGTGAATCTCCGGCTACTTCTTGATCCCGTACTTCTTGAGTTTGTAGCGCAGGTTGCGCTCGGTCAGGCCCAGGAGCGCAGCGGCGCGGCTCTGCACCCCGCCGGCCTGTTCCAGGGCCTCGGCAATGGCCTGGCGCTCCAACTGCTCCACCCGCTCGGTCAGGGTGTGGGCCTCCTCGGGCGGGGCCGGAGTCTCGGCCCGCTGCAATTCGGGGGGCAGGTCGCGGGTGGTGATAGTGCGGTCACGGGCCATGACCACGGCGCGCTCGACGATATTCTGCAACTCCCGCACGTTGCCCGGATAGGAGTGGCGCATCAGGGCATCCATGGCCTCGCGGGAAAAACCCTCCAACTGGCGGCCGTTCTCCCGGCTGAAGTGTGCCAAAAAGGCGCCGGCCAGCACTGGGATATCAACCCGGCGCTGGCGCAGGGGCGGCAGATGCACCGCCACCACGTTGAGACGGTAGAACAGATCCTCGCGGAACTGCCCCTGGCGGACCATCTCCTCCAGGTCGCGGTGGGTAGCGGCCACCAGGCGCACGTCCACCTCCACCGGCTGGTCACCCCCCAGGCGCTCGATCTTGCGCTCCTGCAGCACCCGCAGCAGCTTGACCTGCACCTCGAGGGGGATCTCCGCCACCTCGTCGATGAACAGGGTGCCGCCGTGGGCCTGCTCGAAGCGCCCGAGGCGCTGGCGATCGGCCCCGGTGAAGGCCCCCTTTTCGTGGCCGAAGAGTTCGCTCTCCACCAGGTTTTCGTTGAGCGCCGCGCAGTTGAAGGCCACAAAGGGCCCCTCCCGCCGGGGGCTGGCCGCGTGCAGGGCCCGGGCCACCAACTCCTTGCCGGTGCCGCTCTCACCGCGGATCAGCACGGTCGCCCGGCTAGGGGCGGCGCGGGCCACCACGCTGAGGGCCTGCTGCATGGACGGGTCTGCAGAGAGAATGCCTTTGAGTTCGACCTCGGTGTCGAGTCGCTTTCCCAGATTCTGGTTCTCAGTCACTAGATGGTGATGCTCCAGGGCGCGGGCGACGATCTGGTCCAGTTCGTCCAGGTCGATGGGCTTTTCCAGGTAATGGCTGGCCCCGTCCTGCAGGGCGTCCACCGCGCCGGCCACGCTGCCGTACGCGGTGACCAGCACCACCTCGACCGCTGGGTTGAGGCGCCGCGCCTCCCGCAACACCCCCATGCCGTCCAGTTCGGGCATGCGCCCGTCGGTGATGATCATTTCCACCAGATGCTGGCCCAGCAGTTCCAGGCCGCGCCGGCCGTTCTCGGCGCACAGCACCTCGAAACCCTGCTTGTGCAGGTGGACGGCCAGGGCCTCGCGCTGGACCTCTTCGTCGTCGATGACCAGAATGGTTGCCATCTCAATCACTCGCGGGAAAGTGCAGGGTAAAGCGGCTGCCGGCGCCCGGGGTGCTGTGCACCTGGACCCGCCCCCCGTGCTGGTTGACGATGCGGTGCACCAGGCTCAACCCCAGGCCGGCACCCTCGGCCTTGGTGGTGAAGTAGAGGTCGAAAATCCGCTCCAGGTTCTCCGGGGCGATGCCAACGCCGCTGTCCTCCACCTCGACCTCGGCGCTCCCATCCTCGGTGCGGCGCGTCGTCACCCGGATCTGGCCCTCGGCAGTGGCCTCCACCGCGTTGCTCAACAGATTCTGCACCGCTTGGATGAACTTGTCGGGGTCCAACTCCCAGCTGCCCACCCCGCCGTAACGGCGCTCCACGCGCAAGCCCTTGGCCTGGGCCCGGGGCTCCAGGGCCGCCACCGCCAGTTCGACGCTTTCCTCCAGATCCACCGGGTGCCGGGCCAGGGCCGGTGGGCGGGCCAGGCTGAGGAATTCCTTGACGATGCGGTTGACCCGCCCCACCTCCCCGCGCACCACCTTCAGCAGACCCCGGTACTCCTGCTGGTCGCGCTGGGGCGCGAATTCGCGCTCCAGCCGCTGGGCGATGATGCCGATGGCGTTGAGCGGGTTGCGCACCTCGTGGGCCACCCCCGAGGCCAGGGCACCCATGGAGGCCAGGCGCTCGCCGCGGCGCAGATCCGCCTCCAGGGCTGCCAGGGCCGTCAGGTCCTGGGCCACCACCACCACGGTCTCCACCTCTCCGCGGCTGTTGCGCACCAGGGAGGTGGACAGCGACAACAGGCGCTCCTTTCCTCCCACCAGGTAGCGCTGCGCCCCTTCCTGGCCTTCGCGCCCCTCGCGCAGGGCCCGCTCCACCGGAGGCAGGATCACGCCCACCACCTCGGCGTAGGGCCGGCCGGCAGCGGCGGCGGCCTCGGCGCCGAAAAGCGCCTGGGCGCTCTGGTTGAGCACCTCGATGCGGCCGGCGGTGTCCATGGCCATCACCGCGTCGGCCATCTGTGCCAGGATGCGGCTGCTGTAGGTCTGCACCCGGGCGTAGGCCTCGTCGAGCAGGGCGTAGTTCTGGCGGATGGTCAGCACCCCGGCTCCGGCCGCCCCCAGCACCGCCAGCAGGCCAGCCAGCAGTACCAGCTGCAACTGGTCGCGGCGCCTTTCGGCCTCCAGCGCCTCCACCGACAAACCCACCCGCAACAGGCCCAGGGGTTTGCCCCCCGGCGCAAAGGGCATGACCGTCTCGAAGATCTCCTGCCCGCCGAACTGGGCGGTGCGCGAGCGCGGCCTGGCGCCGGCCAGGGCCTCGCTCAGGAAGGGATCGCCGGCGATGGTGCCCAGTTGCCCCATCCCGCTGGACCCCAGGAGGATGCCGGCCGAATCCTGCAGGGCGGTGAACACCACGCCCTGGTTGGCCCCGATCTCGCGGATCAGGCGGCCGATGCCCGCGGCCCGGCGCAGTTCGTGCAGGTACTGGGCCGAGGCCTGCACCAAAATGGCCCCGCCCTGGGCTGCCGGGGTGGCCACGGCGTAGAGTTCCGCCGCCTCGAGCACCACCAGATGTTCGCTGGCCGCGCCCTCGTACACCTCGGCCAGTTCCTCCCACCACCAGTCCAGCTCGAAACGGTCCATGGGCTGGGGGTCGCTGCTGTGCAGCGGATAACCCCGGGCGTCGAAGACCTCGATGCGCGCCAGGCCCTGCTCGCCGGCCACCTCGGCCAGCAGCGAATCGCCGAGGACGCGGCCGGTCTGCATCCGGGCCAGGCTGCGGGCGTTGCTGAGCAGGTGTTCCTGCACCATCCGGTCCAGTTCCTCCTCGGCGCGCAGGGCGTTTTCGCCGGCCCGGGCCATGGCCTGCACCAGGGCGCCCGAGCTGTGTTCCAGGGTTTCTAGGGTGTTCTGGCGGGAGGTGTGCAACTCGTACCAGGCAAAGCCCCCCAGGGCGAGGATCAGCACCCCAGCCAGGGCCGCCAGATAAGCGGGCCGGAACGGGGTGGGCTTGAGGGCAGGGGAGAGGGGGCGGTTCATGCTACTAAGTTAGCGCCCGACCTCCGCGAGCGCATCCCGGCGCCGGACCCCTCAGGGCGGCTCCGGCCCAGAAACCTGACGGGGCGCCATCTCCTGTCCGGGCAGGCTGAAGGCATAGAGCCATTGGAGAAGGGCAGCAGGAAGGTCCGCAACACCCCCTGCTCAGGGCTCCACAGGAATAGGGCCTGGTCCTGGTCGCTGAGCACCCAGAAATTGCCCCCCTGGGCCTCAAAGGCCAGGTCCGAGTAATCCCTGGCAAAGGTGAGCGTGAGCCGGCGCTCTATACTCAGGTCCGGGGCCAGGGCGATGAAGAGCCCCGGCTTCTTTTCGTTGAGCACAAAGATCCTGCTCTGCCCGTCGAGGCAGATGCCTTCGAGACCCTTGTTGTCCTCGCTGCGCAGGGCTAGTTGGTGCCTGGCCAGGCGTTGGCCCGACCGGCTCAACTGGATCAGGCTGTTGTCCGCCTCGTCGGCCACCCACAGGGTCGAGTCCTTCGGGCTGAAGGCGATGCCTTCGAGATCCGCGCCCACGCCCCTGAATCGGGCCAGCACCCCACCCCTCAGGTCGAGCTGGTACACGTCGCTGTTGTCGCCTACCGCCCACAAGGTCTTCCGCTCCGGGTCCAGGGTCAGCCCGGAGGGTTCCTTCACCTCTAAGGGCTGGTGATAGAGCAGGGTCAGCGCTTCGCCCTCCGGGGTCTGCGCCACAGAGTCCAGCTGGTGGCAACTGATCGCCGCCCAGCCGAGCCAGATCAACCGCCACCAGAGTGCCCTGGTCATGGGTTCTGCTCCCGGCACCGGCTAGCGCAAGAGCAGCAGCCGGCGCGTTTCCACCGCGCTGCCGGCCTGCAGGCGGTACAGGTATGCCCCCGTGGCCAGGTCGCGCCCGGCCTGGTCCCGCCCGTCCCACTCGAACTGGTGCTGCCCCGCCGGCAAGGGGCCGCTCAACAAGATGGCCACCTTTTGCCCGGCCAGGTTGTAGATTGCCAACTCGGCACGGGCCTGGTCGGCCGGCAGGCTGAAGCGGATCAGGGTCCCGCTGTTGAAGGGATTGGGATAGTTCTGCCCCAGGGCAAAGCGCCCGGGTTGCACCTGCTCCTCCAGCACCGCGGTGGGCACCAGGTTGGCCGCCCCCGGAGTAGGGGTTCCCAAGACCTCGAAGCCGCCGCTGCCGTCCGGCATGCGGCCGTAGGCCTGGTCCTCTTCCTGGGCGCCGAAGTCCACCCGGTCCAGCACCTGGTTGCCCCGCTCGTCCACATCCACCAGCAACACCTGTTCACCGGCGGCGGAGAGCTTGAAACTGGCGTGTAGCCCCGGCTCATCTCCCCCGTCCTCGTCGGCCCAGACCACCAGGTACGCACCAGGCGCCAGAATCGTGCCGGCGGGGAAGGCCCATTTGCGCGGGTTCGAGGCTGTGTCGCTCAGGTACATGCCCGAAAGGTCTACTGCCTGGTCCACAGTGTTGAACAACTCGATCCAGTCCTCCTGCTCGCCCTGGGGGTCCATGACGGTGCTGTTGGCGGCCATCAATTCGTTGATCACCACCGGGGTGGACGCGGCGTTGAGCGCCGCCACCTGGAACACGTAGGTGTCGTGTTCGGCGCCGGCTGGCGAGAAGGCCGCGGTCCCCTCACCGTCTGCGGCCCGGGCTTCGATATAGTAGCGCACCAGGGTGCCGGCGACAAAGGCGGGCAATTTGCCGCCGTACACCCCGTCCCCCGCAGCTCCGTCTCCGTGCATCCCGTCGTCGGCCATCCCGATCCGGGAAAAGGCCCCGCTCAACCCGGCGCTGTAGTAGAGCAACACCGATTGGACCGGCACCGCCGCCCCCAGGGTCGCCCGCACCTGGACCGGCTCGCCGGCCCGCGGCCCAGTGCCCGCCTGCTGGGCGGTTTTGGCCGCAGCCAAGGGGGGGTGATCCACGGCGAGGATAGCGGGTGCGGGCCGGGAGAAATCGGGCAGGGAAAGCAGGTACTCCCGCCGCTTGTCGACGAAGGCCTCGATTGCGGCGAACTCGCTCTGGAACTGGGCATAGCTGCTAGGTCTAATCGGGTCGGCCTCCACCTCTTTTTCGATCAGGGCCCGGTAGTCCTGCACCAGCGGCCCTAACTCCGCCCAGTCCAGACTCTCTTCGAGGAGGGTCCGGTAGTGGGCGATGTAGCGCTGCCGCAACTGGGGGACGGCCAGCAGGCGGCTGATGAGGGGGCGGTTGGCGCTGTCCTGGTTTTCGAAGGGGTCCCTGGAGGTGGAATTGCCGCTGGGGCCGATCCGACCGGGGCCCTGCCTTGGCGGAGCGCCGGTCGGATCGGCCACCGCGCCCCCGGCGCCGGCCTGGGTACTGTCCTGCCCTGCGGGAGGGCCTGCGCCCATCATGCCACCACCCATGACCTCGTTGGCGTCGTACTGCAGGAGGTGGAACCGGCCCATCTCCTCCTCGTAGAAGATCCGGTAGTCGCCCCCCTTTTCGTTGTACCCGTCGGTGTCGGCCAGGATATTCTCCCCGGCGATGTACCAGAGGGCGCGGGCGATGTCCAGGATGTGGTCCAGGGAGTCGGCCAGGGCCTCCGCCGGGGTGTTGTTGAGCAGGTCGCAGAGCTGGACCAGGGAGCCCCAGGGGTCGGCGCTCTGGCTCTTCTGCAATTCGTAGATGCTCTGGTACGCGGTGGTATCCGCCCCCAGCCAGGTCAGGGCCCCGTTGCCGCCGCTAAAGCCACCCCCACCCCCTGGACCGCCCACCATGACAAGGATGCTGGTGTCGCCCTCTGCCGACACCAGGGTGTCCCTGCGGGTGAAGCCGCCGGGCCCGCCGCCGGCAAAACCATCCGGGCCGGCACCGGGACCCAGTTGTCCTCTCAAGCTGTCCGGCAGGGCGCCACCAGGGCCAAACCCGCCGGGCTGGAAGATGCCCGCGCTGTCCGCGGTGAGCCCGCCGCCCGGCAAGGTCCCTCCGCCAGTGGAGTTGATCTTCCAGCGGTCCCCCCGGCTGCTGGGGAACCACTCCTCGATCAGGTCGGTGTTGACCTGTTCTACATTGACGTACACCCCCCAGTTCTGCCCATTGATGAACAGTTTGACAAAATTGGCCTTGGGGCTGGGGAGGTAGCGGCGGTAGATATTATTGGCCAATACCTCGCGCACAAAAGAAGGGTCGCCGCTGCTGTTGTTCAGGTTGAGGGTCTCGTACCCCATCAGGTCCTGCTGCGGGTCGGTGAATCCCAGATCGATATTGAAGGAGTTCTTGAGCGAGTTGCGCCGATAGGAGGTGGTCCCTTTGTAGCGGACCCCAACTCCGGGGTAGGTGACCCCGTCCACGATCAGGTCCGCGGCCACGTTGACCTCGGTGCTGTAGTTGGCCGCCAGTTGGGCCTGCCAATCCTCCTGTGTAAAACGCAGCTCAAAGGTGCGCAGCACGCTTTCGTCGTACAGGCCCGCGGCAGGCATCCCTCCCAGCGCTAGCAGCCCGCCGTCCTCTGAAAAGCGAAAAAACTCCGGCAGCTTGGCCTGGGCCCCGGCGGCCAGCAGCAGGAGGGAAAGGGCAACCGCGCGACAAGGCCGGCCCAGTGCGGTGATTCTTCCAGGTTTCATGCGACGTACTCCTCGTCGAAGAAGAGGTTGACATTCTGCACCCCGGGCGCCTGTCTCAGCCCCTGGATCAGCTCGTCGGCTTGTTCCTCTTTCCTGAGATGGACGTGGAAGGAGAGTTCGTGTTCTTCGCTGCCTTCATAGGACTTCACGCTGATCAACTGGTGGGTTGTGCAATAAGTCTTGAATACCTGCAAATAGGGGGCCTCTTCGCCGGCGACCGGGAGGTAGGACAGGAGCAACAGGTATTCCCGCCTTTTCTGGGCCAGGCTGCCCAGCCTGGATAAGAGCAGCAGCGCCGCGCCCACCGCGCCGGTGCCGATGAAGGCCGCCGCGTACATGCCCACCCCGGCGGCCATACCCGCGGCCAGGCTGAAGAAGATGAAGACCACGTCCTGCACATCCTACCTCGTCGAATAGACAGGAAGCCCGGGCCTTGGAAACCGCCATGTCGTCCTTGCGCTTGATCTCAAGAAAGCCTCGGGAGGAGGGGATGCGCTGGTTGTACCCTCTGAGGCGGAGCTTCCGGCGGTGCTGGATGCCGGACTCCTTCTGGTAGTAGTAGTCGAGGCCGCGGGTGTCGAAGTAGATGCTGCGGATGGTGTACTGATCCCTTCCCGGAATCCGATGGCAATCCGGCTCCACAAAGGGTTCCAGCCGGCGGCGCACCAGGTCCAGCGCCGAGGCCGGGATCAGGTACTTGTACTCCAGGCGGGCCGTCGCCTCCTGCAATTGGAGCTGGTCCACTTCGAGGGCGGTTCGGGCCCGGTCTACCTCGGCGTCGGCAGCCAGCTGGCGGCGCCAC
>JACPJE010000279.1 GCA_016187725.1 Candidatus Latescibacterota bacterium
ATGCCTACATGCAGGCCACCGGCATGGTCAACGACCACGTGCTGGGCTGTTTCCGCCGGCCGCAGATCATCGCTCAGTACTCATAAGTGGAGGGATCTCTACATGCCGCAGCGCGAGTACCGCAGCAGCATCGCCACCTTTACGGCCTTCGAGAACGCCATGACCCTCGACATCGCCCTGGTCGAGGAGGGGGATCAGATCCTGATCGACATCCCCGCCCGCCGCATCGAACTCTTGGTGGCCCCCGGAGAACTGGCCCGCCGGCGGCAGCGCCTGGAGGCCCTGGGCAAGGACGCGTACCAACCCCTCAAGCGCCGGCGCTACGTCTCGCCGGCCCTCCAGGCCTACGCAGCCCTGACCACCAGCGCCGCCCAGGGCGCGGTGCGGGATCTGAGCCAGTTGCGGCGGGGCTGAGGATCTAGCTGCGCTAGGACTTGAAGCCCCCCTCGCGGAAGAGCCGCACGCAGGCCCCTGCCACCTGCGCGTCGTAGAGCCGGCCCGCGTTGGAAACCATCTCCACCAGGGCCTGGTCGATGCTCATGGCAGGCCGGTGCAGGCGGGGGGCGCACAGGGCGGTCATCACGTCGGCCACCGAGATGATGCGGGCTTCCAGCGCGATGTCTTCTCCCTTCAGCCCCTCGGGGTAGCCCGAGCCGTCCAGGCGCTCGTGGTGCTGGGAGATGAACTGGTCCACCGGCCAGGGCAGGGCCAGGGGCTGGGCCAGATCGGCGCCCAGTTGCGGGTGGGTGCGGATCAGGGTCAGTTCGGCCGGGGTGAGGGCTTCGGGTTTGAGCAGGATGGACTCGGGCACCCCGGCCATCCCTAAGTCGCAGAGCAGGGCCGCGGTGCCCAGGCCCTCGATGCGGTCGGCATCGAGAGCCATTTCCTGGGCGATGGCCCGGGCCAGCTTGGCCGTGCGGGTGGGGTGGCCGGCCCCGTGGGGATTGCGCAGGGCCGCCAACCGCGCCAGGGCCCCCAAAGCCCCGTCCAGCGAACGGCGGACCCGCTCCACCTGGGAGGCGCGCTCCGCCCCCCACCGCTCCAGCTCGCTGTTGGCCCGCAACAACTGCAGCTGCTGCCGGCGCAGGTTCAGGTGGGTCTGGACCCGGGCCAGCACCTCGTAGACCTGGAAGGGCTTGGTGACGTAGTCCACCCCGCCGGCGGCAAAACCCTTGAGTTTGTCGGCCACCTCGCCGTGGGCGCTGACGAAGACGACCGGGATATCCCGGGTGTGGGCGTCGGCCTTGAGCCGGCGGCACAATTCGTACCCGTCCATCTCCGGCATGCTCACATCCAGCAGCACCAGATCGGGCAGGTGGGTATGGGCCATTTCCAGGGCCTGGACACCGCTGGAGGCGCCGCGCGCCTGGTACCCGTGTTTGGCCAGGATGTTGCCCACTAAGTCGAGCACGGGCCCCTGGTCGTCGACGACCAGGATCTCGCCCTTGGAGGCAGGTGCCTTGTCCATATGCCTCGCTATTTCCCCGGTTTGATCAGGTCCGGTCTTCCTGTTCCTCGCGCCTCTCCCAGCCGCTTTTGAACAGCGGCAGGAAGTAAGCCGGCGAATAGGGGTGTCTGGTGCATTCTTCGAGATTGAGGTCGATGCCCAGTCCCGGGGCGTCGGACACCTCGATATATCCGTCCTTCACCGGGTAATGAGCGCCGATGATCAGGTCCTTCTCCCATTCGACGTTGAACTCGTCGAAGATCTCCTGGATGAAGAAGTTGGGGGTGCAGGCGGCCAGCTGCATGCAGACGGCGGTACACACTGGACCCTGGGCGTTGTGCGGGGCCACCACCGCGTAGTGGGCGTCGGCCATGGCGCAGATCTGGCGGGTGGGCCACAGGCCGCCGCAGGCCAAAGGTTCGGGCTGGAGGATGTGGACCACGTCGTGTTTGAGCAGCTCGGCAAAGGCGTAGGGGGTGTGCAGGCTCTCGCCGGTGGCGATGGGAACGGGGGACTCCCTGGCCACCTGGATGAGGGCGTCGATCTTGTGGTGGGGGGTGGGCTCCTCGAACCAGGTGGGGTTGTACTTTTCCATCTTGCGGGCGAACTTGAGCGCCGTGGAGGTGCTGAAGCGGCAATGGCCCTCCACCAGCACGTCCACGCTGGGGCCTACGGCGTCGCGCACCGCGGCGATGATGTCGATAGCCAGGGCCTCGTCGTCCAGGTCGGTGATCTGGTACGCCGAGCCAAATGGGTCGAACTTAAGCGCCGTGTACCCGCGCCTGGCTACCTCCTTGGCCTTCTCGTGGAAGCTCTCCGGGGTGCGCGGGCCGCGGTACCAGCCGTTGGCATAGGCCCGCGCCTTCTGGCGCATCTGGCCGCCCAGCAGCTTGTAGACCGGCACTCCCAGGGTCTTGCCCATGATGTCCCAGCAGGCCACCTCGATGGCGGCGACCGCGTGTTTGTGCAGTTGGCCGCCGTCCCCGTACATGTCGCGGTACATGCGCTGCTGGACCAATTCGGGCTGGAAGGGATCAATTCCCCGGTACATGGGCGCCAGTTCGTGGATGGCCGCCTCCACGGTTTTGCAAAAGCCATTGCTGGTGGCCTCGGAAACCCCGTACACCCCCTCGTCGGTGTGTACGCGCACAAAGAGCCAGTTCTTCCAGGGGTTGCCGACGATGATGGTCTCTGCATGGGTGATGCGCATGGATGGAGCCCTCCGCCTCTATGCCTGTGGTCGAATCCCGCCTAAAGATAGGGAATGGGCCGGAGCAGGCCAACCCGCATGGGGCCTTTGGCAGGTGCGCCTTTTTTATTATTCTACATAGAACAATTCCCCGAGAGCCCGCATGACCGACCGGACCTTCTTCGCCGCCAAGGGC
>JACPJE010000002.1 GCA_016187725.1 Candidatus Latescibacterota bacterium
ACTGAGAAGAAGTCGCCGCCGCTGCCGGCCTCCAGTCCGTAGATCCAGAAACCCTGTTCCTTGAGGTGAATCAAATCCCTGGCCAGGTTGGCGCAGGAGACCAGGGGCAGGCGGAAGACCGCGCCGCTGGAGGCGCGCATCACTTCGCCGTTGACCAGGGTGCCCCCGCGGGCGGGAAGCAGCAGGGCAGTGGCTCCGGCTCCAGCGGCGGTGCGGATGGCCAGGCCCAGGTTGCCGGCGTAGTGGACCTGGTCCAGGGCCAGCAGGGTGCAGGCGGGGGGGGCTGCGGCCAGTACCTCCTGCAGGGAGCAATAGCGCACCGGGCTGGTGCGGGCCACCACTTCCTGGTGCTGGCGGGTGCCGGCCAACTGGCCCAGCTTGCCCACCTCCACAAAGTCGAAGCGCACCTGGCGCTGGCGGGCCAGGTCCTTGATGCGTTCCACCAGGGGCCCTTTGGCCTGCAGGGAGAAGTAGATCCGCTCGACCGGGTGGCCGGCTTCCAGGGCTTCGGCCACCTCGTGCAGGCCCCAGATTCTGGAGGGCGACTGTCCCTCTGCGCCGTCTTCCACGCCAGCGGTTCTCCCCAGGCAAAGATACCCCTTGCATATAGCGCATCCGCGCCCGGCCTGTCAAGGAACAGGGGGTACAGCGCCGGAGAGCAGTAGAAGGTGGGCGATCAGGCGGCGCTCAACTCGGCGAGGGCCGTGCGGACCCGGTCCAGGTCGAGGGTCGCCTCCGCCCGGGTGAAGATCTCCCGGGCAGTGTGCAGCGGCTCCATGGCTGCTTGGGGACGGCCGGCCTCCTGGTGCAGGAGGCCCAACTCGTAGAGCGCCTCTCCCAGACTGACGGACTCGCCGAACTGGCGGTTGAGCGCGACGCTCTTCTCCAGGTAGACCTGGCTGTCGTCCCAATTGCGCTCCAGCCGGCACAGCCGGCCGTACAGGCGCAGCGCATCGGCCAGCCCCAGCCCGTTGTCCAGCCGCCGGAAACCGCGCAGGGCCCGGCTGCAGGCCTCCCGGGCCGCGGCTAGGTCTCCCTTGCCGATCAGGGCCTCGGTGCGGTTCAGGTCGATGGCCGGCTCATGGATGAGGTGACGGGTCTGCTGGCAGAGTTGCAGGCTGCGGTCATAGAGTTGCAGAGCCTCGTCCCAGCGCTGTTGGTCGGCCCGCACCATGCCCATATTGTAGTAGGTGAGCAGGCTGTGGGGGGAGGAGGCTGTCTGGGCGTCGAGGGCCAGGACCTGCTCATACAATCCCCAGGCCCCCTCCAGGTCACCGCGCACCGTGGCCAGCACGGCCAGGTTGTTGAGGGCGTCGGCGGTCTCCCGCGGCGCCCTGCCCAGGGCCAGGGCCAGGGCTGCCCTCCAGCGGGCTTCGGCCCCGGCATAGCGGCCGCGCCTGAAGTCGGCGCACCCCCAATTGATCGAGATCCGCCCTTTGAGCGAGGGCGCTTCCTGGGTTCCTATGGCAGCCAGGGCCTTTTCATAGGCTGCGTCCGCGTCTGCAAAGCGCTCCAGTTGCTCGTTCACCTGGCCGGTCAAATTCCACGCGCCGGCCTCCTCCTGGGGCCGCCCGGCGGCGCGGGCCGCCTCGCCCAGCTGGGCGCAGCGCTCCAGGGCCTGGTCATAGGCAGTCAGGTAGCTGTAGGACAGGCCGCTGAAGCGCAGGGCGTGGAGCAGAGAGCCGGCCTCCGCGCCGCTCTGCCGGCACGCTTCCACCGCCTGATCGAAAAGCAGCGCGGCCCGGCGCCAGCCGAACAGGGCAAAGGCCTCGTCACCGCCGCGGATCAGGTGCGGCATCGCGCGGGCGAATTCCTCGGCCCGGTAGAGATGGGTGCCCAGCTCTTCTGCCTCGATGGCCTCTCCCTGCTCCTGCTGTCCTTCCAGGATGGCGGCGATGATCCGGTGGTACTCGCGGCGCAACTCCCAGGACGTCTCCGCGTAGAGCACTTCGCGGATCTTGGCGTGGCTGAACTCGTAGCTACCCTTCGCCGAGGTGATCAACTGATTCCTCTTCTCCAGCCTGAAGAGGGCTTTCAGCAGGGCGATCCGCGGCATGCCCGAGGCCGCTTCCAGCAGCCTGGAAGAGAAGCGCTGCCCGAGCACTGCGGCCAGCTGGAGCAGTTCGCGATGCGTGGTGTCCAATTGGTCTATCCGGCGCATGACCAGGGCGTTTATCCGGTCCGGCACCACCACCTCCGCAAACCCGGCGCGCACTGACCAGATACCGCTGTCGCAGTAGAGGACGTCCTGGTGGCGCAGCAACCGCAATACCTCCACCGCGATGAATGGATTGCCCTGTGACTGCTCGTAGAGGAAGTCGATGAAATCCCCGGCGAATTCAGCTTCTAGGAAGAGGGATTTGACCAGGTGCTCCAGTTCGTCCGGCTGCAGCCGGTCCAGCCGCACCTGGCAGAGCAGGCCTGCGGCGTGGAGTTGCTGGAGCACGGTGGCGAGGGGGGCAATCTCCTCCTCCTTGCCCGCCAGTTCCTCCGGGCGATAGGTCACGGCGCAGAGAACGCGGGCCTCAGGTGCCCGGCGGACCAGGTACTGGAGCAGTTGCAGGGAGCCCTCGTCGGCCCAGTGCATGTCCTCCAGGAGGAGCACCAGGGGATGCACGGCCGCCGCGGCAGACAGCAGGGCGAAGATCGCATCGAAGAGGCGCTGGCGGGCCGCCTCGAGACTGGTCTCGGCGCTGAAGGCAGCAGCGAAACTGGCCCTGATCTTGGCCGTGGTGCTCGCACTGGTCGCCAGCTCCGCCAGTTCAGGGGCCTGCTGCGCGAGCAGCCGGCGCAATTCCTCCTGCTCTGCGGCGCTCAGGGTTTCGACCGCCTTTTGGAGGAGATTGCCGATGGCGTCGAGGAAGGGCATGTACGGGCCCAGGCCGTGCTCGAAGAAACAGACCCCCTGGACCATCCACCCGCCGTGCTCCGCCGCGTACCGCCCCAGATGCTCCACCAGCCGGGTCTTGCCGATCCCGGCCTCTCCGGCGATGAATACCACCCGCCCTCCCTCCGCGAGGGCGTCGAAGTGCGCGGTCAGCTCGCCGAACTCGGCATGGCGGCCGGTGAAGCGGGGGCGGAAGTCGCGGCTCCGGAATTCTCCCTCTCCCTCAGTGACCTCCTCAGTGGTCTCTAGGCCGGGAATCCTGACGAATTGCTGGCGGTGCTGGATCTCGCCGAGGACCTCCAGCGCCGCTGCGGCCGAGGGGGGGCGGTTCTCCGGCAATTTGTCCAGCAGCCGGAGCACGAAGCGGTCCAGGGCGCGCGGCACGGAAGGATTCAGGAAGGAGGGAGCGTGCGGCTCTTCGTTTAATTGATGGTAGACCAGGGTCGCGGGGGAATCACCGGAAAAGGGCAGGGCGCCGGTCAACATCTCGTAGAGCACTGCCCCGGTCGCATAGAGATCGACGGCCGGGCCGAGGTCGTCGCCCAGGATCTGCTCCGGGGCCATGTACTCGACGGTGCCGAGGATCTCGTCCGCCCGGGTCAAGACGGTGCCGCCTTCCAGCTTGGCCACGCCGAAGTCGACGACCTTGACGGTGTTGTCCGCCTTTAACAGGATGTTCTCGGGCTTGATGTCCCGGTGGATGATCGCGCGCTCATGAGCCGCCTGCAGGCCGGCGAGGATCTGGGCGCCGATCGCCAGGGCCTGTTCGATGGGCAGACTGGTCTTCCGGCGGCGCAACAGGGCGCGCAGCGAGTCTCCCTCGACCAACTCCATGGCCAGGTAGAGATACCCCTCTTCACTGCCCGCCCCGTACACGGAGACGATATTGGGGTGGCTCAACCTAGCTGCCAGGCGCACTTCGCGCGCAAAGCGCTCTGTTTCGCGCGGATCAGCAGTGCGGTCGAGGCGCAGCACTTTCAGCGCGAGTTCTCGCCGCAAACCTTCGTCCCAGGCCCGGTACACACTGCCCATGCCCCCGCGCCCCACCAGGTCAGTGATCCTGTACGCCCCGAACTGCTGACCGATCAGCGAATCCTTCACTGCCATGGCGGTACTCCCTTATCCCGGTTGCGAGCACGGTAATCGCGCTGCCCGCAGCCGGCGCCTCACCGCCTCACATCTGCGCCTCCTCGGTCTGGGCCAGGCGCAACTGGCAGTGGCGGCTTTGTGCCTCGGGCAGCAGTTCACAAAAGATCGCCGCGAACAGGGGATGCGCGAAGCAGAATCCCCGCTCAGAACGGCGCACCAGGTGGGTGGTGCGCTCCAGGCGGCCCAGTTCCCGCAACAGTTCGATGAGCGGCCATCCCATGGCCTGCGCCACCGGAGCGCCCGCAAAGGACTCGCCCTGCGTGGCCGCGCAGCAGAGGATCGCCCGCTGTTCCTCCGACAATCCCCGGAGCTGCTGCTGCAGAGCCGCGCGCATGGAGACCGGGCCCCCCGCTTCTTCCACCGGGCGATTCACCCATACGCCCCGGTCCTGGTAGAGGACTCCCTCCCGGCGCAGGTGTTCCAGGTGCTGCACGATGAACAGCGGCACTCCCCCGGTCTGGCGATGGAGCCGCTCGACCAAATCCTCGCTGAATGCCGATTGCGCGAAACAGGAGTACAGCACCACCCGGGTCTGCGCCAGGGACAACCTCTCCAGCCGCAGGTGCTCGAAGTGGGGGTAACGGCAGAATTCCCACACCACCTGCCCTAAGTTAACATCATTTGCCGCGGCGCGCACCTCGGGTCTATAGGTGCCCACGATCAGGATGGAGGCTGCTGCGTTCTTGCCCGCCAGTTGACAGAGCAATTGCAGCGAGGCCGGGTCTGCCCAGTGCAGATCCTCCAGGCAGAGCACGGCGGGCCGCTGCTGGCTCGACGCCAGCAGCAGGTGTCCCAGGCGGGCCAGGAAGAGGGCCTGGCGCAAGTCCGGATCCCTATCGGGAGGTGAGGGCCGGTGCCGGGAGCGGGGAAACAGCGGTTCCCACAGGTGGGGTGCCAGCTCGGCGATCATCTCCCGCAGGACGCGGCGCTCGCGGCGCGCACTGTATTTCAGATAGTCTCTCAGCACGCCGAGAAAGAGCCCGCAGGGAAGGTCGGGGCGCTCCGGGTCACCGGTGCCGCTCAGAAACGCCACCCCCCATGCCCTGGCCTCACGCTCCACCTCGGCCACCAGGCGCGTCTTGCCTGCCCCGTGCTCTCCGGCCACCAGCACTATGGACCCGCTGCTGAACAGCGCCACCTCCACCAGCCTGTCCCGCAGGCGTGCCAGTCCGGCATCCCGGCCGATCAGGGCGGGCTTCAGTTCTGTCGATCTCATGGGAGCCCGCATCCCTCGCTCAGGACGAACCCCGCAGCCCATAGGTGGAAAAACCAGGGACCGCTATCGCGATCCTGACGAGACCATCGCCGCTGCTGGAGACAGAGAGCAACTGCGCCTCCTGGGAGGTTCCATCGGCGGACTGGTGGTATGCCTT
This sequence comes from Candidatus Latescibacterota bacterium, assembly GCA_016187725.1. GTDB lineage: Bacteria > Latescibacterota > UBA2968 > UBA8231 > UBA8231 > SICG01. Next base: position 5,410 of record JACPJE010000002.1, read on the forward strand.
CAACTCCGAAAGGGGGATATCGACCAGTTCAGTGTCCACCTTGAGTTCGAGCCGGGCGGCCTGGAGGAATACCAGCCCCTCCGGCGCGAAGGCGATGACCAATTCGCTCAATAGGCCCTCGTGGACCGACATGGTGATGGCGACCTCCTCGGCCAGGGCATTCTTCGGGATGGAGAGCGCGGCCTCGATCTCCGCTGCCTCTCCCATTGCCACGAGTTTGCCCCCTCTAGGTCCGATGATCTTGGACACGGTCGAACCAGCGCTGAGGGATTTGGCCAGCCGCTGGTTCGACTGGGGGGAAAAGACCAGGTAGACCTGTCCGGGCGGGGCAGAGGAGGTGGGGGAGTTGCCATCAGCACAGGCGATTATCCCGCTGCTCGCGGCAGAGCCCAAGAGTGCCAGGGACAGTTGCAGGAGTCGTCGTTTCAGGGGCTTGAGATGTGCAGACATAGCGGGGAGACCTCCAGTGAATAGGGGACCTACAGCATACGGAGGTGTGCTGTATGCAATAGTTGTGCCATATTCTATTTAACTTGATTTAATATTATTTAAAATTATAAAAATCTATATATTACTGAATGGGGGATTCAGCAGTATTGACAGGGATTGGCCTGCTTGCGGGAGAATAAGTTGCCCCCTGTAAGGACAAAGGTTCAACCCGCTCAGGGGGTGCTATGAGAGGAGGGCGTAGGGAGGCTCAGGTGTGGACCCGGCCCAGGTCGAGGGCCACCGCCGCTCCCCAGGCCAGCTTTTTCTCCTGAGCCCGCTGATTCGGCTGTGGAAACTGCCGGCCAGAAGTGACAGCGGCGTTGCGCTTGTCCAGAGAGGCGAATAAAATAAAAGTAGTTATTGTATTGAGGGAGAGCGTATGGATCTCTTCGAGGCCGGTCTTCAGGCCAGCATGGAAAAGGACCAGCCCCTGGCCGCGCGTCTGCGGCCCCGCCGGCTGGAGGAGTTCATCGGCCAGGAGCATATCCTGGGCCAGGGCCGGCTACTGCGCCGGGCCATCCAGGCCGACCAGCTCTCCTCGCTGATCTTCTACGGCCCGCCGGGCACGGGCAAGACCACCCTGGCGGTGGTCATCGCCAACACCACCAAATCCCATTTTATCAACCTCAACGCGGTGCTGGCCGGGGTGGCCGATATCCGCCGCGCCATCGAGGAAGCTCAGGAAAGGCGCAAACTCCACCAGCAGCGCACCATCCTCTTCGTCGACGAGGTGCACCGCTTCAACAAGGCCCAGCAGGACGCCCTGCTGCCCTGGGTGGAGAATGGGACCGTGATCTTGATCGGGGCCACCACCGAGAACCCTTACTTCTCGGTCAACCGCCCCCTGCTCTCGCGCAGCCGTGTCTTCCAGCTCAAGGCCCTCGACGAGGAAGGCCTGCGCCGCATCGCCCTCCAGTCCCTGGCGGATGCGCGCGGGTACGGCCATCTGGGGGTACAACTCGACCCTGCAGCTCTCGAACACCTGGTCAGCGTGGCCAACGGCGATGCCCGCACCCTGCTCAATGCCCTGGAACTGGCCGTGGAGACCACCTCCCCGGATGACCAGGGCCGCATCGCCATCAGCCTGGAGGTGGCCGAGGAATCCATCCAGCGGCGGGCCCTGCTCTACGACAAGGAAGGCGATTACCACTTCGACACCATCAGCGCCTTCATCAAATCCCTGCGGGGCTCAGACCCGGACGCGGCCATGTACTGGCTGGCGCGCATGGTCTATGCCGGCGAGGACCCTCACTTCCTCTTCCGCCGCATGCTGATCTTCGCCAGCGAGGACGTGGGCCTGGCCGATCCCCAGGCCCTGCAGGTGGTGGTGGCCGCTGCCGAATCCTTTGACCGGGTGGGGCTGCCCGAAGGGAGGTTCCCCCTGGCCCAGGCGGCCCTGTACCTGGCCACCGCCCCCAAGAGCAATTCGGCCTTCGCCTTTTTCGACGCCCTGGCTGCCGTGGAAAAAGAACAGGAAGAGGAGGTGCCCAGCCACCTGAAGGACGCCAGCCGGGACAGCGAGGGTTTCGGCCACGGGGCCAATTATCTGTACCCCCATGCGTACCGCGATCACTGGGTGGCCCAGCAGTACCTGCCCGCCAGCCTGCAAGGCCGGCTCTTCTACCAGCCCTCGGATCAGGGACACGAAGAGCACCTGCGGGGCCAGGTCCAGCGCCGGCGCGAGGTCCAGCTGGCCGCCATGGTGGAGGGCCTCAGCGCCCCCCCGGAGGTGCTCACCTTCTCGCCGCCCGACAAGCAGCGCGAGCAGTGGCTGCAGCGGGTGGCCGGCGAAGTCAGTGCCCAACTGGCCGCCGTCCGCCAGCACATCTTCTCCAGTCTTTCCCTGCAGCGCCACCACCTGGTCCTCGACCTGCAGGCCCGCTCGGGGCTGCTGGTCTGGGAAGCCCTGCGCCAGGTGCCCGAGGGCGGGGTGTGGGCCTTGTGCCCGGACAAGGCCAGCGCCGTGGTGCTGCAGGAGACGGCCAACCACCTGGCCGAGCTGGACCGGCCGGTGGTGCTCCACGGTCCTCTGTGCCGTCTGGTCCAGCTGGTGGAGGAGCGCAGTGCGGGCCAGCGTTTCGACGCCATGGTGGGCCATCACGCCCTGGGCAGCCTGGCCGAAAAGGCGGAGATCATCCGCCAGTTGCGCGTCCTGCTGCGGCCGGGCGGGTACGTCAGTCTGGCCGAGGCCGTGCCCAGGCGCGCCCAGCGGCTCTATGCCCTGGCTGCGCTCGCAGGGGTGGAGGAGGAGATCGGGGAGCGGCTGGTCCGGGCCGAAGAGGCCATCTACACCGACCAGGACAACCCCCAGGTCAACTGGGATGCCCCGGACCTGGAGGCCCTGTTCCGGGAGGCCGGGTTCACCCAGGTCCAGATGCGGGTGGAGATCCAGCAAGCCAGCCGCCGGCTCTCGGCGCAGCAGCTGGCCCAGTGGTTCAATCCCGGGGGGGAGACCCACCACACCTATGCCCATTACCTGGGGCGCTGGCTCAGCGAAGAGGAAGTGCACCTGGTGCGCCGGGCCTTCGAGCGGGAATTGGCCAACAAGAACGTCAGTTGGTCCTCCGCGCAACTTTTCTTGGTGGCCCGCTGAAGAAGCGCGTTGATTTATCCCCTTACAGCCTTTAAATTACGGGCCTGATACTCATCGGAATGGCGGTATCTATGAAAAAGATCCTCCGCGTGCTCCCCGCCCTCGCCCTCTTCTTCCTGGGCGCCTGTAGCACCACCGAGCAGCAGGTGGACGAGCTGATCGTCACCCTGGCGGCCAACCCCCTCGATTCACCTGCCTGGCAGCAGGCAGTGGACGGCCTGGTCGGGCTGGGCCGGCCGGCGGCCAGGCAGCTGGTGGCCCATATCGACCCCGAGTACTACAAGGGAGAGAACTACTGCGAGTTCCGCGAGGAGATCGAGAAGATGCGCACGGGCTGCGCCCTGGCCCTGGGCCGCATCCAGCATAAGGCGGCTTCGGTCACGCTCAAGGACCGGGCGGTGGTGGCCTACACCAAGGCCGAGCGCCTGGCCTGCATCTGGTCGGTAGGGGAACTGGGCGCTGACCAGGTGGCCATCGACGCGCTCAAGGTCCAGATGAAGGACACCGATCCGCAGATCCGCCTGTACAGCGCCGTGGCCCTGATCAAGATGAGCGACACCACCGGGGTGGACCAGGTCTATGCCGCCCTGGCGGGGGGGGATGAGGAACTGGCCGGGCAGGCGATCGAACAGATGGAGGGGACCAACTACTTCGGCCTGCCTTTGCTGGTCGAGCTGAGCCGGCGCTCCCTGTCGCACCAGTCCCAGATCGGGGCAGCCCTGGAAAAGGTCAAGGCCCAGCTGGTCGTGCAACTGGAGTCCGACGATCCCACCCTGCGCATGCACTCGGCCCGCACCCTCAGCAAGGTGGGCGATCCGGGGGTGTACCAGGCCCTGGTCAAACTGCTCAGCGACCCCAGCAACCTGGTGCGTTTCAATGCGGCCGCTTCTCTGGCGGAGATGGATCAGGCCGAGGGCATCGATTTTCTTTTTGACGCCCTGCAGAACAAGGACCCGATCTTGAGAGTAAACGCGGTCAAGTTCCTCACCGAAGTGCAGCGGGCCTCGGGGGCGGTGCAGAACCAGTTGATCGCCGCCCTGGGCAGCCAGGAGGCCCTGGCCCGCTCGGGGGCCGCCCAGGTCCTGGGGCAGGCTCAGGTGCGGGCCGCGGTGTCGGCGCTGATCGGGGCAATCCGCGACGGGAACGCCGAGGTCCGCTGGAACGCGCTGATCGCCCTGGGCCGTATCCGCTCCCCCGAGGCGCGGGCCCAGATCGAGTCCCTGCTCCACGACGAAGACCAGACCGTGGCCTATTATGCCGAATGGGCCCTCAAGCAGTTGGGCCAGGGATGAAGTACTGCCCTTTTGCCAAAGATAGCCAAATGATGACCAGATCGGTTCTGTGCTGCCTTATTGCCCTGGCCCTGCCCCTGGTCCAGGCCCTGGCCGACGAGACTCCCGAAACCCTGCTGATCCGCCAGGCCCTGGACAACGACAAGTTCGGCCACCGCCGCGGGGAGGTGGACCTGGCCCTCTCAGCCTATGCGCCGCAGGTAGTGGTGTACGCGGGGCAGCGCAGCGCCGATCCGCGGGCCTGGGAGGTGCTCCACGAGAATTTGGACGCGCTCAAGGGGGTGGTGGAGCAGGATCTGCAGGACAACCGCTACGAGATCGAAAGGCAGGTTCCCTACATCCACGTGCGGGGCAAAAAAGCCATTGTCACCACCCTCGACTCCGGACAGGTGGTAGACCGGGCCAGCGGGACGGCCAGGCCCTTCAGGTCGGAATGCCTGTGGTATTTTGCCAAGATCG
>JACPJE010000283.1 GCA_016187725.1 Candidatus Latescibacterota bacterium
CTGGCTGAACTGTTCCAGGCTGAGGCTGCCCTTGCGGTAAGCGGCCAGTTCCTCCTGCCGCACCCGGAGCAGGAGGTCGATGGACATCTTCTGGGGCCCCCCAGAATGCACCTCGACCACCAGATATTCGCGGGGTTTGAGCGGCAGGGTGTGGCCGTATTCAGCCACCGCCTTGATCAGCTCTGCCTTGACCTGGGCCTGCTGCTCGCCGGCCACTGCCTCGAGCTGGGGCATGACCGGCTTGCTGCGGTCGAAGCGGGGCGCATTCAGGGCTGAGAAGACCTTGCCGAATCCCAGATTGACGAAGAAGATCGCCCCCAGGCCTTGGTGGTACACCCCGGAGCATCTGAATCCCTGCCCTCCCCCGGGCTCGCCGGCCAGGGCCTTGTCGAGGATGCCGGCCATGATGTCCACCTGCTTGGCGGCCTCGGGATCAGGGCGGTGCTGCTGCCAGGCGATGCGCCCGGCGAACTCCTCCTCGCTGAGCCGGCCCCGGTGAAAGGCGCTCAGATCGCCCTTCTTCACGGTCCCTTCAAAGATCACCGGCTCCTGCGCCGCGGCTGCCAGTTCTTTTTCCACCCGGAAGAGGAGGTCTTCCTCCGACTTGGGTCCCGGACCTCCCGGGAAGACTTCTATTTTGAAGGTCTTGGGATCCGGGGGACGCGGGCCGGCCGAATCGGCAGGGACCTGAACCCCGAAGATCCTCTTCATCATCTTCCTCCCCCGCCCCTGTCCCCAGCCGCCCACCCACCCCATCCCCCCCGGCCCCCCGATTCCCAGATCGCCGCTCAGCACGGTGATGCGCTCCTCTTCCCCCACCTGGCCGATGGCGTCGGCGTAGGAGCGGAAGAACTCGCCGGTCTGTTCCTTGAAGAATTCAAAGTCGCTGGTCTGCTTGGCAGTCTCCACCTGCTCCTGCTGGGCGTCCATCAGGGCGGCCAGCAGATTGCGGCTCCTGCCGGCGCTCAGGAAGACCGCCCCGTATTCCTTGAAGTACACCCCCCGCACCGGGTTGGCAAAGGGCAGTTCCTCCGCTCCCTGCAGATGGACCAGGATGGCTTCGGCGATGTCCAGGTCGCGGTGCATCCGCTGGGGGTCGAAGCTTTCGGCCCCGGCTGCCAGCGGCAGCGCGCTCAGGAGAGCGATTGCCATGCGCCACATATCCCCTACCTCCTCATCGGTCGACCGCCGCGATCAGCAACTGCTGCAGCAGCCCTTCGGTGCGGGTAAAGCGGTCCGCAGTGGACCAGTCGATGACCTGCAGCCCCTGGCTGACGGCCTGCAGATCCTCCTGGCGCTGCTGGTCCAGTTCCACGGCAAAGCTGGCCAGGGCCTGCTCCAGTTGTCGGCGCTGCTGGGTCTGCGAGGCCTGCAGGGCCTGTTCCAGATTCTGGCGCTGCTGGGCTTGGACCGTCTGGACGGCTTGCTGGACCAATTCGGCGAATTGCCGCTGGGCCTGCAGGAACTCGGCGCGGGTGAGCGGTGTGCCCAGGCTGTCCGGGGCCGGCGCCTCAGCCAGGCTCAACTGGAGCCGCAACTGCCCCTGGCCGTACTCGATCTGGGAGTGACCCAGGGCCAGGACCACCAGCGAGGCGGCCGCCGCCAGCGACAGGCCCCAACCCAGCCGGCGCCACCGCTGCCCGGACCCAAAGGCCCGGGAACGCCGCGGCAGAAAGACCAGCTTGGCCAAGGGCTCCTCGTCTGGCCAGGCCGCCAGCAGGCGGCGGGTCTGCTGCAGTTCCTCGTATTTGCCCCGGCAGGCGGGGCACTGCTCCAGGTGCGCGGCGATGGCCCCTTTGCGGGAGGGCTCCACCTCGCCGTGCACGTAGGCTACCAGGTCTTCCTTGGACATATCACAGCTCATGATCTATGGCCTCCTGCGAGATCTGCCAACTGGCCAGCACCTTTCTCAGGTTGTTCAGACCGTAGTACAGGCGCGACTTGACGGTGTTCACCGGCACTTTCAGTATATCGGCGATCTCGGTGAACTTCAGTTGCTGGTACTCCTTCATCACCACCACCAGCCGCTGCTCCTCGGGGATGGCCTGCAATCCCCGCTCCAGCCAGTCGCGCAGATCGCGGCGCAGGGCGCCCAGTTCCGCCCCGCCCTGGGCGGGATCGGCCGGCTCCCCGACCTCCTCCATCGAGACGGTGGGGCGCTGCTGCCGGCGGCTGAACTCGTCGCGGCAGGCATTGACCGCGATCTGGTACAGCCAGGTGGAGAAGTGCTCCGGCTCGCGCAGCCGGCCCAGCCCCTGGTAGGCCCGCAGCAGGGTCTGCTGGCACAGGTCCTGAGCCTCCTCGCCGCCTATGTAGCGCAGGATGAAGTTGTAGAGGCGGCGCTGCCAGCGCCCGGCCAGCAGGTCGAAAGCCCCCTCTTCTCCGCCCAGGCAGCGGGCGATCAGGTCTGCGTCGCTCATCCCCATCTTCCGGTTCCAGATATAAGACGGCCGGCCCGCAGCAAAAGTTTTGCCCCGGCTGGGAAGGCTGGAGTCTATTGCCTATATTTGGTGGACCATCCGCCTGGCCATCCGTATTTAAAGTATATGCTTATCGACGCCCACCAGCACGTCTATTGCCACTGAGGCCCCCATGCGACCCGTGATCCTGGATGTGGATCCCGGCGTGGACGACGCCCTCGCCATCCTCATGGCCCTCCATTCCCCCGAACTGGAAGTCCTCGGCCTGACTACCGTGTGCGGCAATGTCCCGCTGGAGCAGACCACCGAAAACGCCCTCAAGGTGCTGGAACTGGCCGGTCGCACCGACGTTCCGGTGTGCATGGGCGCTGCCAGACCCCTCGCCCGCGAGCCGGTCCACGCCTACGAGGTGCACGGCCCCAAGGGCCTGGGAGAGGCCCAGTTGCCCGAACCCGAGGCCGTGCCCGCCGGCGACGCCGTCGACTTTTTGATCGAGGGCATCGAGGCCCGCATCGGAGAGGTGATCGTGGTGGCCACCGGCCCTCTGACCAACCTGGCCCTGGCCGAGGCCAGGAGCCCCGGCATCCTGAGCCAGTCCCGCCGGCTGGTGATCATGGGTGGGGTGCTGCACGAGCCGGGCAATATCTCGCCCCAGACCGAGTTCAATTTCCACGCCGACCCGCACGCCGCCCGCCAGGTGGTCAATTCGGGGGCCAACATCGCCCTGGTGCCCCTGGAGGCCGCCCGCCAGCTCTGGCTCGAACAGGACCTGCTCCGGTGGCACCTGGCCGGCAGGGAGGACCCCATCGCCCGCTTCTGCGCCGCCTCCACCCAGACGGTGATGGCTTTTGAAACGCAGCTCTACGGCCGCCGGGGCATGCACCTGCACGACCCCCTGGCCGTGGGCCTGTCCATCTTTCCCCAACTGTGCGAGATCCAGCCCCTGTGGATCGACGTGGAACCCGAGGGCGAACTGACCTCGGGGCAACTGGTGGTGGACCGCCGCCCCTTTGTCCGCGACGACCATCTGGTCGGCAACCAGGTGAAGTGCGCCCTCAAGATCAATGTCCCAGGTTTCCTCGAGGTCTTCCTCGATCGCCTGCTGCAATGAGCCTGCCCCTTCCTCTCACCCTGATTCCCACCACAGAGGCTCGCTATGCAATCGCGCCGCCAACGACTCGCCGAGGCCTTGGACCAGGCCGGGGCTCAGGCCTTCCTGGCCCATCACCGCCCCAATCAGCTCTACTTCCTCGACCATCCCGATCCCAGCACCGTGATCTCGCGCGGCAACTGCCACGCCATCCTCTTCAGCGCCGAGCAAACCGTGGCCTTCCCCGGGATCTGGATCTCCAACGCCTGCCGGGACCTGCTCACCAATTGCGAGGTCATCCCCTGCGAGCTGGGCGATCCCTCTCCCGCCGAGCAGTTGGAAGCCTACCTGAAAAAGGCTGGCCTCAAGAAGCTGCTCTCCGACCAGCTGGCCCCCCAGATCCCCGGCACCCAGGTGGTGGTCGAGGACGTGGGGTCAACCCTGCGCCGGCGCAAGGACGAGCGCGACCTGGCCCTCATGCGCGAGGCTGCCCGCATCTCCGACTTAGGGATGAGCACGGCCTTCAAGGCCGTCCGCCCGGGACTCACCACCCTCGAGGTGGTGGCCGAAGGCACCGCCGCCATGCTCAGGGCCGGCGCCGAATACGCGGTCATGAACCCCGCGGTGGGCATCGGCACCTATTACCTGGACAGCGGCGAGGACCCCCGCCGGGTGATCAGAGAAGGCGACATGCTCTTCATCGACATGGCCGCGTACGTGCACGGGTACCTGGGCGACATGACCCGGGCCGCCATCGTCGGCGAGGGGACCCCCCAGCAGCGCGAGTTGCTGGCCACCGTGCACCAGGCCTACCGCACCGGCTCCCAGGCCATGGTGCCCGGCGCCGAGGGCCGCAAGATCTACCAATCCGTGGTGGACTGCTACGCGGCCAAGGGCTGGGCCAAATACTTCGTCCACCACCTCAGCCACGGCCTGGGCCTGGGGGGCGACCGGCCCGCCATCAACCGCGAGAGCGGCGACGTGCTAGAGGCCGGCGACGCCCTTTCCTGTGAGCCGGGGATCTACGTGCCCGGGGTGGGCGGGGCCCGGGTGGAGAATATGATCTACGTGTCGGAAAAGGGGCCGGAGGAACTGACCAAATGCCCCATCGTCCCGCAAATGGGGTTTTGACATGGAACTGACCCGGGAACAGCTCGCCCACTTCCGCGACCAGGGCTACCTGGTGGTGGAAGGCGTCATCTCACCAGCCGAGGTCGAGGTGCTGCGCCAGGCCATCGGGCAACTGTGATTGTCCCGCCACCCCGGAGATATGGGCCTCAGCACCTCGGACAATTACCTCACCATCATCCACGACCTGCCCAAGCGTCCAGGTCCCCTGGGGCACATCAACCAGTACCGCCCGGTGCTGGAGCTGGTGCAGCAATTGATCGGCTCCACGACCTGCCCAAGCGCCCAGGTCCCCTGGCGCGCATCATCCAGTACCGCCCGGTGCTGGCGCTGGTGGAACAACTGATCGGCAGCCCGGTGCGGGTGACCGGCGGTCTGCTGCTGGACAAGGACCCCCAGCACAACTGGGAGGTGCCCTGGCACCAGGACACCGGCATCTACGTGGCGGAAACTCCCCCCGGCGAGAAAGACGATGTGCGCGGCGGCCTGCCCGTGTACTCCACCAGGGGCCTTGAACTGGCCGGCGATGTCACCTGCCGGCTGGCCCTCGACCCGGCCCTGGTCGACAGCGGCGGGCTCTACGTCCTGCCCGGCACCCACCGCGAACACCTGGGCAAGACGGTGGCCGAGCGCTTTGGCAGTGAAAAAGGGGTGTCGGCACCCCAGCCCATCGGCTCGGCCCTCTCCTACAACCCCCTCATCCTCCACCGCTCGGAGAAGATGACCTCTGCCCAGCAACACCGCCGCATCCTGCACCTGAGCTGGGGCCCGGCAGACCTGCGCCTGCCGGATGGCGCCCAGATCTACCCCTGGCCCCAGCCCTGCCCCCTCACCCCAGTGGAGGCGCTCTGAGATGAAGATCACCAAGGTCTCGGTCGACGTCGTCGAACTCGGGCCGCGCTCGGCCGACCTGCTGCCGGGCAGCGGCCGCACG
>JACPJE010000272.1 GCA_016187725.1 Candidatus Latescibacterota bacterium
CAGGTGCGAGTGGACTGCGCCAAGAATACCGAGGCGTATGGTCATGGGTCGGGCCTTTTCGGGTTGCTGCGCAGGGTTGCTCCCTCGCCGATGATGCGACAGGTCTTGAGCATACTCCTCCCCCGCTCCGAGAGTTTGTCGTACTCGGCCTGGGTCATCTCGATGTACCGCCCCGAATTGTACCAGGATTTGTAGGGACCTCGACGGTGTAGCGGTTGGGGTGCTGGAGCCGGCCCTGGCCCTGGGCTCGGGTGCCAGTGCCGCTGTGGTCGATGCCCCGGTTCTGGCTGGGGTCGTTGCGCCGGGCAACCGCTTCCAGCAGGGGCATGAAAGCCTCCCGCATGCGGTCGACCTTGGCGGCGGGGATGAAGCCTTCAAAGACCACAAAGCCGTTGATCTTGAACTGGCCGAGCTTCTGCCCGACGTCCCAAGGGAGGTGGAATCTAGACATCAGGCCGAGACGTACGGCTTGCTGCAGTGGTAGATCAGCGGGTTCTGCTCGTCCCAGTCCAGCACATCCCCTTCTTTCAGTTTGGCCAGGTAGTCGTCGGGCAGCACGTTTTTCTTGGTGTTGAAGGTGCTGCCGTCGGGCATGTACGCGCAGGTCATGGCCCGCCGCCGGCCCGGGGTCATGTTGGGACCGGCCCCGTGGGCAGTGAGGCCGTTGTGGAAGGAGCAGGAGCCGGCCTTCATGGGCGCGGCCACGGCCCGGCGCTCGGCCCATTCGGGATAGACCTTGAAGATGTCGGCCATGTTCTCGGTGATACCGCAGCTCTGAAAATGCGCCTCCCGGTGGGTGCCGGGCAGAAAGTAGAGGCAGCCGTTCTCGTAAGTGGCATCGTCGAGGGCCACCCAGATGCTGATGGAATGGTGCGAGGAAAAGGACCAGTACGGATTGTCCAGATGCCAGCCTGTGGGATTGGCCCAGGCCTCCTTGATCAAGGTCTGGTCGTGCCAGATGCGGATGCCGTCTACCCCCTCCAGTTCAGCGGCCAGTTTGCCCAGGGCCGGGTCGAGCATGAGCCGGCGCATGGCGGGGTGATCCACCCACAGATTGATGCGCTGGGTGAAGACCCGGTCGTAGAAGGAGTCGCCAGCCTTCCAGCCTTCCCGGTTGGCCAGCTTGCGGTCTCCGCGTTTTTCCACGGCCTCGTCCACGGCCTGGCGCCAGGTCTCCAGCTCGGCGGGGGTGAGGAAGTCCTCGATGACGATGAAGCCCTGCTGGCGGTACAGGGCGATCTGCTCGGGGGTCAGTGCGGTTTTCATGGGTTTCTCCTGAAGGTGATGATGCCGGCCCAAAGCTACATTATGTTGGGGAAGGTTTCAAGAGCGGGGCCGGGCCAGAGGGAAACCTGCGCCGGGCTGGTGCATCCAACAGGGAGCCGCGCACCCTTGCCCCAGGGCGCGCTTTGAGCGAGGAGGTACAGGAAGGATGAAGTCCACTGCGCGATGGCTTTTGGCCGTCTCCTGGCTGGCCCTGCTACCGGTATCCCCCGGCGCCCAGGAATGGGTGCGGCTGAACACCAGCGGGCCTACACCTCCCCACCGCAGCCGGGCAGCGGCCATCTGCGATCCGCGGGGCCACCGCCTGGTGGTCTTTGGCGGCACCAGCCCGCTAGGCAATCTCAACGATATCTGGGCGCTGGATCTGGGCACCCTGGAGTGGGCTGACCTCACCCCGCTCACCGATGGGCCGATTCCGAGGCCGCGCCTGACCCCCAGCGCCGTGTACGATCCAGGGGGCCACCGGATGCTGATGTGGTCGGGACAGGGCGACGAAGGGTTCTTCAACGACCTGTGGGCGTTTGACCTGAAGCAGGGCACCTGGACCGAGCTGAACACCACCGGGGCGGTGCCCAACCGCCGTTATGGGACGGTGAGCGCCCTCGATCCAGGGTCGGGGAGCATGGCTATCTTCGCCGGCTTCACCGACGAGGGCCGCTTCGGCGACACCTGGCGCTACGCCCTGGAGAGCAGAGTGTGGACCCGGATCTTTGAGAGTGAAGGGCCGGGGCTGCGCTGCCTGCACTCGGCCAGCTTCGACCGCCAGGGGCGGCGGATGATCATCTACGGGGGACAGCGTTCCGGGCCGCTGGACGATATCTGGGCCTTCGAGTTTGCCACCGATACCTGGACGGAGCTGACCCCGGAGCAGCGGCCCCCGGGGCGGATGTTCACGGCCCAGGTGTACGACGCCTACCACCACCGGGTCCTGCTCGTCGGGGGCAACCTGGGGGAACAAGTGCGCACCAACGAGGTGTGGGCTTTTGATCTGAAGAGCAACACCTGGGAGTTGCTCAACCCGCAGGGCACGCCGCCCCCGGAGCGGGACGGAGCGGTGGCGGTTTATGTGGAGAGCGAGGGGCGGGTGGTGGTGTTCGGCGGGGGCGGAAGCGGGGTGACCCTCTACAACGACACCTGGTCCCTCGAAGGGATCAGCCCGCCGGCCCCCACGGCGGTGGCAGAGGCGGTGGAGCGTCCCCCCGGGTCTGTCCTCGGCCAGAACTATCCCAACCCGGCCAATCCGGCCACCACCATTACCTATGAGCTGGCCGCCCCAGCGCGGGTGCGGCTGAGCATCGTCGATGTGCTGGGTAGGGAGGTGCGCCGGCTGGCAGAAGGGCCGCAACCCGCCGGGCAGCACGCCGCAACCTGGGATGGCCGCGACCAGCAGGGCCACCGCGCCGGCTCAGGGACCTACTTGTACCGGCTGGAGACGCCGGAGGGGGTACAGACCAAAAAGCTGGTGCTGGTCCGGTGAGAATCAGTCCCGAAAACCCCCAAAGGTGAAGGCTTTCTCCAACTCCTCGAAGATGATCTTGCCGCTCTCGTCGGCCTGCAGCAGGGTGGCCATGTAGTCGTGCCAGCGCACGAGTTCGGGGTGCTGCCGGCTCTTGTCCCAGTCGGCCTGAGTGGGGGCCATGGCGTGCAGGAAGAGCTGGTCGCGGTAGAGGAAGATCTGCATGCTGACCTGGTTGTCGGACATGCTCTTGGCGATGGCGGGCCACAATTCGTCGTGGGCCTTCTTGTATTCGGGATAACACCCGGGTTTCACCTTCATCAACATGCCGATGGTGAACATGGCGACAGCGCTCCTTATTGGTTATAGTTCAAAACTGGTTGTTTGATGGGCTGCGGTGCTGGGCTCTAATCTATTTTCCCGCGCCGCGCCGGCCTGGGCAGTGTGATGATGGAGCACCTGCGCCACATCGCCCGGGACTGCGGCCGCAAGCGGATGGTGCTGTGGGGCGGGGTGCGCCAGGATAACCCGCGCGCGGTGCATTTCTACCGCAAGTTCGGGTTCGAGGAGCAGGAGGAGTTCATGGTCGGGGAGATCAACAATTACGATATGCTCGCTCAACTCTAGGGGTTGGTCACTTCCCCGCTGCTAGCAATTCTCCTACCTTTTTCTGCAACTCCTTCTCGACGGCCTGGTTGATGTACAGGGTGGCCAGGGCGCAGCCGTAGCAATGTTCCTGGGTGGGTAGCGCGTCGAGAGCGGGGATGCCGGCGCGGATGTGGGTATGCAGGTCGGCATCCGCGATCTTGCCCAGGGGCTGCAGGCGGCGGATGGCGTGGGAGCCGCAGCGGAACTGCAGTCCGTCCGGGGTGAAGGAGGCCTGGGTGGGGGCCACGTAGCAGTGGCGGGCCAGGGCCAATTCGCCGTAGTGGCCGGCAGCGGCAGACTCGACGTAGGCGTCCAACCCGCCCTGGTGCGACACGCGCAGCAGCGGATTGGAGAAGTAGCCGAAGAGCACCCGCCGCTGGTCCGGCGGCACCCCCAACCCTTCCTGGTATTCATCCCACAGCCGGCAGGCCTGGGGCCAGACCTCCTCGAAGAAGCGCCGGAACTCCCCGGCGGCCGGGCGCAGTGGCAGGTTGCTGCTGCCGCCCACCGGGATCACGTGGGGCAGCAGATCGTCGGCCAGGGGCTGGCCGCGCCCGGTCACCTGCCCGCGCTTTTCCAGCAACAGGGCCAGCAGCCCGGGAAAGGCGTCCAGATTCTGGTTGGTCAGCACGCAGTTGGTGTGGATCTCCGGGTAGGCGACCCCCACCAGTTCCCGGGCCAGCTGGACATTGTAGATCCCCTCCAGCACCCGCCCCATGCGCTCCCCGCCGAAGAGGCGGTTCTGCGCGGCCTCGTCGGCGGTGTCCAGGGAGATGTGCAGCCTGGCCAGCCCGGCCTCAATCAGGGCCAGGGCCACGGCCGGAGTCAGTTCGAGGGCGTTGGTGTTGACGTTGACGGCAGCTCCCCGCTGGCTGGCGAAGCGCACCAGCCCCTCATCCCCCCACAGCGCCTCCCCCAGGACCAGGGGCTCACCTCCTGTGAGATAGATGTAGGGCCCGACGCCACTGTTGGCAGCGGTGGCCGCGGCGATGATCTGTTTCCACCCTTCCAGATCGACTCCGGGCTCGATCCAGGGCTGGTTGCAGTAGATGCAGCGGGGATCGAAGTTGCAGCGGGCCGTCAGGTTGAGCCCCAGAAAGGAGAGCACCGGGGGTTCCAGGTCAACGGGCCAGCGGGCCAGCTCGTCGAGCAGGCGCTCCTGGTCGGCCAGGCCGCCGGCGATCAGCCCCTCGACCCGCGGCTGGTTGAGGGCGAGCAGCTGGTCGACGACGGTGCCGATGAAGTTGCGGGTCTGGCCGGGTGGGATCTTCCCGGCGCGGACCTTTTCCACCAGGCCGGAACTCAACGCCTCCTGCCAGGCGGGGGTGTCCAGCAGGCGCTCCAGCTCGGCGCGGTGTCCCGGGGTGTAGCGGCTCAGGTCGGGCATGGCGACCTTTCCAGGTGCGAGGGTGCTCCCTGCTAGGAGATATACGCTATTTGCCCGGGCCTTTCAACCTGCCAGGCCGCGGAAGAAGTCGCGGAAGAGGATGGTCTCGGAGAGGTTGTCGCACTCGTTGCAGTGCTCCCAGTCCTGCCACACGTACTCGATGCCGATCCAACCCTTGTACCCGGTTTTCTGCATGGCCTTGAACACCCGGGCGTAGTCGATGGTGCTATGGGCGAAGCGCTCCTGCAGCCGGCCCCGGCGCGCCCCGCGCACGTGGAAGTGGCTGGCGTGTTTGACCAGGGGCTCCACCGAGGAATCGGGCAGGCCGATGCGGGTGAAGTGGGTGTAGTCGAGGGTGAGGGTGAGACCGGGCACCTGGCCGATGAGGGCGGCGGCCAGGCTGGGGCGAGGCGCGATGGAGCCGACGTGGGCCTCCACCGACACGGTCAGACGGTGCTTTTTGGCCTGGGCCATCCGCCAGGCCAGCTCGTCGGCGCAGCGGGAAAGGGAGTCGGCCTGGGACTCCTCCTCGAAATGGACCCCTGGCAGGATGGTGATATGCCGGCCGCCGCATTCGGCGGTGTAATCGAGGGTGCGCAGGAACCAGTCGCGGGCTTTTTTGCGCCGCCGGCCTTCGGGGTGGTTGATGGCAAAGGCCCTGAAGTCCGGGGCCATCTGCAAAAAGACGTCGGCCGGCCTGAGGCCCAGGTTGTCCAGCTTTTTGCGCAGGGCCCGGGCCGAAGGGGCGACGTTTTTGAACTCGCGCGAGGGCCACAGGTGGGAACGCTCCTCGAAGAGGCCGATATCCACCCCCTGGAAGTCGAGCAGGGAGACGAGCCGGAGGGACTGGTCGTGGGACAGCAGCGGAAAGGTGAAGTCGGCGCAGGCGAATTTGGCTTTCATCGGGGGTCCTTCATGAATTGGGTCGGAGTGGCGGTCTCCCATTCGGCGGCGGCGAGGTACCCCCCGTCCACCACCAGCGAGGTGCCGGTGATGCCCGAGGAGTCCTCGCAGGAGAAGTAGAGGGCGGCGCGGGCGATGTCGGGCGGGTACATGGCCACCCCCATGGGCACCCGGCGCAGGCGGGCGGCCAGGGTGGCTTCCGGGTCGGGGGTGGTGCTCAGGTGGTAGCGCAGCATGGGGGTGTCGGTGATCCCCGGGCAGATGCAGTTGCAGCGCAGCCCGTCGGCGGCGTAGTCGAGGGCGATGGAGCGGCTCAGGCCCAGCACCGCGTGTTTGGAGGCGATGTACGCGGGGGTGAGACCTTGGCTGATGAGGCTGCCCACGGAGCCGATGTTGACCACGTAGCTGCGCCGGCCGCGGCGCAGGTGGGGCAGGGCGTGTTTGAGGGAGAAGAAGATGGATTTCACGTTGACGCCCATCAACAGATCCCAGTCGGCCTCGGAGTACTCGTGCAGGGGGCCGACGTGGACCACCCCGGCGCAGTTGACCAGGATCTGCAGGCTCCCGAAGCGGGTGGCGGCCTGGTCCACCGAGGTCTGCACCTGCGCCTCCTGGGTCACGTCGCAATAGGAGAAGCAGGCCTCTCCCCCGGCCTTGGCGATGCGCGCGGCCAGCTGCTGGCCGCGTTCTTTCTGAATGTCGGCCACCGCGACGCGGGCCCCTTCCTGGGCGAAGAGTTCGGCCACGGCTTCGCCCATGCCCGAGGCCCCACCGCTGATCCAGGCGGCCTGTCCTGCAAGTCGCTTGTCAGGCATTGTCAGTCCTCATCTAACTGTTTACCCTCACCCGCGCCCACTTTTCCTCGAAGCCGGGCCGGTCGAAAACCGCGGGGTTGACTGCGCCCCGGGGTTTGCGGCCCAGGGACAGGTCCACCATGCCCTGGCAGACGGCCTGGCCGATGTCACGGAAGAGTTCGTCGGTCCAGGCGATGGAATGGGGTGCCAGGAGCACATTGTCGAATTCGGCAAAGGGATGGGGCGCGACGACCGGTTCGGCGGCGAAGCAGTCGATGGCCGCCCCGGCGATGCACCGGTGCTTCAGGGTCTCGTAGAGCGCCGCCTCGTCGACGATGCCGCCCCGCGCCGTGTTGAGCAGGTACGCCTCGGGCTTCATCAGGGCCAGTTCCCGCGCTCCGATCAGGTTGCGGGTCTCGGCGCTGAGCGGGCAGTGGATGGAGACGAAGTCGGCCCGCTGCATCAGTTCGGGCAGCTCGACCAGCTCGACGCCCAGTTCTTTGGCGGCAGCCGGCGCCACAAAGGGGTCGAAGGCGATGGGGGGGTTCATGCCAAAGGGGGCCAACAGGCGGATGGTCTCCCGGGCGATGCCGCCCAGGCCCACGGCGCCAAAGGTGTGCTCGCGCAGGTCTCTGCCCATGTACTTGGAGCGCTCGTTCCACTGGAGCTGGCGCACCAGGCGGTCCTTGACCAGGGTGTGGTGAGTGAGGGCGATCATCCAGCCGATGGTGGCCTCGGCCACCGAGCGGTTGACTGCCCCGGCGGTGATGTAGATCAGCACCTCCGCCTGGGTGCAGGCCTCCACGTCCACCGAGTCGTACCCCACTCCGAAGCGGCCAATGGCCAAAAGGTCGGGGTTGCCTGCAAAGGTGCGGGCCGTGACCTGGGGGGTGAGCACCACCACCCCGTTGGCCTGGCGCACCTGCTCGGCGTCCAGGTGGGGCCGGTGTTCCTTGAGCACGGAGGTCTGGATGTGGGGCTGGGCGGCCAGCACCTGGGTGCCGATATCCTTGAATTTGAGCTTGCCGGCCTCGTCGTAGAAGTCGGCGGTGTGGGCGACGTGGAAGGTGGAAGAGGGCATGGGAAAGGGCTCCTGATGAGGGCGGTGCTCGGCAAACGCCCTCAATTTAGCGCAAGAGCTGAGGGGGAGCAATATTGGGGCGTCGGGGAGCGACCCGCTTCGACTTTTCCCCAGGCGCGTCCCGCAGCACCCCAACGTATGGGGTGCTGCGCAACACTCGCTGCCCTTCCCCAAGACCCTTCCCCCGCAGCACCATCTATATGGTGCTGCGCCTACAGGGCACCCCCATCCCTCCTGGCTACTTTGGGGCTCACTCCCCGCCGCCTTTTACTGCCGCACACAAAATAAAGCTGCCCCCCCGGGAGATACCTCCAAGGCACCCCGGCCTTCCCTAACCGGCAAAATTTCCGAACTTGATCCTCCAACAAAAAACCCCCTCTCCGCAGACGAAGAGGAGGCAGAACCGGAACCGATTTTTCAGGTCACTGATTTTTAATAACTGGTGGAGCTGAGGGGGATCGAACCCCTGACCTCTTGAATGCCATTCAAGCGCTCTCCCAACTGAGCTACAGCCCCACAGGAGTTAAAAAATTAACCCATCGCCCCTGTCCCGTCAAGGCCCGACGCTCAGGCTCAAGTTCAGCTGCTGCTCGGTGTAGGTGTCGCGCTCCTTGGAGGAGGGTCCGGCGGAGAAACGCAGGATGCGGGCCCGGCCCTGGGTGGAGGAGGAGAAGCTGGAACTGGTCTTCACTGTCAGGGTCCCCAGCCCTCCGTCGCCGCTGTACCCGGCCGCGTCGAGGTAGATGCCGATGGCGCGCAGGTTCTTCTCCAGGGTCACCTCCACCCCGGAGCCCACGGTAATGAAGGGTTTGGCCGGCGCAAAGGAGACCGAGCTGAGGTCAAAGGCCTCAGCCGGCTCCAGGGCCACGGTGAACTCGAACTGCCGGATGCCGGACATGCCCCCGGCCTGGAACTGGAGGGAAAGGGGTTGCTGTGGGCCGCCCACGGCTTCGCCCTTGAGCAGCTGGAGGGTTTTGACATGGGGACCATCCAGCTGGGCCGTCAGGCCGGACCTCTGGGAAGGAGCGGAGCAGCTCAGGAACGCGGCGGCCAGGGCCAGGGCTCCGAGCAGGGATCTGCTGTGCATGGGCTTTCTCCGGTAAGGCGGCGGCTGCGTATCAGGGCGAGGGGACATCAGCGCTTCAGCCCGGCCTGGCGGAAGGCTCTTTCCAGAGTCTGGTAGGTGAGGGTGGCAGCGGCCAGGGGGTCGTAATTGGGCCGGCGCTGCACCATGATGCTCACCTCAGCGGTGATGTGGCCGGTGTACCCGGCTTTTTTCATCTCGTTCAAGTACGCGACAAAATCGAAGGGCCCCTCCCCCGGGATGAGGAACTCGAAGTCGGGCACCACCCCGCGTTGGTCCTTGACGTGGGTGTGGGCCGAGTGGGGCGCCAGGGCAGCCACGGTGGGGGCGGTGGGCAGGCCCATCACCTCGAAATGGCTGATGTCGAAATTGAGCTTGAAGTACGGGGAGTCGATCTGCTCCAGCAGCCACAGGGCCTTTTCTGGCAGGTCGAGGGAGGAGTGGACATGGGGCTCGATGGCCACCACCACCCCGCGCCCGGCGGCGTACTCGACCAGTTGCCCCAGCCGCTCCAGGATCAGTTCCCGCTTCGGCTCCCAGTCGGCCTGCCCCCCGCCCAGGGTGGTGTCCAGACCCGGCACGCCTTCGGGGCCGGCCCATTCGGCGCACAGGTCGATAGCCCCGGTCAGCCGCCGCCAGTTCTCGGCGTGGGCCTGGGGGTCCTGCTCGATGAGGGAGCGGTGCCCGGCCACCGCCGGCATCTCCAGCCCGTGGCGGTCAAAGAGCGCGCGGATGCGCCGGCGCTCGGCCGCGTCCAGGGTGTCCAGTTCAGTGGACCAGCCGGGGATGACCGTGGGCTCCACCCCGTCGAAGCCCAGCTTTTTGAGGTGGGCGAGGGCAGTGTCGATGGGCAGGGTGGGCATGCCCCAGGTCGAATAGCCGATTTTCATGGCATCCTTTCTGCACCCCTCTCCGCGGGCGGGGAGGGGCAGGGGGAGGGGTCACAGGATTTGCTGGTCGACGTTCATGGGCACCATGTCGTGGACCTTGCTGTCGAGCAGGGCTGAGGGCGAGAGCATTTCTAGCACGGCCTGCCGGTGCAGTTCCTCGATGGTGCGGCAGCCGGCCGTGGCCAGGGTGGAGCACAGTACCTGTAAAACAACCGGGAATTTGTCGTAGATGGAGCCCAAATGCGGCACGTACCCGGTGATCCCCTCCTCGAAGAGCAGGTCCTTGAGGTGGGCGTAGCGCCGGAAGTTGCGGGCGCGCATGCTGCCCTCCATCCAGTATTCCTTGACCACCTCGCCGGCGGCATTTCGGACCAGATTTCCGGCGCTCTCGGTATAGCGGGCGAAGAAATTGCCCATCATCAGGGCGTCGGCGCCCAGGGCCAGGGCCACGACCATGTCCGCCGGGCCGCTGATCCCGCCGTCGGCGATCATGGGGATGTAGGTTCCCTGCCGGCGGGCCAGTTCGTCGCGGGCCTGGGCGATGTCCATCAGCGCGGTGCCCTGGCCGCGGCCGGTGGCCTTGATCTCGGAGGTGGTGCAGCCCGAACCGATGCCCATGCCGATCTTGACCGCGTCGACGCCAGCCTCCACCAGGAAGCGGAAGCCCTCCGCAGTGACCACGTTGCCGCCCACCACCGGGACCTGGGAGCTGGCCTTGATCCACTTGATCATCTGCCGCTGGAACTGGGTGTGCCCATCCGAGGCGTCGATGACCAGCACATCCACCTCGTGTTCGACCAGGGCGCGGACCCGTTCCTGGTCCTCGGGATGGGTGGAGACCGCTGCCCCCACCAGCAGCCGCTTCTGCTGGTCGATGGACTCGTTGGGGTGCAGGAGGTGCTTGTCCAGGTCCTTCTTGAAGACCACCGCCTGCAGCACCCCCTCCTTGGAGAGGATGGGCAGGAACCCGCGGCCGTACTTGATCATCAACTGATTGGCTTCCTTCAGGTCGTTGAGTTCGACCCCGGCCTGCACGTCGGTCTTCATGCGGGCGGCCACCGGGCACTCGTGGTCGCGGCGGGCGTCGAAATCCTTGTCGGTGAGGATGCCGATGAGCCGGTCGTGGAAACGGCCGCTCTGGGTCACGGGGAAGGTGGAATATCCCGTATCTGCCATGATCTCCATGACCTCGCCGATGCGCTGTTCGGGCGAGAGGGTGAGGATATTGGTCTGGAAACCGGCCTTGAAGCGCTTGACCCGGTCGATCTTGGCGCACTGCTCCCCGATGGTCTGGCTGACCGGCAGGATGCCGATGCCGCCCAGCTGGGCGATGGCGATGGCCATCTCGGTGCCGGTCACCGCCTGCATGGCGGCGCTCAGGAAGGGGGTGTAGAGGGGGAGGAAGCCGTCTCCCTGGCGGCAGAAGCGGGTGCACAGCGAGACCTTGGGGGCCGTGCTTTCGGCCGGGGTGTATCCGGGCAGGAGGCGGAACTCCTTGAGGCTGTGCGAATGGGCGGTGAGAACCTTGGCCATGGCGCGTCTGACCTCGCCGGTAGGAGGGTCTGGGAGAGGGGATCAATAAAAATAGCGATCAGGGGGTTATGGTTCAAATCCAGATTGGTTTATTATATATGATGCCCCCTCGAATCGGCGAGTGGGACGCATGCTGGAGGAGTGAGCGATGGGCTATCAACTGAGGAACAGCGCGGATTCCGACACCGAACAGGTGCTCAGTTTTCTGGCGGGGTGCCTGGCCGGTCTGGCCATAGGCGGGGCCCTGGGATTGCTCCTGGCCCCGCACCGGGGGGATATCACCCGGCGCAAGCTCACCCGGCGGGCGGGCGAGACCAGGGACCAGGTGATCCAGGCCGTGGAGGAACTGCTGGAAAGGCGAGAGAAAGGAAAGGGCGATGGCGACGAAACGGCAAATAGCTGACATGCTCAGGGGCCGTCTGGCCGATGTGGCCGAGCGGGGCCGGGTGCTGGGCCAGGCCCTGGGGGTGCGCGCCGACATGGCCGCCACCCGCCGGCGCCTGCGGGCCGCCCTGGCCGACCTGGGCGAGGAGGTCCACACCCGGCTGCGGGCCGGCCAGGAGCAGGGGCTGGCCGCCGAGGTCAGGGTGCGGGCTCTGCAGGACCAGGTCGACGGGCTCAAGGCCGAATTGCGGCTCCAGGAGATGGAGCTGCGCCGGATCATGCAGGAGGGCCTGAAGCGCGGCGACCGGCCCGAGGCGGCGCCAGGGCCCAGCCCGCTCAGGCCGGATGTAGAAGGGGAGGGTTGAGCGCTATGACGCGATTTCTGTTGGGGGTGGTCGTGGGGCTGGTGGCCGGGCTGCTGATCTTCAGCACCCTGATGGACTGCTGGGAAGAGGGGGCCTAGTCAGCAGTTGTAGTAGACCAGATGCGGCGGGGGAGCGACCCATTCCGGCCTTTCCCCGGTGCTCCAGGGCCGCACCTCGGCCGCGGCTATAAATTGCTGGAAGTGCTCGACTTAGTGGTTGAAGCAACAGGAGGGTGAATTGCGCCGGCGCTCACCGCGCCGCCTCCACCGCCCAGCTTGATCAGCTCCTCACTCGTCGAACCCCACCGCGAAGAGCAGGGCTTGGCGTACCTCTGCCATCCTTTTGGCGGACAGGGCCGCGATCAAGGCGCCGACCTTGCCCTTGGACACCGTCTGGAGGTGGTCCAGATTTATCGCGCAGTCTCTCGGCATACCATCTCGCGCAGACAGGACTACCTCTGAGGGGATGTCGCGGATGGTCGAAGTGATGGGCGCTACCGTGACCTCTCCCAGGTAATCGAGGACCGAACTCCGGCTGAGGATGAGCACGGGTCTCTTTTTGTCCGGTTGGGCGAAGCGATACCAGCGGACCTCGCCTCGTTTCATGGCTCAGGCCATACTTGTTCGCCTTCCCACCCGCTGAATTCGCCTTGCCGTATAGGCTTGCGGGCGTACCCCTCCCGGTGGCGCTGCTCCTTCTCCTGGGCTTTGAGTTGTCTGAGCGCCAAGCGCAGGGCCTGCCGCGCAAAGGCCGACCGGGTTGTGCCCATCTTTTTCGCAGTTCTGTCGACCTCGGCTATGAGGCTCTCTTCCAGGGTCATTTGGACGGTCCTCATGCTTCTATCTCCGGGGAAGGTAGGTTACTATAGCTACAATAATAGCTATAGTAGTCCATACAAAGCTGCAGGTCAACACCCGTTGCCTGTGCAACCAGCACTCAATGTTCCTCCTCCCATACCGCCAGTTCCCGCAATACCCGCCACATCAACTGCTTGCGCTCCGTGCTGTGGTGTAGCATCGGGAGCTGGAGGATATCAGCCCGAGCGACTCTGCTGGATCAGATCGAGGAGATCTTCGGTGGTCACTAGCTGGACATCATTGAGAAACATCTGTTTAGGTTTTCGGGAAATTTAGTATAATATAGTTCTGACGCCGTACCCTCCTGATTACTCCCGAGATATCCGTATGGTTCTGCACCCCCTCACCAGCCGCAGGATCACTCGTAAGATAAACGCCAAAGCGCCATCGCCGACAGGTTTTCCCCGATGAACGTTTTCCAGACCCATGCGCGCATTATCTCGGATTACTCGACCTACATCCGCAGTTTTCTGAAGATCGCTGATCCAGAAATCCGCGAGGTGGTTGAGGCGGAATTAGATAAGGGTAAGCTGTGGCCGGAGCCGCTGCTGCAGTTCAATCCTTCTTTCGAGATGTACGGCAGTCTGGAGAACCTGGTGAAAGCCGGCACCTTGCACCCGGACATCCAGGACATCTTCATCGGCTTCCGCCTCTATCGCCACCAGGTCGAGGCGATCAAACTGGGCACCGCTGACCAGGATTTTGTGGTCACCTCGGGCACGGGCTCGGGGAAATCGCTGACCTATATCGGGTCCATCTTCCACCACCTGCTGTCCAATCCGGGCACTGAAGGGGTGAAAGCGGTGGTGGTGTACCCGATGAACGCCCTGATCAACTCCCAGACCGAGGAGTTCGGGCGCTACAAGGCGAACTACGAAAACGCCACGGGCAAGGAGTTCCCGATCACCTTCGGCCAGTACACTGGTCAGGAAAAGGAGGAGGTCCGCGCCCTGTTGCGCGAGCATCCTCCGCAGATTCTGCTCACCAACTATATGATGTTGGAGTTGCTGCTGACCCGCATCCGGGAGTGGCCGATCCGGGATGGGATCTACCAGCACCTGCGTTTTCTCGTCTTTGACGAACTCCACACCTACCGGGGCCGCCAGGGGGCGGATGTGGCCCTGCTCATCCGGCGCATCCGTTCCCGCTGTGCCCAGCCGGTGACTTGTATCGGCACCTCGGCGACCATGGTTTCGGTAGGCACCCTGGCCTCGCAGCGCGCCGAGGTGGCCAAGGTAGCGACCAAGGTCTTCGGCAAAGCCTTCACACCTGAACAGGTTATCCCCGAGTATCTGGACCGCTCCCTTTCTTTCGCTGGGAAGCTCCCCACTGGAAGCGCACTGGCCACGGCCATCGCCGCCGGTGTCAACTCCGATGAAGGCGCGGAGAAACTCAAGGCCCATCCAGTGGCCATCTGGCTGGAAAACCGGGTGGCTCTCGAAGTGCGCGACGGGGATCTGGTGCGCGGCAAGCCGAGGCCCTTCTCCCAGGTGGCCGCAGCCCTGGCTACGGAGTGCGGCCAGCCCGAAGCGGTTTGCCGCAGTTTCCTGGAACAACTGCTGCAGTGGATCAGCGCTGCCAACAAGCAGCTCCAGGATGCCGGCGAACGCTATACCCTGCTCCCCTTCAAGCTCCATCAGTTCATCTCCCAGACGGGTTCTGTCTATACCACCCTCGATCAGGATGAGAATCGGTTCATCACCCTGGAGCCGGGGGTGTATAAGCAGGACGAAGACGATAAGAAACCGATCTTCCCCAATGTCTTCAGCCGCACCAGCGGCCATGCCTTTCTCTGCATCTCGCGCCTGGGCAGCCAACTGGAACCTCGCGAGTTTCGGGACAGCTCCGAAGAGGAAGATGAGTCCACGGACGGCTATCTGCTGGTCGGGGACGAGGTCTGGGACCCCGTGGAAGACCTGGAGTTGCTCCCGGAGACCTGGCTGCGCTCGACCAAGGCCGGCCTCTTGCCGCGCTCAGAGAAGAAGGGCTTCTTCCCGGTCAAACTTTACTTCGACGAATTCGGCAATTGTTCGGAAACGACGCCCCTGAAGTGGGAAGGATGGTTCATGAAGGCCCCCCTGCTCTTTGACCCGACCAGCGGAGTGTTCTTCGACACCAAGACCAACGAGGGGACCAAGCTGACCAAGCTGGGCAGCGAAGGGCGCAGCACCTCGACCACCATCACGGCCTTTTCGATCCTCAACCAGCTCGACGATTCGGGGTACGAGAAAGCAGACCAGAAACTGCTCAGCTTCACCGACAACCGCCAGGATGCGGCGCTGCAGGCCGGTCATTTCAACGACTTTGTCCAGGTAGTCCGGCTCCGCGCCGGCATCTCCAAAGCCCTGGCCCAGGCGCCCGGCGGCGCGCTGACCTATGCGACCATCGGCGAGGCGGTGTTCAAAGCACTGGGGCTGCCTTTCCTGGAGTTTGCCAACCGGAGCGAAGACCCGCTGCTCGGCCCGATTCGCCGCAAGTACGAGCAGTGCTTTCACGACTACCTCTTTTATCGGGCAATCGCGGATCTGCGGCGGAGCTGGCGTATTGTCCTGCCCAATCTGGAGCAGTGTGCCCTGCTCACCGTCGAATACGCCGATATGGACGAGATTGCGGCCACGGATGAGTTCTGGAGCAGTGCCCCGCTCCTGGGCCTGTTGAACCACGCTGACCGCAAGGAATTCCTCTGCACCATCCTCGACTTCTTCCGGCTCGAATTCGCGATTCACAGTGAGAACTTCCTCACGCAGGCCAGGATCAAGGAAAACGAGAAGCAGTTCCGCGAGATGCTGCGCCCCCCCTGGACCCTGGACCGCAACGAGGAATTGCGGGAGCCCTATTTCATCCGCCTGGACCCGCTGAAGCGAGGCGCTGCCCTGTACTCGAAGAGCATGGGGCCGGCCAGTGCGCTGGGGAAGTTCATCAAGCTCTATGTGCGCCAGCGAGAGATCGATATCGACCTCAAGAAGGACAACTACCGCGCCTTCATCCTCCAGATCATGGCGATGCTGGAACAGGCAGATTATCTGAAGTCCCAGACCGCCAGGAACGAGCAAAACGAGGAGGTGCCGATCTACCGGCTCCGCCTCGACAAGATCATCTGGAAGCAGGGCGATGGCCAGACAGTCAAGGCCGATGTCATCAAACAGCGCTCCTACAAGAACCAGGCCCCCAAACCCAACCCCTTCTTCCAGGCCCTGTACCAGCGCGATTTTGCCAAGATGAAACGGCTGCGCGGTGAAGATCACACCGGCCAGTTGGACACCGAGGTGCGCATCCAGCGCGAGGACCAATTCCGCCAGGGCGAGATCAGCGCGCTGTTCTGCTCCCCCACCATGGAGCTGGGCATCGACATCCGCAACCTGAGCGTGGTCCATCTGCGCAATGCCCCGCCAAATCCGTCCAACTACGCGCAGCGCTCCGGACGCGCCGGCCGCAGCGGGCAGGCGGCTCTGGTCTTCACCTACTGTTCCAGTTACGCGCCGCACGACCGCCACTACTTCAAGGAGCAGGAGGCGCTGGTCGCCGGTGCCGTGATGGCGCCAAAGCTCGACCTGTGCAACCGGGAGTTACTCGCCTCCCATCTCAATGCCCTGGTGGTATCGGAAATCGGGCTTCCCGGTCTGGACGAAGTAGGAGGCGCCAAACCATCGATCATGCGTTTCATCACCGATGACAATGACAAGATGCCCTTAGCTCCCCAGGTGCGGGCCGGCCTCGAAATCCCTGCCGGGATGTATGCCACTCTGAAGGCCACCTTCAAGCGGGTGGTTGAGGATTTTGAGCCCGAACTCCAGGCCAATGCCACCTGGTATGCCGACGCGTGGATCGAGCAAAACCTGTCCCAGGTGGCCGACCAGCTCGACCGCTCGCTCAACCGCTGGCGGCAGCTCTACCGCTCTGCCCGGACTACCCTGACTCGGGCCACGCAGAAGATCGAAAGCGGCACCCTCACCCTGACCAGCGATGAATACAAGAAGCAGAAGCGCAACCAGGACCAGGCCACCCGGCAACTGGACCTGCTGCGCAACAACCTCTCGGGCCGGTCTTCCGAATTCTCGGAGTTCTACCCCTACCGGTACCTGGCCTCAGAAGGATTTTTACCGGGCTACAACTTCACCCGGCTGCCACTGCGGGTCTTCCTGCCCACCGGCGATTCCTCGGGCGAGTTCATCTCCCGGCCCCGGTCCATCGCACTGCGCGAATTCGGGCCGCTCAACATCATCTACCACAACGGACGCAAGTACCGGGTCTGCCAACTGGTGGTGCAGGATGCCGGCTCCGCGCTCACCGAAGCGAAGCTGAGCAAGAAGGCCGGCTATTTCCTCACCGGGGACCAGAAGGATCTGGAGATCTGCCCCTTCTCTGGTCTGAACCTGGGAGACAACGCCAACAAGTCGCACCTGCACGACCTGATGGAGATGGCCGAATCCCGGGCCGAGGAGATCGACCGCATCTCTTGCGAGGAGGAGGAGCGGATATCCCGGGGGTATGAGGTCAGCACCTACTTCTCTGTCGATGGGGGCCATCTGGGGCGCGTGCGCAAAGCTGTGGCGCGCACCAGCGAAAACACCCTCCTCAACCTGCGCTACATCCCGGCCGCGCGGCTCATTCACGTCAATTACCAGTGGCGCACCCAGAAGGCCGCGGGGTTTCCGCTGGGCATGATCTCCGGGGATTGGCGCAGTTCCATGCCGGACCCGGAACACATGACCGAGGATTTCCGGTTGGTCAAGCTGTGGACCTCCAACGTGGCTGACGCCCTCTACATCGAACCCATCCAGCCGCTGGGACTGAAACGTGAGGGGGTCATCACCCTGCAACATGCGCTCAAACGCGCTATCGAGGGGGTGTTCCAGGTCGAGTCCAACGAGATCGGGGTGGTGGAAGTCGGCGACCCGGAGGCGCCCAATATCCTCCTCTACGAAGCCTCCGAGGGCAGCCTGGGCATCCTCTCCCAATTTGTGGCGGAGGTGGGGGTGTTCCGCCAGGTGGTGGAGCAGGCGATCAAGTTGTGCCGGTACGACGATCCCGAATACAAGGGGCCGGCGTCGTACGACGACCTCCTCAGTTACTACAACCAGCGCGATCACAAGACCATCGACCGCCACCTGATCAAGGACGCCCTGGAAAAGCTGCAGATCTGCACCATCGAGATCCAGACCAACCCGCATTACCAGGACTACGAGAGCCACTACCAGGCCCTGCTGGCCACCCTCGACCCGAACTCCTCCACGGAACGGAAGTTCGTGGACTTTCTCTACCAGCAGGGCCTGCGGCTGCCCGACACCGCACAGGAGAAAGTCCCCGGCATCTACGTGCAGCCGGACTTTTACTACGAGCCGCGCATCTGGGTGTTCTGCGATGGCACGCCGCACGACGATCCGGCTCTGAAGGCCAAAGACCAGGCCAAGCGCCAGGAGATCATGGCCCAGGGCGACGAGGTATGGGTCTACTACTACAAGGACCACCTCGCCGCCAAGGTGGCCGAACGCCCCGATATCTTCTACCAGGTGCGATGAAGACCCTGCAACCGGGAAAACTCGTCACCCTGCGGGGCCGCGACTGGATCGTGCTGCCCTCGGAGGACCCAGATCTGCTGGTGGTCAAACCCCTGGGCGGCTCGGAGGAGGAAATCGCCGGCATCTACCTGCCCCTGGGGATTGAGGCCGACCTGCCTGTGGATGCGACCTTCCTGCCGCCGGCCAAGGAGGACCTAGGAGACCTGAGCACCGCCCGGCTGCTCTACGACTCGGCAAGGCTGGCCTTCCGCAATGGGGCCGGCCCTTTCCGCTGTCTGGCCAAACTCTCCTTCCGGCCCCGCTCCTATCAGATGGTGCCCCTGATCATGGCCCTGCGTCAGGAAGAGGTGCGGCTGCTAGTCGCCGACGACGTGGGGGTGGGCAAGACCATCGAGGCCCTGCTGGTGGTCAAGGAGCTGTTGGACCGCCGCAAGATCAGACGCTTTGCCGTCATCTGCCTGCCCCACCTGTGCGAGCAGTGGCAGGCCGAGATCCGCGACAAGCTCGACCTGGAGGCGGTGATCATCCGCTCCAACACCCAGGCGCGGCTGGACCGGCAGATCCAAGGGGATACCAGCGTCTACGACTACTATCCCTACCAGGTCATCAGCATCGACTTCATCAAAGGGGATACCCGCCGGGATGTCTTTGTCGAGCAATGCCCCGAACTGGCGATTGTGGACGAGGCCCACACCTGCGCCCGGCCTGCCGGCGCCTCGGCCAGCCAGCAGCAGCGCTACCATCTGGTCAGCCGCATTGCCCACAAACCGGGCCAGCAGCTCATCCTGCTCACCGCCACCCCGCACAGCGGCAAGCCCGAGGAGTTCCACTCCCTACTCGGTCTGCTCAAAGCAGAGTTCGAGACCCTCGACCTGCCCCAGTCGAGCCCGGCGCAGCGCCGCGAGCTGGCCCGTTTCTTTGTGCAGCGCAAGCGGGCCGATGTAGAGAAGTGGATGGGTGAGGACACCCCCTTCCCGCGCCGCGACCCCTTCGAGTGGCCCTATGACCTGTCACCCGGATACGGGCTCTTTTTCGAGGAGATCCTCGATTTCTCCAGGAAACTCATCGCCCCGGACCCCCATCACCCGGCCCAACGCAGGATGCAGTACTGGGCGGCCCTGGCGCTCTTGCGCGGGGTGATGTCGAGCCCGGCGGCCGGCATCGAGATGCTCAACACCCGGCTCTCTGCCCTGGCCACAACTGCCGGCGTTGAAACCACCACTGCTCCCGAACCCGAGGTCGAGGAAAACCCGGTCCGCGACACCGAGTTCGGCTTTGAGGGGGACAACACCCCCACCCAGGTGGTGGAGCAGCACGACTGGACCAGCCACCAGCGCCAGCAACTGCGGGGCTTTGCCGGCCAACTGGCAGCGCTAGCCAACCCAAAGGATGACCAGAAACTCGCCTCTGCCGAGCTGATTCTAGAGGAGTGGCTTTCGCAGAAGTTCAACCCGGTGGTCTTTTGCCGCTATATCGCCACCGCCAATTACCTGGGCGAGCTGCTCGCCCCACGGCTCAAGGCCCGGTTTCCCAAGCTCGATCTGCAGGTCATCACCAGCGAACTGCCCGACGAGCTGCGCAAACAGCGCATTGAGGAGATGGGCCACTCGCCGCTGCGGGTCCTGATCGCCACGGACTGCCTCAGCGAAGGCATCAACCTCCAGGCCCATTTCACCGGGGTGCTGCACTACGACCTGCCCTGGAACCCCAATCGCCTGGAGCAGCGCGAGGGGCGGGTGGATCGCTTTGGGCAGATGGCGCCCGAGGTGAAGGCCTGCCTGCTCTATGGGGCCGACAATCCCATCGACGGGATCGTGCTCGACGTGCTCTTGCGCAAGGTGCGCCAGATCAAGCGGTCCACCGGGATCAACGTGCCCTTCCCCGAGGACTCCCAGAGCATCATCGACACCATCACCCAGGCCCTGCTGCTCAATCCGGACCGGAAGATTGCCAAGCGCCGCGACAAAGGCCAGCTCCAATTCAGCTTCGACGACTTCGACGAAGCCGCCAAGGCCAAGGCCAGTGTCACCCGCAAGGTCGATGAGGCGGCGGAGCGCGAGAAGATCTCCCGCAGCATCTTTGCCCAGAATGCCATCAAGGCCCAGGAGATCGAGGTTGATCTGCGCGAGGTGGACGAGGCCATCGGCGACCCCAAGGCCGTGGAGGAGTTTGTGGTGGCTGCGCTCAACGACCTCTTCGGGGTCCAGGTGAGATGAAGGACGCCAAAGGCTACCGGGTGGTGATGGGCAATATGCCGCCCCAACTGCTGGAGCTGCTGCCGGCCGGAGACCGGGTCGCCATCAGCTTTGTCTCACCGACCCCGGAGGGCTACCACTACCTGGGGCGCAACAATCGCTTTGTCGAACAACTCTGCCAACTGGTGATGGCCAATACCCTCGCCCGGTCTGAAAAACGGGCTGCCCGGGCAGCGGTCATCCGCACCCGGCAGGTGGCGACCAAGACCACCCTGCTCCTCTTCCGCTGCCGCAACGTGATCGAGGAGCAGCAGGGCCGGCATCAGGTGGTAGCCGAAGAGATGGTCCTCTGGGGCTGGCGAGGCACCCCCCAGGAAAGGGAGTTTCTCGGCTACGCCTAGGCCAAGGCCCTGCTGAGCGAAGCGCGGGCCAGCTCGGATCTCTCTTCCCCGGCCCGGGCGAGTTTCCTCGACAACGAGCTGAAGATATTGGAGGCTCTCCAGGTCGAATTCGCCACCGTGGCCGAGCAGCAGTCGAAAAAACTGGTCGCAGCCCACGAGCGCTTCAGCGCGCTCCTGGACGCCCAGCACTTTCAGGTGGTGTACCCGGTGCTGCCGATGGATCTACTCGGCGTGTACATCCTGTTGCCGGAATAACCTATGTCCCTGCCGATCAATATCCGCGACCTGCTGCGGGGCAAACCTGGCGGGCTGGCTGCCCCCCCAGTCACCCCACCAGTCACCCCACCAGTCACCCCACCAGTCGGGCCACGGCCAGAGTCACGGCCAGAGTCACGGCCAGAGTCAGGGACCAGGTCGGGACCAAGTCGGGACCAAGTCCGATTACTAAGTCAACTTGTTGTAGAACAAAACAATACGGCATTGGTGACTTGGTCCGGTCGCAGCAACAGAACCAAGTTCAGGGACCAAGTCCAATTGGGGAAGGGCTCCTCATGAACTTCCCCTCCATCCGCATCGAAGGGGCCATCCTCTCCCCGGACATCCTGGACCGGCTCGAAGAGGCGCCGGGGCAGCGCCCCGCTGACTTTGGCTTCGAGCCCTCCGCCAAGGTGAAGGACGAGATCGCCCGGGCCTGGGCCGATGCCCAGGACTACTGGCGCATCTTCCAGCGCCGGCTCAACGCCCTCAGACCCGAGTCGCTGGCCACCACCGAGACCCGCCAGCAATGGGTGGTGCCCCTGCTGGGCCTGCTGGGGTACCAGCTCGAATACCAGGCGCGCGGGGCTGAGGTGAACGGCAAGAGCTACCCCATCTCCCACCGCGCCACCAACCGGGCGCAGCTGGCCATCCACATCACCGGGTACCGCGAGCCTGCCGGCCTGGACCGCAAGCCCGAACGGGCTGCCCTGCGCATGTCGGCCCATGCCATGGTGCAGGAATACCTCAACCTCACCGACCAACTCTATGGCCTGGTCACCAATGGCCGGATGCTGCGACTGCTGCGGGACAGTTCGCGGCTGGTCAAGCTCACCTACCTGGAGTTCGACCTCGACCGCATCTTTGCCGACGGGCTCTTTGCCGACTTCGCGGTTCTCTTCCGCCTGCTCCACGTTTCGCGGCTGCCCGCGACGCAGGGAAACACCGCCGAAAGCCTCGTCGAGCGCTATCACCAGGACTCCCTCGACTCCGGGGCGCGTATCCGCGAGGGATTGAGCCGCGCCGTAGAGCAGGCCATCCTCTCCTTTGCCAAGGGCTTTCTCTCCCACCCGAAAAACGAGGCCCTGCGCCAGGCCGTTGCCTCCGGGGATCTCGACGCCAACGCCTATTACCAGCACTTGCTGCGCCTGATCTACCGCATCCTCTTCCTGCTGGTCATCGAGGAGCGGGACCTGGTCTATCCCCTCTCCCCCTCCCGTGCCCAACGCGACCTGTACTACCGCTACTACAGCCTGCAACGGCTGCGCCGGCTGGCCGAAAAGCGCTA
Organism: Candidatus Latescibacterota bacterium; assembly: GCA_016187725.1. GTDB lineage: Bacteria > Latescibacterota > UBA2968 > UBA8231 > UBA8231 > SICG01. The sequence continues at coordinate 22,325 of JACPJE010000272.1, forward strand.
TCTGGCCGACCACCGCCGGCACGATCTCTGGCTGGCCTTGTTGGCGACCTTCCGCCTCTTTGCCGCCGGAGGTCCCGGCCCCAAGCTGGGCCTGGCGCCCTTGGCCGGCGACCTCTTCAGTCCCGAAGCCATCGGCCCCCTGAACTACAGCACCATGGGCAACGATGTGCTGCTGGGCTGTTTGCGCGCCCTGGGCCTGTACCAAAACCCCGACACCGGCCAACTGATCCGGGTCAATTACGCGGCCCTCAATGTCGAGGAATTCGGTTCGGTGTACGAGGGCCTGCTCGAATACGAGCCGGTCTTGGTGCGCCACGAGCGCCGGGTGGAGTTCGAATTTGCCCAGGGCGACGAACGCG
>JACPJE010000254.1 GCA_016187725.1 Candidatus Latescibacterota bacterium
CATCTGCTGGGTGGCGGCCGGCCGGCTGGACGGATTCTACGAGACCCTCAAGCCCTGGGACGTTGCCGCCGCCTGCCTGATCGCCCGGGAGGCAGGGGCGCTGACCGGCCATCTGGGCCCTGTCCCCTCCCAGATCCCGCCCGATCTCTACGGCGAGGAGGTGGTGGCTGCATCCCCGGGGATCTATGCCGCCCTGGTCGTGCTGCTGCGGGCGATTCCCCCCGAGGAGGGAAGGCCATGAGACGCCATCGCACCATCTATTTCAACGACGCCCGCCACTACTATCTCTTTGTGTACGAGCCTCCCATGCGCCTGGAGGATGCCTGGGCGCCGGTGGACGAGGTGGCTGGCACGGGGGTGGATACCTTCATCTACGGGGTGTCGCGCGGGGACGGCCTGTTCTACCCCTCGCAGGTGGGACTGCGTTTTGGCGAGGACAAAAGGCCCTTTGCCGATGCCTGCTACTGGCGGGCATGGCACAACATGCAGAGCCTGCTGGACCGGGGTCTGGACCCGCTGCAGGTGCTGGTGGGCAGGGCACACCAGCAAGGGCTCGATTTCTTCGCCAGTGTGCGCATGGGGGGATGGGAAGGACTGGACGCCAAGTACACCCTGGCCAAAGGGGGCCGGGGTTTTGCCCATCCCGAGGTGCGCGCCCATCAATTGGCGGTGTTGGCGGAGTTGCTGACCTGGTACGAGGTGGAGGGGGTGGAACTGGATTTTGCTGCGGCGCCTGGAGGCAGTGCCTTCTGGCTGCGGCCCGAGGACGTGGGCCAGCACACCGCCACCATGACCGAGTTCGTGCGGCAGGTGGCCCAACTGGCCCAGGAGCAGGGCAAAGAGGTGGGCGTGCGGGTCTACCCTGCCGAAGAGCTGAACCTGAAATCCGGATTGGAGATCAGGAACTGGCTGCAGGAGGGCTTGGTGGACTATGTGGCGCCCCTGCTCTACCTCTCCATGGTCCTCGACGCGGATCTGCCCGTCGGCTGGCTGATAGAGGGGGCTCACGAGCGCGAGATCTCGGTCTACCCGGTGCTGCAGCCCTACCGCCACGACGACAGCCGGCGCTTCCATCCGCGCGCCAATGCCACCCCGGCCATGCTGCGGGCAGCGGCGGCCAATTTCTGGCGGCTGGACGCGGACGGGATGTACACCTGGTTCCTGGGCTGGCCGCTTGAAGACGGGGAGCGCCGCATCCTCAGCGAGCTGGGGGAGGAGGAGCTGATCAAGTGGAAGGACAAGCACTACTTTCTCCGCCGGCGCTGCGCCGAGGCCGGGGACCACGACTATCCGGGGCAGCTGCCCCTGGAGATCAGTGGTCCGGACCCTGCCCGGTACTACCCCCTGCATTTTTCCATCGCCGACGACCCTGCCAACGACCGGGTGCAGCGGATGCGCCTCAGGCTGGGGATGGGCAACCTGGTCTCTGCCCACCAGCTGGATTTCAGGCTGAACGGCCGCGCCCTCGACGCGGTGTGCCGGCGCACGCCCTTGCGCCAGGTGGACCCCTACGCCGGGCAGTGGTTGGAACTGGAATTGGGGCAGGTGCGGCCCTGCCAGGGGGAGAATCTGTTGGAGATCGCCCTGGTCCGCGGACCCGAGGATCTGGTGGGCGGGGTGGTGGTGGAGGACGTGGAAATCCTGGTCGAATACGGCATCTACCCGCTGCCCCCCAGTTCCTGAAGCAGGGAAGCGTCGGTGAGCGACCCACTCCGGCCTTTCCCAAGGCGCGTCCCGCCGCACCCCAACGTATGGGGTGCGGCGCAACACTCACGGCACTCCCCAAGACCCTTCCCCCGCAACGCCCCATACGTTGGGGCGTTGCGCCCCGCCGCTTTTTATCGGTCACCTTTTTTTGCGGGGCGCTGTTTTCTTGGTCTCGGCCTTCTTGCCGGCCTGGAGCCGGTTGGCCGTGCCCACTGAGCCGATGTGCAGGGTGTCGTAGGCCTGCTGCGAGGTCTTGAAAGGCCCCACGCCGTCCTTGCCGTGCCAGTCGAGATTGGTGTACATGGGGTTGGTGCGGCCGGTGGCCTTTTCGCGCCGGGCGATCCAGGCTTCCATGCGCTGGCGCAGGTGGGCCACCAGCTGGGGCTCCTGGTCGGCCAGGTTGTTCAGTTCGAGCGGGTCCTTGAGCAGGTTGTAGAGTTCCACCGGGGGCTTGAAGTGGAAATCGGGTTCGAGGGCGACCATCAGCTTCCATTCGGGGGTGCGCCAGCCGTGCTTGCGCATCCAGGTGCATTCGGTGATGTAGAAGTCCGAATAGTTGGAGGTTTGCTGGCCGCGGATGAGGGGCAGCAGGGAGGAACCGTCGAACTTGATCTTGCTACGGATGCCCATCAATTCGAGCAAGGTGGGCACCAGGTCCTGATGCAGGGTCATGCCGGGGACGACCCGACCGGCCGGCAGCGCGCCGGGAAGGCGCAGGATCAGCGGCACGTACAGGGTGTTCTCATAGATGCCGTGGTGGTCGAACCAGCACTCGTGCTCGTCGAGGGTCTCGCCGTGGTCGCCGTTGAGCACCACCAGGGTGTTCTCGGCCAGGCCCAATTCCTCCACCCGGGTGAGGATGCGCTGGATGCAGGCGTCCATGTAGGCCACGGCCCCGTCGTACTGGGCGACCACGTAGTCGATGTCGGTGATCCCCGGGGGCATCCATTCGGCGAAGTAATCACAGAAGGGCTTGAATGACATCACCGGTTTCATGGACTGGTTGCCCGGGGCGCATTCATCCGCGCTGTAGAACATGCGCTCGAAGGGGACGGGAGGCAGGTAGGGTGAGTGGGGGTCCATGTGCCGCAGGAAGAGGAAGAAGGGCCGGTCCTGGGTGGCCAGCCTTTCCAGTTCGGGGATGGCCACGGCATTGAGGTTCTCGGCCTTGGGGCTGCGCCCTTCCACCCAGCTGCCCCAGCCGGAGTAGTTGTGGTACACGTCGAAACCGCGCGAGGCGGGGTTGCCGGTGAAGCCCACGCAGGAGGTATCGTACCCGGCGTCGCGCAGGATCTCGGGCAGGGTCTTGACCTGTTCGGGCAGGGTGCCCTTGTGGCGCAGGGCCACCACCGTGGTGGAGAAGGCATCCAGGCCGGTTAGCATGGACGAGTAGGCCGAGGTGGTGGGGATATGGGGGGAGAAATTCTGGGCGAAGCGCACCCCCTGGCTGGCGAGTTTGTCGATGTGGGGGGTGGTCTGGCGGTGGTACCCGTAGCAGCTCATGCGGTCGGCGCGCAGGCTGTCCACGCCGAAGAGGATGAGGTTCAGCTTTTTCTTGGACATGGCGGCACAGGGGGGGATGAGGGTGGATGGAGGTGATGAGGGATACACTAATGGCTTTTGTTCAGGGCGTCAAGACAGGGAAGAGCACGAGTTGTCTGGCGTCCTTCCAATTCGTACTTTATAGATTCTGCTCACCAGAAGGGGAACCCACATGAAAGCAGTGCGTTTTCACCAGTACGGCGGGCCGGAGGTGCTGGTTTACGAAGAGGCTCCCGAACCCATCCCGGCCGCTGGCCAGGCGCTGGTGCAGATCGAGGCCATCGGTCTCAATTACATCGACACCTATCATCGGGCCGGCCTGTACCCCGTGGCCCTGCCCTGCATCCCGGGCATGGAGGCAGCCGGCACCGTGAGTGCCCTCGGCGAGGGGGTGCAGGAAGTCCAGGTAGGAGACCGGGTGGCCTATGCCGGCGCCCTGGGGGCTTATGCCCAGCAGGCCGCCGTGCCGGCTGCGCGGCTGGTGCCCCTGCCTGCCCAGGTCGATTTCCAGACCGCTGCGGCGGCCATGCTGCAGGGCATGACCGCCCATTATCTGGTCCACGGGTCCTATGCGCTCAAGCAGGGGGATATTGCCCTGATCCACGCCGCCGCCGGCGGAGTGGGGCTCCTGCTCGTGCAGATGGCCAGGCAGCGGGGGGCGCGGGTGATCGCCACGGTCTCCACCGCTGAGAAAGAAGCGCTAGCCCGCCAGGCCGGTGCCCACGAGGTGATCCGCTACACCGAGCAGGACTTCGAGCCGGAAGTCAAGCGCCTCACCGGGGGTCGGGGGGTCGATGTGGTCTACGACTCGGTGGGCAAGACCACCTTCGACAAGGGTCTGAACGTGCTCCGGCCACGTGGGTACATGGTGCTCTTCGGCCAGTCCAGCGGCCCGGTGCCCCCCCTCGATCCCGGCGTGCTCAACACCAAGGGGTCCCTGTTCCTCACCCGGCCCACCCTGGTTCACTACACCTCCACCCGTCCGGAACTGCTGGCGCGGGCCACTGAAGTGCTCTCCTGGTTGGGCGAAGGCAAGCTCGAACTGCGCATCGGCGCCCGCTTTCCCCTGGCTCAGGCCGCCGAGGCGCACCGGGCCCTGCAGGGGCGGTTGACCACGGGCAAGGTGCTTTTGCTCCCCTGAGGGATCCCACCCCGGGAGCTTTTAGCAAAGGAGTCGGCGAAGTGTCGGAAAGCGCGCAAACCCAGAATGCAGGACCCTCCCCCGAGGGGGAGGCCCAGGGCCAGACCGCTGAAACCCAGGGCGGCGGGGAATTCGCCCGCCTGCTCGCCCAGCAGGAAGCCGGTCAGCGGCAGGAAGTGAAAACCGGCGCCAAGGTCAACGGGGTGCTGGTGAAGATAGGCCCCGAGGACAGCTTTGTGGATTTCGGCAGCCGCAGCGAGGGCCGGATCAAGACCCTCGAACTGTGCGATGCAGAGGGCAAGCCGGTCTTTGCGGTGGGCGATCCCATCGAGGCTTTTGTGGTCGAGGACCAGGCCGAAATCTTATTGACCCGCTTTCTGCACCAGCACGACCAGTCCACCGACAAGCTCTACCAGGCGTACAAGGCCGGCATCCCGGTCGAGGGTCAGGTCAAGGCCACCAACAAATGGGGGCTGGGCGTGGATATCCAGGGGGTGCGCGCCTTCTGCCCCATATCGCAGATCGCCCTGCACTTTGTCGAAGATCCCCAGACCTTCCGCGACCAAACCCTGAAATTCAAGATCCTCCGCTACAGCGACCAGGGGCGCAACATCGTGCTCTCCCGCCGGGCCCTGCTCGAAGAGGAGCAGGAGGAGCAGGCAGGCAAGGTGAAGGCCGGCATCGTCGAGGGGGCGCAACTGGAGGGCAAGGTCACCCGCATGGAGCCCTTCGGGGCCTTTGTGGATTTGGGCGGGGGGATCGAGGGCATGATCCACGTCTCCGAACTGAGCCACGAGCGGGTGGGACATCCCAAGGAAGTCCTCCAGGAAGGCCAACTGCTCCAGGTGCGGGTGCTCAAGGTCAAGGATCTGGGCGAAAAGAAAAAGGCGCGGATCTCCCTATCGCTCAAGGCCATGCAGCAGGACCCCTGGACCCAGGTCACCAACCGCTTCAAGGAGGGGATGGTGGTCCAGGGCAAGGTCGAGGCTTTGGAGACCTACGGGGCTTTTGTCGACCTGGAAGGCAAGGTGCGCGGCCTGGTGCACGTCTCCGAGCTGGCCGAGAAAAGGGTGGCCCATCCCCGCGACGTGCTCAGTCTGGGCCAGGAGGTCAAGGTGCTGGTGCTGGAGGTGGACGGCAGGCGCAAGCGGCTGCGCCTCTCCATCAAACAGGCCGAAAGCGCCGAAGCCGCTGCCGATCTGAAGGAGTTCCGCCAGCGCCAGAAAAAGGAGGAAACCCAGAGCGGCAACGCCCTGGTCGAAGCGCTCAAAAGGGCGCAGCTGATCCAGTAAAATGCTGGACCAGATCCTCGCCCCTGGGCATCCTGGGTACTACGGCCCCTACGGGGGGACTTTTGTCCCCGAAGTCCTCCATGCCACCCTCGAGGAGTTGAAGGCTGCTTTCGAGCAGGCCCGCCGGGACCCCGACTTCTGGGAAGAATACACCCGGGAGCTGCGCACCTATTCCTGCCGTCCCACCCCGCTGACCCCGCTCGACAACCTGAGCCGCGCCAAGGGCGGCGTCCGCCTCTTTCTCAAACGCGAGGATCTGAACCAGACCGGGGCCCACAAGATCAACAACGTGATGGGCCAGGGGCTCTTGGTGCGGCGCATGGGCAAGAAGCGGGTGATCGCCGAAACCGGGGCTGGCCAGCATGGGGTGGCCACGGCCACCATGGCGGCCAGGCTGGGGTTGGAGTGCACCATCTACATGGGGTCAGTGGACGTGGAGCGCCAGCGGCCCAACGTCTTCTGGATGGAGCAACTGGGAGCCCGGGTGGTGCCGGTGACCGAGGGCTCGGCCACCCTCAAGGACGCCATCAACGAATGTCTGCGCGACTGGGCCTATACCATGGACCACACCCACTACGTGCTGGGCACGGCCTGTGGGCCTCATCCTTTTCCGCAGTTGGTGGCCTATTTCCAACAGATCATCGGGGTGGAGAGCCGCGAGCAGATGCTGGCTCTCACCGGCCGCCTGCCAGACCGGATCTACGCCTGCGTGGGCGGGGGGTCCAATGCCACGGGCATGTTCCTGGGTTTCCTCGACGATCCCCAGGTCGAGCTGGTGGGCGTCGAGGCGGGGGGCAGGGGGCTCGAAGGGGGGCACCACGCTGCCCGGCTGGCGGGCGATGGTTCGGTGGGCGTCGCCCAAGGGTACAAGACCTTTTTCCTCCAGGACGAGGAAGGGCAGATGCGCGAAACCCATTCGGTGGCCGCCGGCCTCGACTACATCGGCGTCAGCCCTATCCTGGCTCACTTGAGAGATTTGGGGCGGGTGCGTTTTGCCGCCGCCACCGACGAGGAGGTGATCGCCGCCCTCAGGCAGCTCATGCGCACCGAGGGCATTATCGGCGCCCTGGAGAGCACCCATGCGGTGGCCGGGGCCCTGCGCGAGGTGGGTCAGATGCGCCCGGACCAGCAGGTGCTGATCAATCTATCTGGACGGGGGGACAAGGACATCTTCACCATCGCCACTGCGTTACAGGATCGCAACTGGGTCCAGTTCCTCAAGGACAAGGTGGCCAAATCGTGAACCTCGACGCCTACATCCGCCAGCGGCTCCAGTCCAGAAAGGTCCTGGTGATGACCCACGTCATCGCCGGCTTTCCCTCCCTGGAGGCCAACTGGCAGATGCTCGAACTGATGGCCCAGGCCGGGGTGGATCTGGTGGAGCTGCAGATGCCCTTCAGCGAGCCAATGGCCGACGGGCCCACCTTTGCGCGGGCCAACCAGCAGGCCATCGCTGGGGGGCTGAAGCTGGAGCAGTACTTTGGGCTGATGGAGCGGGCTGCCGGCATTTTCCCCTTTCCGCTGCTGATGATGGGCTACTACAATACCGTCTTCCGCCTGGGCCACGGGCTTTTCTGCACCCAACTGCAGGCCAGGGGAGGGGTTGGTTTCATCCTGCCCGACCTGCCGGTGGAGGAATACGGCGATCTGTTCGCCCACAGCGCCCGCTGCGAGCTGAGTCCCATCATGCTGATGGCCCCCACCAACACCGACGCACGCCTGGCCCACATTGGCCGGCACGCCAGGGGCATGGTCTACGCCGTGGCCCGCAAGGGGGTGACAGGTAGCAAGACGGAGCTGGAAGCGGGGATCTACGATTTTGTGGCCCGTTGCCGCAAGGCCACTGACCTGCCCCTGGGCTTGGGCTTCGGCCTGCGCCAGGGCGAGGACATCCGCCGGCTGCAGGGACAGGTGGAGGTGGCCATCGTAGGCTCGGCGCTGCTGGAGAGCTGGGAGCGGGAAGGGCGGGAGGGGTACCGGAAGTTGCTCCAGGAGTTGTGCGCCGGGCGAGAGTAATTCACCCCCCCTGGCTGAGCGCCCGTTCCAGGTACTGGCGGTAGTCGCACTTGGGCAGTTTGGCGATCAGGGCCTGGAACCCGGCCTGGGCGATGAAGCCCTGCCGGTAGGCGATTTCCTCCAGGCAGGCGATCTTCAATCCCTGCCTTCGCTCCACGGCCTCGATGAAGGCATTGGCCTCCTGCAGGCTGGAGGGAGTACCTGTATCCAGCCAGGCTATGCCCCGGCCCAGGCGCTGCACCTTCAGTTGTTGCCATTCGAGATAGGTGCGGTTGACGTCGGTGATCTCGTATTCTCCCCGCGCCGAGGGCTTGAGGCTCTTGCAGATCCCGATCACCTGCTGGTCGTAGACGTACAGCCCCGGCACCGCGTAGTTCGATTTGGGGGCCTTGGGCTTCTCCTCGATGCTGATGACCCTGGAATCCTGATCGAACTCCAGGACTCCGAAGTCCTGTGGATTGCTGACATAATACCCAAAGATCAGCCCCCCCTCCCCGAATTCCCGCACCGTCCGCGCAAACCCATCCTCGTTGTAGAAGTAATCCCCGTAGAAGACATTGTCGCCCAGGATCAGGGTGGAGGCATCATCGCCGATGAAGTGTTCGGTGAGCAGAAAGGCCTGGGCGATGCCTTCGGCTTTCTCCTGCACCACGTAGGAGAATTCCAGGCCTAGTTCCTCGCCGGTGCCCAGGAAGGCCTGGAAGAGGGTCAGATCCCTGGGGGTCGAGACAATGCAGATCTGGCGTATGCCGCCTAACATCAGAATTGAGAGGGGATAACAGATCATCGGCTTGTCGTAGACCGGCAGGAGCTGCTTGCAGACAATGCGGGTGAGGGGGTAGAGACGCGAGCCGGCGCCACCGGCCAGGATGATGCCTTTCATCTCAGCGCACCGCCAGGGATTGGTGCAGGCTCAGGACATTGGCACCGAAGGGCCGACCATCGACGTAGATGTTTCCCGAACCGTCAAAGGCAAGTTCGAATTCGCTTTGGGGCAACCGCTCTGCAAAGCTCTGGTCAAAGACAACGACCTGGTTGAAGATCTCCATGAATTCGAACTTCCGAGCATCTGAGAGTGAAGAGGCTACTACTTGTTCGTTCATCCCTGTTCTCCTGTGAATTGCCGGCGATATCTCAGCCAGTTCTCCTTGAGATCCTGTACGGCGTGCGTGAGCGCCTGTCCGAGGCTGTGAATGGCGATGCGGTACTTCACACTGCCACGAGAAGTGCAGAGGTCCTGGTGAAAGAATCCGTGGGCGGTGTCGTACCGGGCAATTGGATGCCAGTGGTTCTTGAAGAAGGCTTCGTATTGCACAACATGGATGGCAGTGACCTGCCCGTACTCGGTCTCGAAGTCCACTCGGATGCGGTCTGCCTGCTCCCGGAGAATAATAGAGTAGGATATTCGGGGCATAATATAATATAGGGAACTATCGCTAACCCGGTGCCTTCCAGACTCTCAGAGAAGATTTCCTTCCGGTTGCGGTGCCTGTTCCAGGCAGACGCCCGGGGCGGCTGGATGATCCCCTGATTTTTTGACAGCCGCGGGCCTTTGGAGTATGAATTACAGGGAACCCGGCAAAGGAGGATTTATGCGCACTGTGCAATCAGCAGTCGAAGACCTGCGCGAGCGCCACCGGTTGTTCTGGGACATGGCGCCCGTAGCGCAACCCCTTTTGAGCGTGGGCAGATATGGAGCATTGAAGGAAAGGGACCCCTTCCCGCTGGCCGATGGCCGGTGGGTGGGTGAGGGCGATCTGCTGCGGCCCCAAGACATCGCGGCAGGGCCCCTGGCCAGCGGGCGTCCGGGGACGCTGGTGTCCGGGGACTTCATCCAGGGGGTGGCCCCCTATGATCTGTGCTGGACCGAAGCCATCGCCGGCTGCCCCCTGCGCTGGCGCACCGGGCACGTTTGGGCAGAGTGCTTCCTGGGGGAACCCGCTGGCCTGCAACTGGCTTCCGATGATCCCTGGCTGGCTAGGCTGCTGGAAATAACCCGCTTGCAGGTCGAGCAAGCCCAGGGGCAGTACCCGGTGTGCCAACCCTTGTTGCGCGGCCCGGTGGACATGGCCGCCGCCGCCTTGGGGGACGAGGCGCTCTGCCTGGCGCTGATCGATCAGCCGGATCGCGCCCGGCGCCTGCTGGCCAGTTGCACGGAGATCTTCATCGCCGTGGCCCGCACCTGGAGCGCGGCGGTGCCCTCCTTTGCGGAGGGGTACTGTCTCTATGGGATCTGGGCACCCGGCAGGTCCCTGCGCACCCAGTGCGACAACGCGGCGCTGCTCTCACCGGAGCTGTACCGGGATTTCCTGGTCTGCTGTGACGAGCGGATCTGCGCCAGCTTCGACTACCCCCTGATGCACACCCACTCGGGTTTCATCGGCATGGTGGCCCAGGTGCTGCTCCAGGTGCAGGGACTGCGCGCCGTCCAGGTGAGCCTGGACTGGCCGGCGGGTCCCGGGGTGGCGGAACTCCTGCCGGTGTTCCAACTGCTCAACCAGCACCTGCCCCTGATCATCACCGGCGGGTTGTCTCAGGCAGAACTGGGCCTGTTGCTGAAAAACCTCTCCCCCAGGGGCCTGTGCCTGCAGGTGGACATCCACGACTGAGGGTTTCAATCCATGTACAGCCCCCCGTTCACGTCGATGATCTCCCCGGTGATGTGGCGGCTGTCCTCGCAGGCCAGGAAGAGGGCGCAGTTGGCCACGTCCTCGGGCTGGCCCTTCTCTCCCAGGGGGATGGTGGCGACCATCTTCTCGTGCTGGGGGGAGCGGGTCATGGCGGTGTCGATGACTCCCGGGGCGATGGCATTGACCCGCACCCGATGGGGGGCCAGAAAGCGGGCCAGGCCGATGGTCAGGGAGGAGACCCCGGCCTTGGCGGCCGCATAAGGGGGACCGGCGGCCAGGCCGCCGTTCTTGGCCGCCAGGGAACTCAGGTTGATGATGGCTCCCTGCCGGCGCTCCTTCATGTGGGGCAGCACCGCCTGGCTGCACAGAAACACGCCCTTGAGATTGATGTCGAGGATGCGGTCCCAGAGTTCTTCGGTACATTCCTCAAAGGTGGAATAGGTCACGTATCCGGCGTTGTTGACCAGGATATCGAGCTGACCGAATTCCGCCAGGGTGCGGGCCACCCCCTCCTGTACCTGGTTCTTTTTGGTGACGTCCAGCTGCAGACCCAATCCGGGGGTGGACAGTTCAGCGGTGGTCTGCCGGGCGGTCTGGGGGTCCAGGTCGGCGGCGGCGACGCGCGCGCCCTGCTGGGCGAAGAGCAGGCAGATGGCCCTGCCGATGCCGCGCCCCCCGCCGGTGACCAGGGCAGTCTTGCCTGCCAATTTTCCTGCCATTTCTAACTCCTTTCGGTTGGTTGTTCAGAGCACCAGGACCATGGCCAGCACCCCCAGGGCCGCCCCGGCCAGGGCCGGACGGGAGAGGGGTTCCTTCCACCAGAATTGGGCGAAGAGATTATCGAGCAGGACCACGGCGCAGCCCTGGAGTGGAAAGTAGAGGGTGCCAGGCACCTGGCTCAGCGCGATGAGGTTGACGCTGAGGGCCAAGAGATTGTACAGCCCGATCCCGGTGCCCATGAGCAGGTCCTGAGGGCGGGGGCGGCGGCCCTGATACCAGATGAAAAGCCCCCCCAGCACCCCGGCGGTGAGGGTGACGAAGAACAGCACCTGCAAATAATGGGCGTCCAGACCGGCGTAGTGGACCCAGCGCATGCCGCAGAAGGCGATGCCCTGGCCCACAAAGATGAGGCTGAGCAGGACTAGATTGTGCAGGGGGGAGAGCTGGTGGCTGCGCTGGTCGCCGCGCGTCATCATCACCAGGGCCACCAGGGCCAGGCCGATCCCCCCCAGCTGCACCAGGGTGAGAGTTTCCCCCCACAGCCAGACCGAAGCCCAGATGGGGATGAGGATGGCCAGGCGGAAGGAGGTGAGCACCGCCCCCACGGCCGCCAGCTCCAGGCCGCGGGTCATCAGCAGCATGGCGCCGATGAAGGTGAGCCCGGTGAAAACGCCCACCTCGAAGGCCTGGGGGGCCGGCTGCGTCTGGCCGGTGGCCAGGTGGTAGACCAGCAGCAGCGAGGCGATGGTCAGGTAGTTGGCCGCAATCACGGCCGGGGCATAACAACCCCGCCGCTGGGCGAACTTGAAGAGCTGGCCAAAGCCGAAGGACAGGAAGAGGGCGGGAAGCAGCCAGATCAAGGACTGGGCTGTCTGTGGTTACAGGAGAGCGAGCTGCACGTGGAGGCATAACAGTGCTGGAGGAAAAAATCTAAGGGGTATTCGCAGCCGTGGCAAGTCCTGCGACATTGTGTATATTTACAGGAAGTTTGATACGACTCACTTCGTCCTATGCGCTGTAGCTTTGCGCGTCTTTGGAGGAGATGCTCGCGCTGATGAGGAAGCGAAACCTGCCCAAGCCCACCGAGGCCGAACTAGCCATCCTGAATGTCCTCTGGCAACAGGGCTCTGCCACGGTCCGCCAGGTCCACGAGGCCCTCAAGGACGAGCGCCAGACGGTCTACACCACCATCCTGAAGCTCATGCAGATCATGCACGAGAAGGGGTTGGTCATCCGGGATGAGCGCACGCGCACCCATGTGTACCAGGCCCGGCTGAGCGCGCAGCAGACCCAGCGACAACTGGTGGGGGACCTGCTGGAGCGGGCTTTTGGCGGGTCGGCTCTCAGGATGGTGATGCAGACGCTCTCTGCCAAGAAGGCTTCGCCGGAGGAACTAGCCCTAAAACAAGCGAATATCGGTTGCTGAGGCGCTAAAAAAAGCTCGAAATGCCTGCGGTTCAGAGGTAGATTTTATGTGGCGACATAAACCTCCTCTAAAGCCAGAAAGGCATTTCGAGTGAAAACCAAGAAACGAAAAAA
>JACPJE010000255.1 GCA_016187725.1 Candidatus Latescibacterota bacterium
TGGTGTTGCGGGGGAAGGGCCGTCGGGCTGCCCCGTCCAGGCAGCGCCGCACCCCATACGTTGGGGTGCGGCGGGACGCGCCTTGGGAAAGGCCGGAATGGGTCGCTCCCCGACGCATACCTGTGCCGAAGCCGATAACAGTGGACCTCTCCCGCATCATCCATAACCCAGCTCTTCGATGACCCGCCGGTCCGCCCGCGAAAAGGCGTACTGGCCCAGCTCCAATGGGTCCACCCAGCGCCAGGCAGCGCAGCCGATGGCCTGGGGCTCCCCGCGCAGGTACCGGGCCCTGAAGACGTGCAGGGTGATGCCGAAATGGGTGTACCCGTGCTCCACCCTGCACAAGCATTCCCCCACCTCGATCTCGATGGACAGTTCCTCGCGGATCTCCCGGGTCAGGCATTCCTCCAGGGTCTCCCCCTCTTCTTGCTTGCCTCCCGGAAACTCCCACAACCCGCCCAGCAGGCCCTCGCTGGGGCGCTGGGCGATGAGCAGTTTCTCCCTTTTCCAGATCAGGCCGGCAGCCACCTGGTAGTGGGGCCGCGCCTTGCGGGGCGCCTTGCGCGGCAGCGCGGCTGGATCGCCCAGCTCGCCAAAGGCGCGGCAGGCCTGGGCCACCGGGCACTCGCCGCAGCGCGGCCGGGCCGGGGTGCACACCCGCGCCCCCAATTCCATCATCGCCTGGTTGAAATCCCCGGCCTGGCCCGGAGCCAGCAGCTTTTCGCCGGCGGCGATAAGGGCGGCTTTCACCGCTGCTCTGCGCGGGTCCTCCTCGATGCGCAGGAGCCGGCACAACACCCGGGCCACGTTGCCGTCCAGCACCGGATGGTCGCGGTCAAAGGCGATGCTGCTCACTGCCGCGGCGGTGTACGGGCCGATGCCGGGCAGTTCCAACAGGCCTTCGTAGGTGTCGGGGAGTTGGCCGCCCCGGGCGGCGATCTCCTTGGCGGCCTTGTGCAGATTGCGGGCCCGGGCGTAATAACCCAGGCCCTCCCAGGCCTTGAGCACCTGGCCCTCGCTGGCCCCGGCCAGGTCCTGGACCGTGGGAAAGGCCCGGATGAAACGGGTGAAGTACGCGTCCATCTGGTCCACCCGGGTCTGCTGCAGCATGATCTCGGAGATCCAGATGTGGTAGGGATCGCGGCTCTGGCGCCAGGCCAGTTCGCGCCGGTGCGCCCGGTACCAGGCCAGCAACCCGCTGCGGAAAGCGGCGACGGCCTCCGGGGTTTCGAGCAGGCCTGCTACCATCCCCTTTCCCGTTGAACGCGTCCTATGGCCTCCACCCAAGGGCCTGGTTTCAACACCTCCAGCGCCAGCTCGCCCACCCGCGCCGGCTCGGCCGCCAGCAGGGCGTTGAGCACCGCCTCCTCGCAGGTCTCGGCTGCGGCCCCAAAGAGAGCCGGCAGCCCTTCCTCACCCAGGGCGGCGGCCTGCATTGCAACCCCTTCGCCCACCGGCCCGGCCGTGGAGAAGGCCAGCACCGCGCCCTGCCGGGTGGCGCTGTCCAGCAACCCGGCGCGCGCCAATCCCAGCACCGCCCGGCCGGCCAGGCGGTCCAATTGGTGGGGGAGCAGCGGCGCATCGGTGGCCAGCACCGCCGCGCAGGCGCCGGATCTGGTTTCCGTGGGCAACCGGGTCCACAGGTCCAGCGGGTACCCGTCGGCCCACAGCCGGGAACCACCTCCGGCCGCCACCAGCGCGCCCACCACATAATCTTCGCAGCGCCGCGAAGAGGTGCCCACACCTCCCTTGAGCCCAAAGGCCCCCAACCCGCGCCCGATGCCGGCATTGCCCTCCTGTACCTCCCCGATCCCAGCGGCCTGCAATGCCGCCCTCAACTGCGTTTCGGCCGCAGCGCGGTAGACCAGTGCCGGCGGATTGAGGTCCTCCACCCCCAGAACCAGGGGCGGCCAGCCCGTGTCGAGGTCCAGCCCCGGGTCTCGCCCCAACCCGTACCCCAGCAACCCCTCGTAGAGCTTCCCCATGGCCGCCGGCGGGGCCAGCACAATGGGCGAGGAGAAGATCCCGAAATCCTCCACCACCTGCAGGGCAGTGAGGGGAAAACCCCCGTCAGCGGCCCAGCACCCGATATGGAGCCGGCGCTCCCTGGTTTCCAGCGGGTAGGGCAGGACCGCAGTGATCCCACAGCAAAGGCCCTCCCCCTCGATGGCGGCGTGGCCCACGCCCACCCCGGCCACGTCGGCGATGCTGTTGGCCGGCCCCGGGGAGAGCCCGCCCACCTTCAGGCCCAACTCGCGCAGCCGCATCACTTGACCCTGCCGTGGTGCCTCAGCACCTCGACCAGGCGGTCCAGGGGCAGGGCATGGATGAGGTGGCCGTCGCGGCCGCTCATGGTCCGGGCCATGGTCAGAGAATTGAGGATGGCCTCCTCAGTGGCTTCGACTACCCCCTGGTACAGGCGGGTGAGCTGGCCGTCAGCCAGCACCTCCAGGGACTGCACCGCAGCAACAGCGCGGCGCTGGGCCGTGGAGAAGGCCAAACCCACGCGCTTGGCCAACTGGCGCAATTGCAGGGGCAGCAGGGGCGCGTCAGTAGCCACGACCGCGAGAAAGGACTTGGGTTGGTCGGGGCGCTCGGGCAACAGGTCGGGGATCTGGCGGCCCACCGGCACCCCGTCCATCACCAGCTGGGAGCGCCGGCCGTGGTTGGCCTGCACCAGCACCCCCACGGTGTAGCGCCGGTCTTCGGCCTCCACCTGCCGCGAGGAGGTGCCAATGCCGGCCTTGAACTCGTAGGCCCGCATGCCCGTGCCCCCGCCGATGCAGCCCTCCTCCACCGGCCCGCCCTGCGCTGCTTCGAGGGCCTGGCGCACGTGCTCGGGATGCAGGTGCCGGCCCGCGGTGTCGTGCAGGAAATCGGCCCAGGTCTCGCCCACCACTGGCTCGGACCGCAGCACCCCTGAGAGGGCCTCTGGGTCTCGCTCCAGCATATAGCCCAGGGCCGCGTCGTAAGCCGCCCCCACGCTGCCGGTGCCGGTGAAGAGGATAGGGGCACCCAGCCAGCCCGTGCGCCGCAGGGGCCCCATGCCGGTCAGTTCGCCGTTGCCGTTGAGGGTGAAATCCGCAGCCAGTACCGGCTCGCGGCTGAGCAGGCCGCCGTGGGGCAGGATGGCGGTCACGCCCGTGCGCACCGGCCCCTTGCCGATCACCAGCGGGCCTTCCCCCGCGATCAGGGTCACCTGCCCTACCCGCACTCCAGCGACGTCGGTGATGGCGTTGAGCGGCCCGGGCGGCAGGGAACCGATGGCCAGGCCCAGTTGCCGCAGCCGGACCCGAGCGGCGGGGGGAGACTGGGCCGCCACCGGCAGCCGGCCCAGGAGCGCGGCGCCCAGCGCCAATTCTAGAAAATGACGCCGCGAAAGCGACAGCATTTCAGCCGAGCCGGGCGGCAATGGCGTCCCCCAGCTCTGCGGTGCTCATCCTTCCCCCTAGATCCGGGGTGCCCGTGCCTTCGGGGGCCAACACCTGCCGCACCGCCTCCTCGATGCGCTCGCCCCCCTCCCGGGCCCCTTCGTCGTGGTGGCGCAGGCCCAGCCAGCGCAGCATCAGACCCGCCGAGAGGATGGCGCCCACCGGATTGGCGATGCCCTGGCCGGCGATATCGGGAGCCGTGCCGTGCACCGGCTGAAAGACCGCGGCCTCCTCGCCGATATCGGCAGAGGGGGCCATGCCCAGGCCCCCCACCAGGCCGGCAGCCAGGTCGGAGAGGATGTCGCCGAACATATTTTCCATCACCAGCACGTCGTAGGCCTCGGGCTGGCGCACCAGGTACAGGGCCATGGCGTCCACGTACGCGTACTCGCGGAGCACCTCGGGGTACCCGGCGGCCACCTCGTCGTAGAGCCGGCGGAAGAAGGCCATGGAGCGGAAGATATTGGCCTTGTCCACGCAGGTGACCTTGGGTTTGGCCCGCCCCCGCTGGCGGGCCAGCTCAAAGGCGTAGCGCATCAGCCTTTCTGTGCCCGAGCGGGTGATGACCATCGAATCCACCGCCACCTCCCCGCGCAACTCGATCCCCCCGTTGAGCGAGGCGAAGAGCCCCTCGACGTTTTCGCGCAGGATGACCAGGTCGATCTCCCCGGCCTGTCTGCCTTTAAGCGGGGTATGGTGCGCCGCGTACAGGTAGGCCGGGCGCACCCCGGCGTACAGGTCGAGCGCGATGCGCAGGTCCACCTGGGGCCGCATCTCGGTGCCGTCCGGCCAGCGCACCTGGGGCAGGCCCATGGCCCCCAGCAGCACGGCCTCGGCCCGCCGGCAGCCCTCCAGGGTGGCCGCCGGCAGGGGCAGGCCCTGTTCCAGGTAGCAGCCGGCCCCGGCCGGGTACTCGGTGAAGCGGCAGGCCGGCCCGCCCTTTTTTTCTAGGGCACCCAGCACCTTGAGCGCCTCGTCCGTCACCTCGATGCCGATGCCGTCGCCCTTGAGCACGGCGACATCGTAGGTCTTCTTGCCCATTTCCCCTCTCAAATAAAAGTTTTCAGATGATACTCGCCGGCCCGCCTGCGGTCAATGATTCAGAACGCTTGTCCTTTTGTTTGGCTATATTGTAAGATATTCCCAAGTGCTGCACCCGCTTGCCAGGGGAGCAAGATAAGGAGTCAGCGATGAAACTGCTAATTGTGGACGACGAGGAAAACATCGTCGCTTTCTTCTCGGCGCTGGCCCGTGCCCACACTCACGTGGACATCGACACCGCCGGCTCGGGAGAAGAGGCCCTCGCCCGGGTGTTGCGCAAGACCTACGACCTGATCACCCTGGACATCCACATGCCGGGGGCCAGCGGCCTGGAGGTCGTCGCCATGCTGCGCAACATGAACCCCCACGCGATCATCGCCCTCATTTCCGGGTACCTGCCCGAGGACATCTCCAGCGAGGTAGCCAACTGCACCGACGTGATGCTCCCCAAACCAGTCGGCGTCGCCATCTTCAACCAACTGCTCGAAAGCGCCGACCGGATCAGCCGGATCATGGACCAGATCCGCCTGCTGGGAACTGCCCCCGCAGCCCTGCGCTGAATATCGCCCGATGCCCGAACCCTTCGCGGTAGAACCCCTGGCCCAGGCCATCCTCGCCGCCCCTGATTTGGTGGTCATCGAGGGGACAAGGTCCCCCTGCCGAGCATGACTGAACCCTTCGCGGTAGAACCCCTGGCCCAGGCCATCCTCGCCGCCCCTGATTTGGTGGTCATCGAGGGGATGAATCCCCGGCAGGCCCACCACTTCTTCGATGCCGAAGACCACGACGCCCTGGTGCGGGGAGCGGTAGCGGGGGCGATGCGACTGAGGGGCAAGCGCTCGCTGCTGATCCAGGGCGAGGTGGCCGGCACCCCGGTGGCGCCCTGCCGTATCGAGGCCGAGGGCGACGTGCTGATCATGGGAGGGGCGCGCTACGCCCACCTCAGCGCCAGGAACATCTACATCGGCGGCCAGGTGCAGGAGTGCCGCCTGAGCGCCGCCTGCGATTTCCAGTGCGGCGGCGACCTGCAGGGGGGCCAGGCGGAGGTGGGGGCCTACCAGCTGGGGCAGATCCAGATCGAGGCGATGAGGAACCGGATCGACCGGGCTCGCGAGGAGCGCGAGCGGCTGGACCGCCTGGTCAACCAGGAGGAGAAACGCCTGGACCGGGCCTGCAGGACCACCATGGTTCCGCTCAACTTCAACGCCGGCCGGATCGTCAGGCAGGAACCCGACCGGATCAGCATCGACCTGCGCTCCTTCTACCAGTCGCTGGGCAAGCTGCCCCAGACCAAGCTGACCGCGGCGCTGGACGAATTCCTCGCCAAGGGCATCATCGGCCTGCTGGCCAGGGCCAACCAGCGCTACCTATCCGAAAATCCGACCCGCCAGAAGGTTTTCTTGCAATTGCTCAAACAGTTGCGCGAACTCTTCCTGCTGGTGACCCGGCGCGACCGGACCCTCCACCAGTTGGAGGAACTGGCCGAGGAGATCGACCAGCTGGTGGCCCGGATCTGCGCCCCGCGCTGCCGGATCTGGGTCAGGGGCCAGGTGCACGCCGGCTCCGCCCTGCACTTCGTCCTGCCCAGGGCGCAGGACCAGGGCGACCGGCGCTTCACCTTTTCCCACACCGCCGCCCTGCTCCAGGTCCAGCCCGGCGAGGAACCCGGCCAACTCGACCTGGACCTGGACTGCGCCGGCCTTTCCCACTTTCGCCAGAGCACCGCCCAGGAGGAGTTGCGCCAGGTGAGCTTCTACAGCCTCCAGGGTCAGATCTTCTGGGAACCCCTGAACCCGCCGGCGGCCTGAGTCCATCCCATGCGCATCATCACCGGGGCCCTCAAAGGGCGCGTCATCCCTTTCAATGCCCGCCACAGCCAGATCCGCCTCACCTCCTCCCTGCTCAAGGGAGCGGTCTTCTCCATGCTGGGCCCGGACCTGGAGGGGATGCGTTTTCTGGATCTGTGCGCCGGTTGCGGCCAGGTGGGCCTGGAGGCGTACAGCCGGGGTGCCCGGACCGCCATGAACGAGCCGGACCAGCGGCGCTACGCCCTGCTGCAGGGCTTGCAGCGGGAGTGGCGGCTGGAAGGATTGGAGCTGTACCACCTGAAGGCCCAGGTCCTCATCCCCTGGCTGGAGGACCGCGACCAGCGCTTCGACCTCGTCTATCTGGACCCGCCCTACGAGGCCCGGCTGAACAACCTCCCCCTCTCCCTGGCGCTCTTGCAGCTGCTGGGAGCGGGCGGGCTGCTGGCCGAGGGCGGCTGGTGCTTCGTCCAGCACCAGCACAGCCTGGAACTGCCCCCGGAGGCGGGCCGGCTCCAGCGCCAGCGCCAGCGGGAGTACGGCCAGACCACCCTGAGCCTCTATGCGGCAGCGGCTTCCCCGCCTCAGGAACACCACTGATTCACCTCAGCGACCCTCGGCGCCCGCGTCCAGCACCTCCCGCACCAGCTGCTCGGCGGTCTCGATGCGGAAGGGCTTGGCCAGAAAGCCGCTGACCCCCAGGGGGTGCAGCTCTGCCTCGATTTCGGCAGTGAGCTGGCCGCTGAAGACGATCACCGGCTGGGACCAGGAGCGGCGCCGCATCTCCGCCAGCACCTCCTGAGCCACCCTCCGCCTGCTTGACCAGTTCCGCTGCTCCCGCTACCTTATACCTCCAAAATTGAGATCCCTGGAGAGCCCATGAAAATCACCGCCGTCAAGGCCATTCCCGTGCGCCTGCCCCGCCCCCAGCCCTTCACCAGCAGCCTGGGCGCCAGCCTCGATCCGGACAAACTAGAAAAGTACCGGATCGACTGCTGATGCGCTTCCGCCCCTGCATCGACCTGCACCAGGGCCGGGTCAAGCAGATCGTCGGCGCCACCCTGAGCGACCAGGGCGGGCTGCTCACCAACTTCGCCAGCGACCAGCCGGCCTCCCGCTTTGCGGACCTCTACCGCCGCGACGGTCTGGGGGGGGGGCACCTGATCATGCTGGGACCCGGCAACGAGGAGGCCGCCGCCCAGGCCCTGGCCGCTTTTCCCGGCGGCCTGCAGCTGGGGGGCGGCATCACCGCCGACAACGGCCCCCGCTGGCTGGAACGGGGCGCTGCCGCGCTCATCGCCACCTCCTATGTGTTCGGGGAGGGCCGGCTGCACCAGGAGCGCCTGGAAGCCCTCAGCCGGGCCGTGGGCCGGGAACACCTGGTCCTCGACCTGAGCTGCGCCCCCCGCCAGGGCCGTTACTTCGTGGCCACCGACCGCTGGCAGCGCCTCTCCGACTTTGCGGTCGATGCCGCCAACCTGGAACTACTGGCCGCCCACTGCGCCGAATTCCTGGTCCACGCCGTGGAAGTGGAGGGCCGGCAGCAGGGCATCGACACTGAACTGGTCGCCCTCCTGGGCCAGGCCGCGCCCCTGCCCACCACCTACGCCGGAGGCATACGCGGCTGGGAGGATATAGCATTGCTGGGGCAGTTGGGGCAGGGCCGGCTCGACTTCACCGTGGGCAGCAGCCTCGATCTCTTCGGCGGCCAGGGGCTGCGCTACGCCGAACTGGTGGCCTTCAACCGGCATCAGACTCCTTGAACTGGTCCAGCGCCTGGCGCACCGTCTGCCCCAGCTCGGCGGCCTGCACCGGCTTCTGGAGCACGGCCGCGGCGCCCTCGAACTGGCAGGCAGGTAGGGCATAGCCGCTGCACAGTACCACCGGCAGCTGCGGCGCCTGCGCCTTCATCCTGGCCAGCACCTGTCCCCCCGAAAGGCCGGGCATGGACAGGTCGAGGATCACCAGGCCGAGCCGCTCCCCTTCCCGCCGGAAAATCTCCAGGCCCTTGCCCCCGTCTGCCGCTTCCAACACCGTGTAGCCCAATTCGCGCATCAGGCGGACCATGGTCTGGCGAGGCCCCCGGTCGTCGTCGATGATCAGCAGGGTTTCCCGGCCCCGGGGAATGGCATCCCGCCCCTGATTTCCCAACTCGGGGTCCTGGTCCCCCAGCGGCAGCAGGACCCTGAAGGTGGTTCCCTCCCCCGGGGCGCTGTGGCACTCCACCTGGCCCTGGTGGTCGCGGACAATGGCATAGACCGTGGCCAGGCCCAGGCCCGTGCCCCTGCCCACCTCCTTGGTGGTGAAAAAGGGCTCGAAGATCCGCTCGCGTGTCGCCTCGTCCATCCCGCACCCGTTGTCCTCCACCTCGACGTAGAGCCAGCACCCGGCAGCTTCCCCGGCGGCGCGCACCCCCGCCCTCACCCTGATGTGGGCGGCGCTGCGCTCCACCCCTTTCAGGGCATCGCGGGCATTGATGCACAGGTTGAGCAATACCTGTTGAACTTGGGTGGGGTCGCCCAGCGCCAGGGGCAGTTCCCGGGCGACCTCGGCCCTGAGAGCGATCTGGCGGTCGAAGGTCTTGCGGCAGATGTCCACGGTGTTCTCCACCACCTGCGCCAGGTCGAAGGAGCCGTAGTGACCCGCCGGCTGCTGGCGGCCGAAGATCATCAGCTGCCGGATCATCTCCGCCGCCCTCAGCCCTTCCTCGGTCGCCTCGTTCAGACCCGCCTGCAGCTTGGGGGGGGCCTTGGCGGAGATCAGCTCCAGGTTGAGGAGGATGGACTGGAGCATGTTGTTGAAGTTGTGGGCGATCCCGGCGGTGAGCTGGCCCACGGCGTCCATCTTCTGGGCCTGGCGCAGCTGGCTTTCGGCCTGGCCCAGCTTTTTCAGGTCCTCCAGCCGCCGGTACACCTCGTTCATCACCCCGGCGAATTGTTCCAGCACGTGGATATCGCCCTCGCTGAAGGCGTTCTCCGCGGTGCTGTTCATGGCGATGGTGCCGCCCAGGAAGGGCACGTCGACCACGCACTTCACGTCGAGGGGGATGGAGTCCTTGAATTGCTCTATTTCCCGGCGGCTGCGGCGGTAGAGGAGCTGGCCGCTCTCCACCACCTGCCTGAGGCTGGGGGTCAGGGGGGAATTGAGACCTTCGCGCTGGAATTCGGCTGCCGACATGCTGGAGTTGTAAGCGCCGAATAGACCTTTTTGTAGGTTTACGAACTGGATGCTGCACATGTGGAACTCCACCAGCGTGCGCAACTCATGGTGGAAGCAACCCACCACCTTGTGCCAGTCGGCCTCGCCCTCCATGAGCAGCACCTCGTTGCGCACCCGCTGGACCGCCAGGTCCACCCGGGTCGCCTCAGCATGCCGCTGGCGGTCGCTGATGTCGTGGTGGAAGACCAGCAGACAGAGACGGCCGGCCAGGGTGAAGCGGGTCACCGCGGCGACGAACCAGCGCCGCTCCTGCGGGGCGTGACCGGCGTACTCCAGTTCAAAGCGGGGGCGCGCCCCACTCAGCACCTCGCGCAGGCCGGCGGCGAACTGGGCTGCCTGGCTGGCGCCTTCGCCGGTGGCCCGCTCGCACACCTCCAGGTAGTTGACCCGCTCGCCTTCCCTGGCCCAGACCGCCCCGTTATCGGCGGCAAAGGTCTGCCAGGCCTGGTTGACCGCCAGGATCCACCCCTGCGCATCGACGATGCAGGCCTGCCCGGGAAAGGCGTCGAGCAGGGTCTGGGTAAAGGATTCCCCTACCTCGGTCAACAGTGCGGATTCATCATTCATATACCCCCGCCTCTCAAGCGCCTTGAGGCTGGTACGTCCCGCCTTCTCCGGGGTTGATCCCGGCCGACGGGGATGCCACCGGCGATCCCCTCGGCGGCGAATTTGCTCCTAAGATAGCAAATTGCCTCCCCCGCACCAACGCGCAATTTGCCGTAGACGGGTAGGGGGACAATCGTTACATTAGAGCCATCATTTCCCCAAACTGCGAGCCAGCGCGCTTATGGATCAGACCTCCCACCCCCACCATGAGCACCACCCCCATCTCCATCTGCCGGACAAGGCAACCGTGCGCCGCGACTTTATCCGCACCCTCTTCACCAGCGGCTTCCTGGTGTGGATCGGCGCCTTCATCTACCCGGTGTACCGCTATCTCAAGCCCAGAGTGGAAGAGGACACCGCCAACGCGGTGCAGTCCATCATCGCCGGCAAACTGGGAGACTTTGCCAGCACCCGCGCCAAGCTGGTCAAGTTCGGCACCAAGCCGGTGCTGCTGCTCAAGAACGACCAGGGGGAACTCGTCGCCCTGGGCGCTACCTGCAAGCACCTGGGGTGCACCGTGCAGTACATCGCCGAAAAGAACCACATCTTCTGCGGCTGCCACGGCGGCACCTACGACCTGACGGGCAAGAACGTCTCCGGCCCGCCGCCGGCGCCTCTCGACAAGTACAAGGTGTCGATGGACGGCGAAGACATCATCGTCTCCAGGGCCTGATTATGTCCCACCGCCACGATCCCGAGGATCCCAACACCGCTTTTCTGCCCGATTACGTCCGCCGGCGCTACGACCTGGGCTGGATCGTCGAGTTCTTCAAGCACAAGCAGGTCCCGGTGCACCGGCATTCGGCCTGGTACTACACCGGCGGCATCGCCCTCTTTCTCTTCATCGTGCAGATCATCACCGGGGTGCTGCTGATGGTGCACTACAACCCCGGCCAGTCCCATGCCAGCGTCCAGGCCATCATGTCCCAGGTCGATTTCGGCTGGCTGATCCGCTCCACCCATTCCTGGTCGGCCAATCTGATGGTGCTGGTGGTCTTCGTCCACATGTTCAGCTGCTTTTTCATGCGCTCCTACAAGTACCCGCGCGAGATGACCTGGGTCACCGGCTTTGTGCTCCTGGCCCTGTGCATGGCCTTCGGCTTCAGCGGCTATCTGCTGCCCTGGGACCAACTGGCCTTCTTCGCCACCCAGATCGGCGTCAAGAGCAGCGAGGTCATGCCGATCTTCGGCGGCTTTGTCGCCGACATGCTGCGCGGGGGCAAGGAACTGGGCCCCCAGACCATCGAGCGCTTCTACGCCCTGCACGTGTGGGCGCTGCCGCTGATGTTCTTCGGAGTCCTGGGGCTGCATGTGTTCTTCATCCAGATCCAGGGCCTCCACGAGCCGCCCTTCTTCGAGAAGCTGCCCGCGGAAAAAAAGCAGTACATGAAGTTCTTCCCCGACTTCGCCATCAAGGACGTCTACGTCTGGCTGCTGGTGATGAACTTCCTGGGGCTGCTGGCGGTGATGTTCCCCTGGGAACTGGGCGAGGAGGCCGATCCGCTGGCGCCGGCGCCCATCGACATCAAGCCCGAATGGTACTTCCTGGCCATGTTCCAGCTGCTCAAACTCTTCCCGCCCGAGGTGGGCCCCATCACCGGTGAGTTGCTGGGCATGCTGCTCTTTGGCCTGGTGGGGGCGCTGTGGGCGCTCATCCCCTTCATCGACTCCGAGCGCGCGCCGACCTGGCGCTCCCGCGGCACCTTCTATTTCGGCATCGCCCTGCTGGCCGGGATGATCGTCTTCACCATCTGGGGGTACTATTCCTGATGCTCGAATTTCCCGTCTGGAACGTCCACGCCGCCGGCGGGGGCTGGATAATCGGCAGCATTGCCATCGTCCACGTCTTCGTGGCCCAGTTCGCCATCGGCGGGGGCCTGTACCTGGCGGTTACCGAAACCTGGGCCCTGCGCCGCAACGACCAGGCCGTGCTCGGCTTCCTGCGCGGCTACTCCAACTTCTTCATGCTGCTGACCACCGTCTTCGGGGCCCTGGGCGGGGTGGGCATCTGGTTCGCCATCGGCAACGTCAATCCCACCGGCATCTCGGCGCTGATCCACAACTTCATGTTCTTCTGGGCCATCGAATGGGTGGTCTTCCTGGTCGAGATCGCCATCGCCTTCTTCTACTACTATTCCTGGGGCAAGGTCTCCCCCCAGTTCCACCTGCAGCTGGCCTGGCTCTACTGGGGCATCGCCTATTTGTCACTGGTGATCATCAACGGCATCCTGACCTTCATGCTCACCCCGGGGGACTGGATCCACACCCGCAACATCTGGGACGCCTTCTTCAATCCCTCCTACTTCCCCTCGGTGGTGGTGCGCACCGCCATCACCTGCTCGCTGGCCGGCCTCTTCTCCATCGTCACTTGCGCGCGCATCAAAGAGGAGGGACTGCGCGTCCGCATGCTCCACTATTCGGCCAAGTGGCTGATGCCCTCCTTCTTCCTGCTGCCCATCTGCCTCTACTGGTTCTTCACCACCCTGCCCCCCACGGTGGCGGCCCTGGTCGAGAACGGCATCGCCAATATCGGCGCCGGCAACCTCTCGGTGCTGACCCGGCTGCTCTTGCTGATCATGCTGCTCTCGGTGACCATCTACGTGGTCAGCCTGCTGGGGCCCTTCTTCAATCCCCGCAGTTTCACCTTCAGCTTCGGCCTGGCCATCCTGGCCCTGGGGCTGGCGGTCACCGGGGCCACCGAGAGCGTGCGCGAAATGCTGCGCAAACCCTATGTCATCTACGACTACCTCTACGTCAACGGCACCCTCAAGACCGTGGCCGCCGACTCCACCCGGTACGGCCTCCTGCGCCAGAACAAGTGGATCCCCGAGAAGACCATCACCGACCAGAACCGCGTGGCCATAGGCGAGCAGCTCTTCCGCGTCCAGTGCCTGAGCTGCCACACCCCCAGTGGCTACCGCTCCATGAAAGACCTGGCCCACGGGTGGGACCGCGACTTCATCTTCAACCGGCTCATCAGCCTGCCGGCCACGAATCTAATGCCTCCCTTCATGGGGGACGAAGCCGAGCGCCGCGCCCTGGCCGAGTACATCGGCGACGTCGTCGGCGCTCCTCCCTCTGAGCTGACTGCGGCCAACAGGTAGTCTATGGACCTGCCCATTCCCAATCCCGACCCCATCCCGGTGCCCGGGGAGATAGGCCTGATCCTCTTTCTCCTCTACCTGACCTTCTCCATCCACGTGGTGCTGATGAACATCCTGCTGGGCGGCCTGGTGCTGACCTTTGTTTCGGAACTGGTTTCCCGCCACAGCGGCAGCCCGGAATGCCGCCACCGCCACGAGCACCTGGCCGAGCGCCTCTCGCACATCCTGCCCTTTGCCGTCTCCCTGACCATCACCTTCGGCATCGCGCCCCTGCTCTTTGTGCAGGGGATCTACGGCCAGTTCTTCTACACCTCCTCGGTGCTGATGGCCTGGGTCTGGCTGGGGGTGCTGCTGTTGATCCTGATCGGCTATTACAGCCTCTATCTCTACACCCGCGGCTTCGCCCGCTTTGCGCGGCGGCGCTACTGGTTCATCGGCATCAGTCTGGCCATGTTCCTGATGGTGGCCTTCATCTACGTCAACAACCTGACCCTGATGCAGACGCCGCAGAAGTGGCTGGGCATCTACACGGGCACCCAAGGCTCGGGCTGGCACTGGAACCTGGACGAGGCCACCCTGTGGCCGCGCTATTTGCACTTCGCCCTCTCGGCAGTGGCGGTGGCCGGCATGATGGTGCTGGGCCTGGGATTGCGGGAGCGGGACGAGGCGCGCGCCGCCTTCATGTGCCGCTGGGGAGGGAGTTGGTTTCTGGGAGCCACCGCTTTGCAAATCGGGGTGGGTTTGTGGTTCTACTACGCCATCCCCGGTCACCTGCGCGCCATCTTCCTCGATCAGGAAGGGGCGGCCCGCATCCTCTTCGTCAGCGCCCACGTGTTCTTCACCGTCGGCGCGCTGTGCATCGGCCTGGCCAGCTTTGGCCGGGCCGGCGCCCGGACGGGCTGGACCGGCATCGGCCTGATCCTGGCCGGCATCGCCGAGAAGGTCATCAACCGCGATCAGCTGCGCCAGGCCTATCTCGGGCAGGTGGGCTGGAACTTCACAACGCTGCAAACCGCCCCCCAGCACGACGTCATTGCCCTCTTCTTCGTCTTCCTCGTCGCCGGCCTGGGCCTCTTGGCCTGGGTGATCGCCAGATACCGCCGCGAAACCGCCCAGGCTCGCTGAGTGAGGTTCCCTTCATACCCAGCGGCGGGGAGATGACCCCGCAGGGCTTTCCCGGGGAGTGGTCGGGTAGGGAAGTCTGCGTGGTGGGGCGGTCGGGTAGCGGAGCGATGAGCGAGCGAGGGTGAAGGACGCGCCTGGGGAAAGCCCGAAGTGGGTCGCTCCCCGACGCTAACTGAGGAAACCATTATCAGGCTGCTCTCAGAAATCGCCGTTCATAACCCCGCCACCAGCTCCCTGAATTTCTCCGCGTACTGGCGCATCACCCCCTCGGCGTCGTGGGGCTGGCCGCGCTGATGGATCACCTCCACCGAGAAGTACCCCTCGAAGCCGGCGCTGGCCAGCAGCCGCAGGGGGCCGGCGTGGTCGATGACGCCCTGGCCCAGCGCCACGATCTGCATCCTGCCCTCCACGTACGCCCCGTCGTGCCCGTGCAGGTACGCGGTGTAGGGGCCGATGACCTGAAAGGTCTCCGCCGGCCTTTCCAGCATGCGCTGGGGGTGCATGAAATCCCACAGCACCCGCAACTGGGGGTGGTTCACCTCTTCCACCACCGCCCGCACCGGCGCGGCGCAGCTCCAGTCGTCGTGGGTCTCCAAGAGCAGGGTCACTCCCCGGCCTTTGGCCTGGGCCAGCACCTGACGGTACCCTTCGGCCACGTACTCGACCACCGCCGCCAGTTCCTGGTCCCTGGCCCGGGGCCCGCCAAAGGTGCGCACCCAGCTGCAGCCCAAATCCCCGGCCAGGTCTATATACCTTTTGAGGTCCTCCAGGTGCCGGGCCCGCTCCTGGGGATCGGGGGCGGCCAGCCGCGCCCCGGTGGCGATGCAGGCCAGTTCCAGCCCCTCTTCTTTCAGCCGCGCCCGCACCTCCCGCCGCCGGGCGGGGCCCAGGTCCGCTTCGATGCCGCAGGCGTGATCCCACTCCACCCGTGGTTCCAGCCCTTGGTACCCGTGGCGCCGCATCGCCGCGATGGTCTCTTCCAGATTCCAGTCCGGACACACACTGCTCATGGCCGCCAGTTTGAACATGGCCTTCAGCTCCTGAAAGGGGTGGCTATTCTAGGAATTTTGCTTATACTATAAAAGATTGCGACACCAAGGATAATCCCATGATCCTCACCACCACCCCCACCATCGAAGGCCGGCGCATCAAGGAATACCGCGGCATTGTCACCGGCGAAGCCATCATGGGCGCCAACCTCTTCCGCGACTTCTTCGCCGGCATCCGCGACATCGTCGGCGGCCGCTCGGCGGCCTACGAAAAGGAACTGGACCGCGCCCGCCAGCTCGCCATGCAGGAGCTGGAGGAACAGGCCAGGCAGCTGGGCGCCGACGCCGTGGTCGGCATCGACCTGGACTACGAAGTCATCGGCCAGGCCGGCAGCATGCTGATGGTCAGCGTCAGCGGCACCGCCGTGGTGGTAGAGTGAACTGCAACTAGAAGGATTCCAAATGGAAAAGCCCCCGCTCAAAATTCCCAATTTCATCGTCCTCACCCTGACCCCCCTGCTGGCGCTCATCCTCGTGCCCTGGTACGCGTTCACCGTGGGCTTCGACGCCTTCGCCTGGGGGGTCTTTGCCTTCTACATGGCGGCCACCGGCCTGGCGGTCACCGCCGGGTACCACCGCCTGTGGTCCCACCGCGCCTACGAGGCGCACTGGACCCTGCGCCTGTGGCACGCGGTGTGGGGGGCCTGCGCCATGCAGAACACCATCCTCCACTGGTGCGCCGACCACCGCCAGCACCACCGCTTCGTCGACGACAACGACCGCGATCCCTACTCGGCCCCCAAGGGCTTCTGGCACTCCCACGTCGGCTGGATCATCCGCAAGCAGAACAACTTCACCGACGACTTCGCCAATGTCAAGGACCTGCAGCGCGACCCCATCGTCCGCTGGCAGCACAAGTACTATCTCCCGCTGACCATCTTCACCAATGCCGGGGTGCCTCTGGCCCTGGGCTGGTGGCACGGCCAGCTGTGGGGGGCCCTGCTGCTGGCCGGCCTGGTGCGCCTGGTGCTCAACCACCACTTCACCTTCTTCATCAACTCCCTGGCCCACATGTGGGGCCGCCAGACCTACACCGACGCCAACACCGCCCGCGACAACGGCCTCATCGCCTTTTTCACCTACGGCGAGGGCTATCACAACTACCACCACCTCTTCCAGTGGGACTACCGCAACGGGGTGCGCTGGTGGCAATTCGACCCCACCAAATGGGTGATCCGCCTCTGCTCCTGGTTGGGCCTGGCCAGCCAGTTGCGCCGGCCCCCGGTCGTCCAGATCGAAAAGGCCCGCCTCTCCATGCAGCTCAAGCGCGCCCTGGAGCAGTTGGAACACGCCACCGAGCCAGACGCCTGGCGCACCCGCCTGGAGGAGGCCCACCGCCAGTTCCTCGCCGCCCTCGAAGAGTTCACCCACTTCAGGCAGGAGTTGCGCCTGGCCAGGCAGCAGTTCCAGGAACACCTGGACCGCGACCGGCAGGAGGTGAAGCGCCGCTACGCTGAACTCAGGGGCGAACTGGCGCGCCAGCGCCAGGCCTGGCGCCTGCTGCTGGCTGAATTGTCGGGCATGGAACTGGCCAGGGTCAGAGCTTAGAGCACCCCCGCACTGCCCCTTCCCACCGCGCTGCCTGCCGCACCCGCTTTACTGAGGGAGTCTCTGGCCCGTTCCGGCGGCCTGGATCAGACTGCCCAATAGCCCCAGGCCCATGACGTAGAAGAGCCACAGCGCCAGCACCGCGAAAACCGCCTTCCTGGCCGGCACCCTGGCCACGGCGGCCAGGCCCAGTCCCAGGACCACCGCCTGCCACAGGTCGAAGAAGCTGAGGGCCAGCAGGGTCTGGCCCGCAAAGCTGCGAGCCATGGTCTCCGGCACCAGAAAGCCCGGGCCGGTCTGGACCATCGGCGTCTGCCAGGCCAGGATCAGCACCGTGCGCACCACCCACTCGACGGCGATGATCAGCGAGGCGTAGCCCTTGACCACCAGCAGGGAGCGGTAGCTGACCTGGCTGGTGAAGACGAATCGGGCCAGCAGGAACAGGATGCCGCTGACCAGCACCAGCGAGCTGAAGGTGCCCGCCACCACCATCAGCCAGCCCTTTTCCCAGGTCTGGGCCAGATCGCTCAGATGCCGCTGCCGCTGTTCCTCGTCCAGCGACTGCAGCTGTTCCTTGATGAAGGGAGTTTCGGGGTTGAAGGCGAGGTCGCGGGTGAGAAAATGGGCGGCCGCCCCCACCAGGCAGACGATGGCCACCGGCACGAACCAGTCCAGCCAGTCGGGGTCCTCTTCCAGGGCCGCAAAGCTGCGCCGCGGGGCGTAGAAGACGCGCAGCAGCCGGCCAGTGAGATTGAGGGACGCGTCGGGGAAAGCAGGACCTGGCACAGCACTCCTCCGCGGATGGGTTGGAGACAGCGGGCTTTCTAATATACCATCAGGCGGGCGAGGGACAAGCCACCCTCCCCGGGAGGGGGCGCGCAGTTGCGAAATTCGCCTTTGGTCTTAAATTGGGACTACCTTAAGGTCCACAGTCATGCGCGCGATCCTGCTCAAGATACACCTCTACGCCGGCCTGCTCTGTTCGAGCTATCTGGTGATCTTCGGGATCAGTTCGCTCAACTTCAACCACCACTTCGGCAAACCCGCAGCGCTCAAGAGCGAGCGCCAGCGCTCCCTGGACACCCTGCCGGCCATCGCCGATGACCAGCGCCTGGCCGAGGCCCTGCGCGACACCCTGGGCCTGGGGGGCTATACCCTGACCTGGGAGACCGATCGCTCCGAAACCGAGGACTCGCTCTACTTCCGTTTTGTGGTGTGGCGCCCGGGCAAAGAGTTTAGGGTCCGGGTGCAGTCCCCCAAGGAACTAGGCGCGGTCCCTGAGGAGGAGGCACCCTCCCCTCCGGTGCCACCCAAGAAAGGCGAGACCCAGGCCGGCGGCAGAAAAGAGTCCCCGCCCAATGCCCCCCCCCCCAAGGAGCAACCAAAGGTGGCCATCCTGCCCCTGCGGGAACCAGTGCATCTGGTGTTTATCGAGGAGACTGACACCGGATTGTGGCCCATCATCGGCGCGCTGCACGGCTTCAGCGGGAACATGCCCGGGGCCGGCTTCATGCGTTTCTGGGCGATCTATACGGAGGTGTGCGTTTGGGTGGTGTTCTTCTCGATGGTCTCGGGAGTCTG
The DNA here is from genome assembly GCA_016187725.1 of Candidatus Latescibacterota bacterium. Lineage (GTDB taxonomy): Bacteria > Latescibacterota > UBA2968 > UBA8231 > UBA8231 > SICG01. The sequence goes on from JACPJE010000255.1 coordinate 18,510, forward strand.
CCTGTGGACCGCCAAACCCAGCGAACGCCTGGTGGGGCTCATCCTGCTGGGCGCCGGGGCCGGCGGCGGGCTGCTCTTCATGCTCTACATCTGGATCTGGGGCTAGCCGTGCTCTACCAGATCATCCGCCGCATCCACCTCTACACCGCCTTCTTCCTGCTGAGCCTGGTGTTCATGTACTTCGCCACCGGCTATCTCATGATCCACGAGGGCCTGCTGGCCAACCGCGACCCCGAGAAGAAGACCCGCACCCTGCGCCTGAAATACAAGGGCGAGAAGACTTCCGAGGCCTACGCCGCCCACCTGGAACAGGCCTTCGGCCTGGAGGGCAAGCGCCAGCCCCCGCAAAAGCGGGAGGACGGCAGCTGGAGGTTCGCTTACTTCCGCCCGGGCACCTCCTACGAGGCGGTGATCGCCGCCGCCGGCGACAGCGTGCGCATCACCGAATCCAGGGAGCACCTGCGCCGCACCCTGACCGGCTTCCACCGCCTGCACGGGTACGGGGGCGGGCTGGTCTATGATATCTGGGCAGTGTGCTACGACCTGGCCAGCGCCGCCCTGATCCTCTTCACCCTCAGCGGCGTGTACCTGTGGTACAAACTCACCCGGCGCCACCTCCTGGGCTGGTTGCTGCTGCTGTCGAGCTTCGGCCTGACGGCCGTCACCATCGGCTACCTGCTCACCCTCCCCTGATTCCCTACTGCTCCCTGGGCGGCCAGGCCCTGAACAGATCCAACTGCTCCCGGCTATAGCGGGCCCGGGTCGCCGGGGTCAGATGTGGCGGTTCGTCCATGGTGGCGATGTTCTGCGACATCATCCAGAAGGGGCCGTACCTCACCTCGTACTGCTCCTTCTCGCCCATGCCTCTTCCTCCTGGCGCGCATGATAAGGCCAAGGTCCGGCGCTGTCAAACGCTTGACAGCCCGGCCTGCAGGGCGATGTTTATGGGGAGTATCCTCTCAGGAGAGATCGTCAGATGAAAATCGCCCTGCACCAGATCACCACCCTCAACGCCCCGATGGAGGAAGATCTCAAAGCCTATGCCGAGGCCGGCTTCAGCGCCTTCGAACTGCACCTGGGCAAGGCCAAGAAGTACCTGGAGACCCACTCCCTCCAGCAATTGCGCGACCTGGTCGGCGCCGCCGGCCTGCAGCCGGTGGGGGCCACCGGCCACGTGGTCACCGCCTTTGCCGCCGAGGAAGCCCGGCGCCAGAATGGGGAAGAATTTATTCAGGCCCTGGAGATCATGGAGACCCTGCGCTGTCCGCTCATCGTCTTCGGGGGAGACGGCCCGGCCGAACTGCCCGCTGCTCCCGACCAGAGCGAAGCCGGCCTGGCGGCCCGCGACCAGGCCTACACCGAGGCCCTGGAGCGCTTTGCCGGCCAGGTGACCCACCTGGCCGCTCTGGCGGCCCCGCGCGGTCTCAGCATGGCCCTGGAGATGAACTGGTGCCGGCTCTGCCGCTCGGTGCAGACCGCCGCCCGCGTCCTCGATCTGGCAGACCGCGCCAATGTGGGCTTCCTCTTCGACGCCGCCCACTTCGCCGTTTCCCCTTCGCGCCTCTCCGACCTGGACCTGGTCAAGGGCCGGATCATCTACGGCCACCTCGACGACCTGCGGCCCTGCCCCCCCGAGCTGACCAATGTCAACAACGACCGGGTGATCCCCGGCGAAGGGGTCCTGCCGCTGCACGAGTGGTACCAGAAGATCGAGTCCTGCGGCTACACCGGCTGGCACGCGGTGGAATTGTTCTGCCACGACCTGTGGCAACGACCGGCCCTGGAGATCGCCCAGCGGGTGAAACAGGGCTGCCAGCGGGTCTGGCCGGCAGCGCAGTTCTAGTGTTGACAACCAAGGCGAGGGGGCCTATTTTTATTGCTCCATATTTGGTCTTTTGGCCCGTTCGTCTAGAGGCCTAGGACGCCGGCCTCTCACGTCGGCAACACGGGTTCGAATCCCGTACGGGCTACCAATTTTTCTCCGGTTGTATTCCCGCCTCCTCAGCATCCTGAGACGCATTTCCCGCCCGCGAATTCGCGCTCGAACGCCATCCTGCCGTCCTGATAGTACTCGATCCGCTTCCCTTCTCTCTTCCCGTTTTTGAAGCGCTCCTCGACCTTCAACTGCCCGTCTTCGTAGTACTCGGCCCGCTTCCCGTTCCGCTCGCCGTCGGCGAAATGGTCCTCGACCTTCAGCTTGCCGTTCTCGTAGTACTCGCGGTAGTACCCCGAATACACCTTGCCGCCCTTGCCGTCCTCGTAATACTGGTAATCCAGCTTGGTCTGCCCGTTTCCGTAGGTCTCTTTCCAGGCCTTCTCCTGGGCGCACCCCCCGGCGACTGCGACCACCAGGCCCAAAATCGGCAACAACAACGTCCGTTTCATCGGCAACCACTCCCTCGACAGATCGACAAAATCCGCGGATGTTTTTAGATAAAAACGCCGCAGAATCCGCCGGGGTTCCCGGGCAAATCCCCGTGCACTTGCCGGCCTTCCCGCCTCACTCCCCCACCAGTTCCTCCAGGTCCTCCCGCGACACCGTAAACACGTCCATATCCTTGCTGATCGCCTAGGGTCTGCCGGAGCGGGGCTGGCGGGGCTTGGCCTGGTTCACCGTCAGGGTGCGGCCGCCGAACTCCTTGCCGTGCATACCGGCGATGGCGGCCTCGGCCTCGCTCTGCTGCGGCATCTGCACAAAGGCGAAACCGCGCGACTGCCCGGTGATCTTGTCTTTCACAATCTGCACCCCATCCACCCGCCCAAAGGCTTCAAAGGCCTGGCGCAACTCGTCCTCGGTGGCCCGGTAGGAGAGATTGCCTACGTAGATATCCATCGGCGGGACTCCTCCTGCAAACCTGCGCTGGATGTACACTGCCCCTCTGTGCAGGGTAATGTAATTCGCGGCGCCGGTCCCTGTCAATCGCTTCCACCCCCCTTTTTGGGGACTTGAGGGAGACTAGTTAATATCGTATCATAGCGGGAAACCGGAGCTGTTCAAGGAGGAAGAGATGGGCCATTTCCAGGAATTGTTCGCCGGGGTCTACCTGCTGCAGGGCGTGGTCGGGGGAAGGCCCCTGCGCCTGCCCCTGCTGGTGGGAGCGCAGCGCGCCCTGCTGCTGGACACCGGTTGCGCCCCGGACGTGGAGGGCTTCATCCTGCCAGCCCTGCGCGAGTTAAACGTGGAAGCGGGCCGGCTGGGATTTATCCTCAACACCCACTGCGACCTGGACCACACCGGGGGCAACCACACCCTCAAGCAGTGGGCCCCCCAGGCCCTGCTCTGCTGCGGGGACGCCGACCGCGGGCAGATCGAAACCCCGCAGGCCATGTACGCCCTGCGCTACGACGCCTACCGCCGCGACCACGACATCTATTACGAAGGGGCCGCCCGCGACTGGATCCTCGCCAGTCTGGGCCAGGCCCAGCCCGTGGACCTGACCCTGCGCGGGGGCGAGCGCCTGCGCCTGGCTCCCGACTGGGAAGTGGAGATCCTCCACCTGCCCGGCCACAGCCGCGGCCACCTGGGTGTCCTCGACCGCAAGCACCGCGCCCTCTATGGCGGCGACGCCATCCACGGGGCCCAGATCCCAGACCTGGAGGGCAAGCCGGCCCTGGGTCCCACCTATCTCCACGTGGACCAGTACCTGGACACCATCCGCTTCATCGAGAACCTCGACCTCGACTGCTACGTGGGTTGCCACTGGCCGATCAAGCGCGGGGAAGAGATCGCCGCCTTCTGCGCCGAGAGCCGCGCCTACGTGGAACAGGCCGAGCGCCTGATCCTGGAGGCCCTGGCCGCGCCCCGGACCCTCAAGGAGTTGTGCATGGAGCTGGGTCCCAGACTGGGCCCCTGGCCGGCGGCGGTCAACAGCGAGCACTGCTACGCCTTTGGCGGCCACCTGCAAAGGCTGCAGAGCCAGGGCCACATCGCCGACCTGGGCGGCGCCCCCCGCCGCTACCAGGCGCACGCCTGAGGCAGACGCCCCATGCCCCGACCACGCCCCCGGCCCGAGCACCGCACCGACGACCGCGAACACCTGGAGCAACTGATCCAGGCGCTCGAAGCCGAGGTGGCCCAGCGCCGCCAGGCCGAGGCCGCCCTGCACCAGGAGCAGGAGCGCCTGCACAGCTACCTGGCGCAGATCGAGCAGGCCGAACAGGCCCAGCGGCGCCATGCCGCCACCGAAAGGGTCTACCGCCGCATTCTGGAAATGGAGCAGCGGGAGGACTTCGACCAGGTGGTGGTGCTGATCGCCGAGCAACTGCGCGACCTGGGCGTCCAGTTCGACGCCGTGGGGGTCAATGTGGTCGACGAGGAGGCTGCCACCATCTGCGGCTACGATCTGCTCTCCGATGCGGGCGGCCCCCCCCTGCGCACCATCGACCCCATCGACGCCCATCCGCTGACCCTGGAACTGGTGGAGCACTGGCGGCGGGGCGAGGTGTGGGAGCGGGCGGGGGATGAATCTTTCAGAGAGGGTATGCGCAGTTCCCTGGTCTCGCGGCACTACGCCCCCGCCGTGGTCATCGACGTGCCCTTCGTACAGGGCACCCTGGCCGTGGGCCTGCAGTCCACCGTGGGCGGCAACGACCCTCTCATCCAGATCCTCCAGGAGTTCTGCACCCTGCTCTCCCTGGGTTTCAGGCGCTCCCGCGACCTGGAGGCGCGCCGGCACCTGGAGGAGCAGCTGCTCCACGCCCAGAAGATGGAGGCCGTCGGCCAGCTGACCGCCGGCATCGCCCACAACTTCAACAACATGCTCCAGGCGATCATGGGCAATATCAGCCTGGCACTCAACGACGTCGCCCCGACCCAGCGCCCCTTCCTCCAGGAGGCCCTGACCTCTTCCGAGCGGGCCGCTGCCATGATCCGCCAGCTGGTGCTCTTTGCCCGCAAGGCAGGGCCGGCCATGCGCCGGCCGGTGGATCTGCTGGCCTCCGTGGAGCAGGTGGCCAGCATCTGCCGCCGCACCTTCGACCACCGCATCTACCTGTGGGTCCAGCTCCCCGCCGAGCCCCTGGCCGTGCAGGGCGACGCCGGCCAGCTGGAACAGGCCCTGCTCAACCTGTGCCTCAACGCCCGCGACGCCATGGAGGGCATGGATCGCCCCGCCCGCCTGGAACTGCTGGTGGACCGGCTCGCCGCCGCCGCCCTCACCCCTCCTCCCCACCTGCATTCCCTGCCGCAGGCCTATGCCAGGATCCGGGTGATGGACAACGGGACGGGTATGGACGAGCAGATCCGGGCGCGCATCTTTGAACCCTTCTTCACCACCAAGAGCGTGGACAAGGGCACCGGCCTGGGCCTGTCCACGGTCTACGCCATTCTCCGCGACCACCAGGGCTGGATAGAATGCGAAAGTCAACCGGGGGCCGGCACCACCTTTGCGGTCTATCTGCCCATCCTCCCCGGAGGACTGTCCATCCCCCGGACCCAGCCGGCAGCCGCCAGACAGGAGCGCGGCACCGAGACCCTGCTGCTCATCGACGACGAGGAACTGGTGCGCAAGACCGTGGCCCGCATGCTCCGGCGCCTGGGGTACCAGGTGCTGGAGGCAGCCGGCGGCGCCGAGGGGCTGGAAGCCTTTGCCCGGTGCCGGGAGCGCCTCGCCTTGGTGTTGCTGGATTTGTCCATGCCGGAGATGTCCGGGCAGGAGGTCTACGCCCGCCTGCGCGCCCTGGCGCCGGCGCTCAAGGTACTGGCCCTGACCGGATACGAAGCCGGACCGGGGTCCTCTGCCAGCGGGATGCAGATCCTCAGGAAGCCCATCTCCTCGACGGACCTGGCCCGCAAGGTGCGCCAGACCCTGGACGGCTGAAACCGCCTTCCCTTCACCTTCTCAAACCGGAGGAATTCCCATGTTCACCGCGCCCCAGCTGGAGCACTATCACCGCGAAGGTTACGCCCTCTACCCAGGTTTCCTCTCGCCGGCCGAGATCGCCGCCCTGCGCGCCGACCTAGACACCATCGCTGCCGGCAACACCCTGGCCAGCCACGACAAGTCGCGGCTGGAGATGGAGCCCGGCCAGTCCCCCGAGGGCCGGCTGATCCGCCGCCTCTACGAGCCCTGCACCCATTACCCCAACTTCCGCGCCCTCTCCGATTCGGCCAGGCTGCTCGACTGCGTGGAACAGCTGCTGGGGCCCGACCTGATCTTCCACTACAGCAAGATCAACATGAAACCCCCCCGCATCGGCTCGGTGGTCGAGTGGCACCAGGATCTGTCCTATTACCCGCTGACCAACCGCGACTCGGTCTCCATCCTCTTCTATCTCGACGACGCCAGCGTGGAGAACGGCTGCCTGCAGGTGATCCCCCGCCGGCACCTGGGTCCGATGATGGACCACACCTCAGGCGGCTTTTTCCGCGGCAAGGTCACCGAAAAAGTGGACGAATCCCAGGCCCTGCCCCTGGAGGGAAAAGCGGGGACCGTGATCTTCATGCACTGCATGACCCCCCACTCCTCGGTGACCAACACCTCGGACCAGTCGCGCCGCACCCTCATCCTCAGCTACCGGGCCGCCGACGCGTACCCCATCTACTGCGGGGTGATGAGCAGTTCGGCGGACGCCCACCTGCGGCTGGTGCGCGGCCAGTACGCCGCCGCTGCCCGCTTCACCGAAAGCCGTATTCCCATCCCGCGCTACGAAACCAAGATCGCCTCGCTCTACGAATTGCAGGAGCAGGCCCGCGCCGCGGAGCACAGGGGATGATCGAACTCTGCGCCACCCTTCCCTGTGCAGCCCCGCCGGCCTGGGCGGTGCTGGAGCGCCACCTCTTCTCCCTGCTGGACCAGTCGGTGCACCCCTACCTGGAAAAGTACACCCGCCCGGACGGGAGTCTGATCTTTGGCAATTCTCCCGGCGGCAGCGAGGACGATTTCTACGAGGCTTACTACAACTGGCCCCTGCTCCACCTGATGGGCGGGGGCGGGCATCTGTTGGAAGGGGCGGCCCAGGGCTGGGAGGGCATCACCCGGCAGTTGACCCAGTACGGCCTGGTCCACCAGGAGTACGCCCGCCGCGATGACCAGTTCCACCAGGGCGAGAGCGACATCTTCTTCTACCTGCTCTGCCTGGCCGATCCGCAGAGGGCCGGACAGCTGGAGCGGGCGCGGCGCTTCGCCGGCCTCTACCTGGGCGAAGACCCCGAGGCGCCCAACTGGGACCCCGAGCAGAAACTGATCCGCAGCCCTTACAACGGCAGCGGTGGGCCGGGTGGCCCCTTCTTCAGGGGCGAGCCCTCCTACGGCTGGTCGCCGGGCATGGCCCGCTACGGCCTGCCCCACTACGACGTGCCCGGGATCAGGGCCATCGAGGACCTCAAGGACCCGGCCCTGGCCCGGCGCATGGGCGAGTACATGCAGCGCCGCATGAGCCGGGGCGACGTGGCTCCCAACCTGGCGGTGTGCAGCCTGGTGACCAACGCGTATATGATGACTGGGGAAGAGAAATACCGGCGCTGGGTGCTGGACTACGTCGAGGTCTGGGCCGAGCGGGCCCGCCAGAACCAGGGCCTGCTCCCCGACAACGTGGGGCTCTCCGGCCAGGTGGGCGAGTACATCGAGGGCCACTGGTACGGCGGCCTGTACGGCTGGACCTGGCCGCACGGGTTCTACAATCTCCAGATGGCCGCCCTGGTGGCCGCCTCCTGCGCCTGCCTGCTCACCGGCGACGAGGGGTACTTCGAGCTGCCCCGACTACAGCAGGGGCGCATCCTGGAACTGGGCCAGCTGCGCAGCCTGGACCAGTGCGATATGAGCCTCGCCGAGCACTGGATCGGCCATTATCTGGCCCTGGGCGCCCAGCGGTGCACCCTGGTAGTGCCCTATCGCTACGGGGACGCCGGCTGGTTCGACTACCAGCCCATGTCCCCCATCTACCCAGTGACCCTGTGGCAGATGTCGATGGCCGCGGGCGACTGGGAGACCGTCGAGGCCGTCCGGCGGCAGAGCAACTACGACTGGAATCTGGTCTTCCCCTTTCACACCAAGGAGGACGCCGGCCACGAGCCCCCCTGGGTGCGCTACCTGGCCGGGGAAAATCCCGGCTATCCGGAGGCCATGCTGCAGGCCGCCTGCGCCCAGGTGCAGCGCCGGCTCGAACTGATCCGCAACGACGCCGAGGCGGCCACCCACCGCGACGTGCACCGCTGGCAGCAGGTCAATCCCGTCACCACCGAAGCCCTGGTCCAGCTCACCCTGGGCGGACCGCAGCACCTCTACAACGGCGGGTTGCTCCTGTGCCGGCTGCGCTACTTCGACGCCATCCAGCACCGGCCCGGCCTGCCCGCCGAGGTGGCCGCCCTGGTGGAAAAGGTCGAGTCGGGCAACACTGTCCTGCGCCTGGTGAACCTCAGCCCCCTTGCCGAGCGCCGGGTGGTGGTGCAGGCCGGGGCCTTTGGCGAGCACCGCTTCACCGGCGCCCGGTACGACGCCCTGGAGAGCGCCTACCCCGGGAAGATCAGCGACTACGCCGAACCCGAAGCAGTGCGCGGCGGCCTCCGGGAAGCCCGCATCGACGCGGCCCGTTTCCAGGTGGCGCTGCCCCCCTCCACCCAGATCCGCCTCGAACTGGGCACGGCGCGCTGGGCCAACCGGCCCTCCTACGGCAGGCCCTAGCGGCGAGCGACCAGACCCCTGTGACTTCCCCTCAGCCCGGCGAGTCGGCCGTCCCTGTCCTGCCCCCCACCCAGCTCCAGTATTGGAGCTTCTACTGGCCCCTGGTCCTCACCGGCATCGTCATGCTGCTGGCCCAGCAGTTCCAGAACGGCGCCCTGGCCCGCTATCCCGATGCCGCCCGCGAGCTGGCGGTCTTCGCCTTTGCCTCCAGCGTGTTCCACCTCTTCAACGCCGCCCTCATCTTCATGCCGCAGATGTCCAACAGCTTCGTGCGCTCCCCTCAGGGCTGGCGGATCTGCCTGCGCTTCACCCTGTGGACCTGCCTGATCCTCTCCCTCCCCCTCGCGCTGATGGCCTTCACCCCGCCGGGCCAGTGGCTGGTGGGCCTGGCCTTCGGCATCGAGGGCGAGATGCTGGCCGACGTCGTCATCTACCTGCGCTGCCTGTCGCCCTTGCTGCTGGTCAGTGGCCTGCGCAATTTCTACACCGGTATGCTGGTGCAGGGCCGCCTGACCTCCCTGGTGACCCTGCTCAACCTGGGGTACCTGGGCGCCGTGATCCTGGTCCTTTTGGCCGGCCACTATCTGGCCTGGAAACCCATCGTGACCATCGCCATGGGCCAGGTGGCAGGAGCGGTGCTGCACCTGGGGCTCAGCTTCGCCTGCGTCAGGCGGTACTACACCCTGCCGCCGCAGCCCGACCACGAGACCCTCACCTACCGGGAGACCTTCTCCTACTTCTGGGGCACGGCCCTGACCAGCGTCATGTTCTCGCTCAGCCGGCCCATCATCTACTCCTTCCTCAACCGCATCCCCGACCCCACCCCGGTGATCGCGGCCATGCGCGTGGGCTTCGACTTTGCGATGATCTTCCACAACGCCCTCAACCAGTTCCGCCACCTCTTCGTCACCTTCGGGGAGCAGGACCTGGCCGGGGTGCGGCGCTTCATGATCCGGGTCTCGGTGGTCGTGGTGGGGTCCATGGTGGTGGTGGCCGCCACCCCGGTGAGCAGGCTGGTGCTCGAAGACCTGGTGGGGGTCAAGGACGAGATCCTGCGCATGACCTGCGAGGTGGTCCTGGTGATGTGCCTGCTGCCCGTGGTGGTGAACTTCCGCAACTACTTCCACGGGCCGGCGCTGATCCGCCGCACCACCGGCCGCATGGGCGTAGGGGCCATCTTCCGCAACGTGGCGACCTACGTGCTGGCCGCCCTCTTCTTCTACACCGGGCTCCTCAACCACGTCACCGCCACCCTCATCCTGATCGCCGGCTTTGTCGCCGAAACCCTGGCGATGGTCGCCGGGCCCCACCTGGGGCGGGCGGCCCAGCGGGGCATGACCAGGATGATGCGCCCCGAGGCAGCGGCCCCGGAGAACTGATCAGCCTTCCGCTGGCTATGATGAAAAGCCCCTGCGAGCCGTGGCCTCGCAAGGGCTTTCAAGGTGAAGTAGTTTTCCAAGATTTCGGCGATCTGTCGCATTCCTCCGCCGATCCTCGGCTCGTCCAGGATATCTGCCAGGGTGCGCCCCCGATCGTTGGGTCGCCGTAGAGGGTCCGGTGGTGATCAGTGAGAGCCACCCACAGGGCGCGGCACGGTTCAAGGTCAGCAGGGGTGTAGGAGCGGATGGTGATGTTCATTGGGGAGTCGTTCATCGAGAAATTACATCCTGGCGGTGGGCGCGCAGGTACTGGTCGAAGAGCATGTTTTTGATGACCTCGCCGAAGTCGCGGTCATCGGTTATGCGCTTGTACAGATCGAAGTTGGAATCGACGATCTCCTGGATGATGTGCTCGACCTTCTGGTCGAAGGTGAGGCGGACGTTTTCGCGGGTGTTTACCCGGGCGCTGGCGTCCAGTGCTGGGTCGGCGTCGAGTCGGTCCATCATCTGTCCGAGGGTCACCCGGTGCTCTGGCCCGAGGTTCAGACCGAAGCGCTCGTTCAACTCGGCGAGAATTCTGGAAAGCGCCTCCAACTCCTCCGGCGCGGTCCGCAGGGCACCTTTGGTGCTTATCGGGTCGAGCACACTGGGTTTGCGTTCCAGGGTAATCTTGCCGCTGCCGGTCTGCTGGATACGGTACGACTCCATGTCGATGTTCTGCTGCACCTCACGGGGTAGCTCGGCCCGGTCAGGAGGGAGCAGCCTCCGCAGGTGGCGTGCAAACACGTAAAGCTTCTCGAGATCGGCATCGGCAAAGGTCAGCACCTGGGAGAGAAAGGCATAGAGCCGCACATAATCAGTGAGCTACCCCCGGAAGTCCTGCTGCTCTTCCTCAGAGAGCCCCTTGAAGCGCTGGACCACCGGGGCGAGGACCGTCTCCTCCAACTCCTCCTCGGGCGTCGCTGCCCCACCCTCCTCGCGCTCCGCTTCCTCCAGCGAACCCGAGGCAAGCACGGCCTTGAGGCTCTTGGTGCTCTCTCCCGACTGTGAGGAGTGGCACGATCAGGGCAAAGCGTTTGCCGGGGAGTTCGCCAATCCCCTTGGCGATCACGGGGAATTTCTGGAGCGTGGTGACAATAATCGTCTTTCCCGCCTCCAGCGCGTCTTTGAGCTGGCGCGAGGTGGTGTCGATGTTCTCGACCACCCCGAGGGTCTGCTCGAACTGGCGCAGGGTGCTCTGGAGCTGGCGGTCGAGTACGCGCCGGTCGGTCACGACCACAATAGAGTCAAAGACCCGCTGGTCGGTCGCGGAATGGAGGGTGGAGAGCTGATGGGCGAGCCAGGCGATGGTAAAGCTCTTGCCGCTCCCTGCAGAGTGCTGGATGAGGTAGTGGTGGCCGGTGCTGCGCGAGTTTCTGCCACTCCTTCGGCTGGGTCGCCAGGACAAAATCCACCACGTCCTGCGGCAGGAGGCAGAGCGCCCGGTCGTAGTCTGTGGACTGCCGCTTGCGGTACCCGCCCGGCGGATGGTCGCCCAAGGGGGGCGGCTGCGCTTCGCCCACGCGACGACTATCCCCCCCGCAGGCGTCCGGCCCGTATTCGAGCAGCCCACACTCGATGGCTTCCTCGAAGGCGCGCTCGGAGATGTCGGGGCTCATGGCCTCTCCGTCCCCTCGTTGAGGATGGCGAGGTAAGGGTCGTACACAAAGAGCCGGTTGCGCCGCCTGCCGGTCAACTCGCGCGCGATCCCGAGTTCGACCAGGAGGTCCATTGCCGAGGAGACCGCGGGGAACGAGAGGCCGGTCGCGTCGCGGACCCTCGGCATGGATTGGATCGGCCGTGCCTTGAGGGCCTCATGCACCCGCAACCCCGAGCCCGCCCGACGCCCAGCCCCTTCGATGCGCGAACGATCCGTCCGGAACAGTTCCCCGAGCCGTTCCGCGGTGAAAACCGCTCCTTCCGCCACCTGCTTCACCCCTTCCAGGAAGAAGGCCAGCCACGCCTCCCACTCACCGTCGCGGCGCACCCGGTCCAGCAACTCGTAGTAGGTCGGGCGATGCTGCTTGAGGTAGAGGCTGAGGTAGAGCAAGGGCTCGCGCAGGACGCCGGCATGGCAGAGGAGGAAGGTGATCAACAGGCGGCCGACTCGCCCGTTGCCGTCGAGGAAGGGGTGGATCGTCTCGAACTGGACGTGCGCGAGCCCGGCCCGCACCAGCACCGGCAGGCCATCGTCCTCGGTGTGCAGGAAGCCCTCGAGCGCCGCCATGCAGTCGGGCACGGCCATGGGGGGCGGAGGCACGAACGCAGCCTTGCCCGGGCGACTGCCGCCGATCCAGTTCTGCGAGCGCCGGAACTCGCCCGGGTCCTTGCCGCTGCCCCGGCCGCGCGCGAGCAATACCCCGTGGATTTCGCGGATCAGGCGGCTCGAGAGCGGGAATCCCCCGCGCAGCCGGGCCAGGCCGTGGTCGAGGGCCGCGACGTAGTTCGACACCTCGACCACGTCGTCGAGCGGCACCCCGGGAGCTTCGTCGAGTTCAAAGAGCAGCAGGTCCGAAAGCGACGATTGCGTCCCTTCGATCTGGGACGAGAGCACGGCTTCTTTGCGGACATAGGCATAGAGAAAGAGCGCCTTGTCCGGCAGCAGGGTGGAGACACCGTCCAGCCGGCCGAGGGCCAGCACCGCCGCTTCGAGCAGACGCTGCAGTTCGCCTGCGAAGGCCAGAGGTGGGACGGGCGGCAGTACTGCCGGGATGAAGGCGCGCACCTGCTCGTCGCCCACCCTGGTCACCTCATACCTGCCGGTTTGTCCGCGCTTCATGCCGGCTGCAGTTCCTGTTCAGCAACGCTGAATAGCGGGTTATGCTATTAATACTTTGATGCCCAAAGTTAAATAGCCGTCTTTCCCTGGACAAGCAAAATATGGCCCCCACTCACGCCTGCTGCCCTAATCGGCCTCCTCCAGCACGTCGATCTTGCCGGTCACTGCCGCGGAGATGAGGGCCGTGCGGAGTTCCTTGAGGCGGTCGATGGCGGTGTGGATTTTGGCGGTGAGCGAATCAACGCGATCTCGGTGTTTGCGGATGTAATGTACTATCTCCTCCTGTTCCAGCACAGGTGGAACCGGCGTTGAAAGGCTCTTGACGTCAGGCATGCCAATCGTGCGAACCGTCGCGCCCATCGTGAGATGTTCTAGTTCCTGTGTCATTGATCTGAGAACAAAGAGCAGGTACTCCGGCCGGAGGCGAATACCGCACACCCAGCCGATGAAGTGCTGGGACACTGCCATCTCTGTTCGAGTGATGGCGCACAACCCGATGGTTGCATCGCGCGAGAAGACTACCGTTCCAGCAGGCAAGATATGCGCGGAGGAGTGGGCAATACCATCCAACGTCGTCATAACTGCTGTGTCTGCGATATAATCGACTTCGCGCAGTTGGCCTGTATCGGCCAGCGAAACCCACGGGATGTCGCCGCCCTGCCAGTAGGACGCTACCTTCTTGTCTGGGGTGTGACCACTCTCCATGCGAGCAACCCACTTAATCCGTTGGACCTCCCAATGGGCCGGGGTTTCGCCAATCCACTCGACCCCAGAGTCCTTCATGGGGACCTTCGGGTCGAGACCTTTGGTGACTGCCTGGGTGATCAGGGAGGCACGCTTCTCCTTGAGCAAATCGATCAGCCGCTCCTTCTTGGCCACCATCGCGTCGATCTTAACCGTCTCCCGGTCGAGAAAGGCGGCGATGGCGCGTTGTTCTTGGGTTTGGGGTAGGGGTACCGTAAGACCAGACACATCTTCGGTGGATACGGCTTCGTAAGTGCTCCCGACGGCAACCGTATCCAGTCCTCGAAGAGACACTCTTAGTGACCACCGTGCGAAACGGTTATCAGTGAGGGGTGGGCGAATGCGTACCGCACACAGCCCGCGGCCAATGCCATACGCCTGGTCAGCAGTATTCAGTGCGCCAACGGGCGCACGGACAGAGATGAGATGGTCCCCTGCTTTGACGGTCTTTGGGGCAACTGGGCAAAAGATCCTGGGTACCGGATGTTCTATACCGAAATCCGCGTTGCCCTGGAGAAACGGCAGCCCATCACCAGAGGTATTGTAGTGCTCTGATGGTGGCGACTGGCCCATGATAACGGTCGAGACGAACTTGAGCTTCCTTGTCTCCCAATGCGCCGGCACCTCCCCCAGCCACTCAACCCCCGAGTCCTTGTACGCCGGATACCGCTTGAAGCGGCGCAGTCCCGCCACGCCCTCGCCCTTTCGCGCTTTGGTCACGGTGCCGGCTCCCAAGGCCCGCCTTTCTTCCACGTACCCAGGTGCCGCACGCCGCGCCGGAGATCCTCCAGGATCGGCCCCAAGAAGGCGCTGAGGAGGGCTGCAAACTCCTTGTCCGGCGACCCGGAGAGGGTGATCCCTGCGCGCCGGGCAAACGCGCGCACTTGCGCTGGTCGGGAGGGATTCTGCCAGTAGGCGGGTGTCAGCCCGATCGGTTCGTCCGGCGGGATCGGGGTGCGGCGGCGTGCAAAAGTCCTGTGGGTGGCCTCCGAAAGGGTTGTCCGGTCGAACTCGAACCGATTCGCCAGATGATGCAGGTCGAAGAAGTCCTTGATCCGGCTGTTGCGGTCCCCGAGAACCACCAGCGCTTCGAACTTCTCCGCGACGACCGCCTCGCGTGGGTAGGTGAGCACGTGAGGGGCGGGGAAGTCGAGCAGTGCCGGATAGTCACTCGGCTGTGGCGTGGGCCACACCATGTCGCCAAGTCCCAGGTCGATCTGCAGCACGAGGCGCGCCGTGCCGCAGCGCGCCGGCAGCGTTACCCGCGCACCGGCGTACTCATCCTCGGCGCGGATCGCCTCGATGCGGATCGCTTCGGCGTCGAAGGTGACGGCGTCGGGAGGCACCTCGGTCGCACACACTGCCCGGAGGTCGGCGCAGATCGCCTCGAAGGAGCCCTCCCCCCGGCGCAGGAGGTCGAGGTCACGCGTGGCGCGGTAGGGTTGGTCGGACCACACGCGAAGCAGCATCGCGCCCTTGAGCACGAAACGCTCCCGCATACTGGAAGCGCCGAGGCGGTAGAGGAAGCGCTCGAAACAGAAGTTCGTGAGGAGGGTCTGGTGGTCTTCGCCGGTCTGCTTGGCGCGGCTGAGCAGCCGCGCGGCGATGGAAGCTGGGAGGTTGCGCTTCTCGCCGGTCATGCGATGGCGTCCAGGTACGGTTGCATCACGCGGGCGACCCGGCAGATCCGGGCGCATCGGGCCAGTTCGGTCGCCTGGCCGCGGTACTGCTGGCTGAAATCGCGCAGGGCTTCGACTGCCACGTCGATGCCGACCTTGTTGCGGTACTTGAAGCAGTCGGCTACTGTCTTTGCGGCCGAGTACACCCGGATCTCGACGCCTTCCAGGCAGTGGGTCTCGATGCCTTCGCTCAGGGCCGCACCGGAAAAGCGCGCCACCCGCAGCCGCGGGTAGTCGAGCTTCGGCTTGCGCGCCTTCTCAGGGAGGGCGATCCAGGTCTCGGCCGGCGCCTGGGTCGTCAGCCCGTGGAAGCGCAGCGCAGTGAGCAGGCAGAAGACACCTGCCGGCACCTGCTTTGCCACCTGGGCGAGCATATGTTGGGCCGTGATCGGGTGCTGGCGCGCCATATAGATACCCCGTGCTTGCCGCTGGACCAGACCCTCCCGGACGAGGCTGTAGAACTGCGCCATAGAGATTCCACGCGCCTTTAGTTCGACCGGCCGGACGATTCCCAACTGCTCAATGAGGTGCAGGGCCTGGTTGTTGCGCTGGGCGCTCATGATAAGGCCAAATATACAAAATGTTGGGGGTTGTGTGCAAATCCCGACATTTTGACAGGACTGTAGACAGCAGGTGTGGCAAAGTGTCGACACTTACGGGCAACTGCCGACGTTTTGTACCATATCCTCCTCGTCCCGAATCCCAGGAATCAGCTTCGCTGAGGCTGGGAGACCCCCTCCGCGCCCGTCACCTCAGCCAGCATCTGCATGATGTCCTGCTCGATCTCGCGGATCTCGGACTCGATCTCCTCAAGTGGGCGGGGCGGGGTGTAGCGGTAGAAGTAGCGGTTGAAGTTGATCTCGTACCCGACAAGCCCGACCTGGCCATCCTTGGGGTCGCGCTTCTCCGTGTCGATCCAGGCGTCGGGGACGTGGGGTTTCACTTCGCGCTCGAAGAAGTCCTCGACACGCTCGGATAGGGGCACGCTCTCCGTATCGCGCAATTCCGGGTCGGGCTCCGGGCTGCCATCCTTGTCGCGGCAGATGGTGGCCGTTTCATCGCGCTCAGAAAGCCCGGCGAGGATCGCCTTCTTCACCGGCGCGGCGAGTTTGAGGCCGGCCTTCTTCGCCGCGCCTTCGAGGACCTGCTCGAACTCCTCCCGGTCCCGAAACACGCCCCCCGGCAGCTTCGAGAGCAGCTTGCGGATCGCCTGCTGTTGGGCGCGCCCCTCGGCTTTCTCCTGCTCCCCTGCCGCGCCCTTCTTCTTCGACTGCGCCAGCGCCTGGAAGCCCTTCTCATCCGCCAGTCGGGCGATGCGCTCTGCACTCGCCTCGAAGTTGAGCCTCAAGGGCCGCTCAACCGTGATCTTGCGAAACCCGAACTGGGTCGAGGGGAAGATCCTGCTGACCATGACCTCCTCTTCCCCGTCATCCTTCTTGACCGTGCGGGTGTCGCCGTCCTTGAATTCCGCGAGGATCTTCACGATGTCCTGGGCGCGATCGAGGGGGATCTCGCGGCGCTTGTCGCCCAGACTCTTGCGCATCAGTACCCAAAACGCCGTAGCGTCGATGAGCTGCACCTTGCCGCGGCGAGCCGGCGCCTTGCGGTTGGTCACCACCCACACATAGGTCGCAATGCCGGTGTTGTAGAACAACTGCTCGGGCAGCGCGACCAGGGCCTCCAGCATGTCCTGCTCAAGGACAAAGCGCCGGATCTCGCTCTCCACGCTGCCGGCGTCACCAGTGAAGAGCGGCGAGCCGTTCATGATGATCGCGATGCGGGAGCCCCCCTCCTTGGGGTCCTTCGCGTGCGCCAGCAAATGCAGCAGGAATAGAAGTTGCCCATCGCTGATGCGCGGCAACCCAGGACCAAACCGGCCCACTGTGCCCCGCTCGTACTCGGCGCGCACAGCGTCCTCGTCCCGCTTCCAGTCCTTGCCGTAGGGCGGGTTGGCGATCAGGTAATCGAAGCTGCTTCCCAGGTGCCGGTCATTCGAGAGCGTGCTGCCATAGGTGATATGGTCGGCATCGCGCCCGGTCGGGTCCTTCATGAAGAGGTCCGACTTCGAGACTGCCCAGGTCTCGGGGTTGACCTCCTGGCCAAAAAGGTGGATCTCGGCCTCTGGGTTAAGCGGGGGCCGGAGAAGGTCCCCGTTCCGGCGCAAGCCGACGGTGATGTGTTCCTTGGTGATCATCAGCATGCCGCCCGAGCCGCAGCAGGGATCGTACACGGTGCAGACCACGCCCTGGTGCCGGATGCGGTGCTGGTCCCCGGCCAGCATCAGGTCCACCATCAGATGCACCACGTCGCGGGGCGTGAAGTGTTCGCCGGGGTTTTCGTTGAGCGCTTCGTTGAACTTGCGGATCAACTCCTCGAAGATCGTCCCCATGGTCGGGTTGTCGATCCTGTCGGGATGCAGATCGACGTTCTTGAAGCGCTCAAGTATCTGGAAGAGGAGCCCTGCCTCATCGAGTTTGCTGATCGTGTTGTCGAAGTCGAACTTCTCCAACACCTCGCGCATGTTCGGACTGAAGCCGGCGATGTAGTTGCGCAGGTTCGCTGCCAGGTGCGGCGCGTCGGCGAGAAGCTTCTCGAAGTCGTAGCGAGAGGTGTTGTAGAACGCGAACCCCGAGACCTTGCGCAGCTGCGGGTCGAGGTTTTCGAGCTTCTTGTCTCGCAGTTCGGCCTGCCTGGCCAGCACCTTCTCCTTGGTGGGTGCCAGCACGCAGTCGAGCCGGCGGAGGACCGTGAGCGGCAGGATCACGTCCTGGTACTTGCCGCGCTTGAAGGTGTCGCGGATGAGATCCGCGACGCTCCAGAGGAAGCTGACAATCTCGCTATGGTTCACTGAATCCACTCCCCACAAACGCGCATATTGGCGAGGTTACTGTTTCAGGTTGAGCGCGACCAAGTTCTCCGAAAGATCATACAACGATACTGGATGCTGGTCACTGGAACATATTCCCATGTGTGCCAAATACTTGCGCTGTATTAATCCGCAAAATACTGCTCCCTGTCAACTGAATTCCTTCCCTTCCACGCCCGGCTCACCCCCAGGCTTGATATCGCCAGGGGGACAGCGTATACTGGGGCCACTATGAAAACCGCCGTGGACCGGTTGAAACAGCTCTCCCTGTACGCTTACCTGATCAGGCTCCAGGTTCTCAACAGCCTGGCCTACCGCTTTGAGTACTTCTCCTCCATCGGCACCAATGTCTTCTTCTTGTTCGGTTCGGTGTACTTGTGGAAATCGGCGTACAAAGGTATCTCCAGCGTCGGCCAGGTCGCTGAAGAACAGATGGTCACCTATGCCATTGTGTCCGTACTGATGACGGCGCTGTTTAGCATCAATGTCAACCAGAATCTCTTCGCCAAGATCCGCCAGGGCGACATTGCCGTGGACTTCATCCGCCCTGCCAACCTGCTCTACTTCTGGCTGGCCGAGGACCTCGGGCTTTCCCTCAGCGCCATTACCCGTTTCTGCCTGCCGGTACTGTTGGTCTCGGCGCTCTTCGTCAAGGTGCCCCTGCCGGCTGATCCCCTGGCCGGAGTCCTGTTCCTGCCCAGTTGTGTGCTCAGCTACCTCATCCTCTGGCAGCTCAGTGCCCTGATCGGCCTGACCGCCTTCTGGGTCATCGAGCTGGGTAACATCGGTTCTATCAAAGACATGATCGTCCTGATCCTGTCTGGCAGGATGGTACCCCTATGGCTCTTTCCCGACATCGTCCAGCGCCTGTCTGCCTTTCTGCCCTTCCAGTACACCTACCA
>JACPJE010000256.1 GCA_016187725.1 Candidatus Latescibacterota bacterium
ATCAAGGAACACCTGCAGTTCCTGACCATGCTGATCCCGACCTTCTTGCTTCTGGCGGCGCTGCTCTTCAGCCTCGCGGCGGCCGCCCGGAACTTGGCCGGCGGGGCCGTGGCTGCCGAGCCAACAGTGCCCGCGACCGCTGCGGTGCAGGATACCGGGATCGGCATGGACGCCGAAACCCAGGCCCGTATCTTCGACCCCTTTTTCACCACCAAAGAAATAGGCAAAGGCACCGGCCTGGGTCTGCCCATGGTCTACGGGACCGTTGCGCAGAGCGGCGGATGCATCTGGGTCGACAGCCGTTTGGGGCAAGGCACCACTTTCCATATCTACCTGCCCCTTGCCCGGGAAGAACTCTAGCAAAGCCGCTTGACAGGGTCGGGCGATCTGGCTATTTCAGTGCGGACACCCAACAAAAAGGATCGCCCGTGCTCAAAAACCCCGACATCTCCCTCTCCCCCCAGCTCCTAGAAGGCCTGAAGCTGGTGAGCACCCCCACGGCCACCGCCTACCTGATGGGCCGGGGCCTCAACCACACCTATCTGATCGGCATCCCGCCCCAGGCCCTGGCCGAGGGCCAGGTGATGGTGGGCCGCGCCCGCACCCTGCGCTTTCTGCCCCTGCGCGAAGACCTGGTCAAGGCCCAGTACTCCTCGGTGGGCGACCGCCCCCACCGCGACGCCATCGAGTCCATCGCCCCGGGCGAGATCCTGGTCATCGACGCCTGCGGCAGCTTCGAGGCCGGAGTGGTGGGCGACATGTTCACCCGCCGGGTCAGGGAGCGGGGCGGCACCGGCATCGTCATCGACGGCTCGGTGCGCGACCTGAGCACCATCCGCAGCGTGGGCCTGCCCCTCTTCTGCCGTGGGATGCACGGGGCCGGCATCAACCGCGCCCTGATGTCGGCCGACTACCAGGTGCCCATCCGCCTGGGCAGTACCGCGGTGCTGCCCGGCGACGTGCTCCTGGGTGATCAGGACGGGGTGGTGGTCGTCCCTCCCCCCGAGGTCGAGGGCCTGGTGGCCTTTGGCATCGAGCACGAGGTGCAGGAGCGCTTCACCCGCCTGAAGCTGGCCCAAGGGTACGCCCTGCACCAGGCCTATCCCCCCGACGCCCAGCTGCGCCCCGAGTACCTCAAATGGCGCCAGACCCAGCCCGAGTACCAGCAATACCCCTTTGCCTTTGCCGAGCACTGAAAACAAAAGGGGCTGGGCGATGCCGACGAACTCCGCTGGAAAAGGCCGGAATGGCATGCGACGCCACAGTGTGGCGTTGCCCCCACCGCCTTATGCCAGGCCGATCAGCGGTCTACCAGTTCGTATATGACCCATCCCGCCGGTGCAGGTGCGGCGCCTCCCAGAAGCGGAACTCCTCGCGCGCCATCTCCTCGTTGAACTCCACCCCCAGCCCAGGCCCCTGCGGCAGCGGGAAACCCGTACCCTGCAGGCGGTGCTGTACCGGGAAGAGTTCCGCGTCGAAGGAGAACTCCCCCTCGCGCGACTCCAGCCAGGCGAAGTTGGGCACGGCCGCGCCAAAATGGACGTGGGCCGCGGTGCTGATGGGGCCCAGCGGGTTGTGGGGCATCATGTCGATGTAGTGGGCCTCGCACCAGCCGGCCACCTTCACCGCCTCGGTGAAGCCGCCCACGTTGCACACGTCGATGCGGGCGAAATTGGTCAGGCCCTGCTCCACGTAGGGCAGAAAGGCCCACTTGCTCGAAAACTCCTCGCCGATGGCAAAGAGCACCGGGGTCAGTTGCCGCAGGGCGGCGTAGGCCTGGGGGGTCTCGTCGCGGATGGGTTCCTCCAGAAAATCGAGGGTGCCGGGGGGCAGCTTCTGGCAGAAGGAGGCGGCCTCGGCCACGCTGAGCCGGTGGTGGTAGTCGATGCCCAGTACCGGGCCGCTGCCCAGGGCCTCGCGCACCTTGGTGATCCACTCGGCAGTGAGGGCGATGGACTCGCGCGGTTCAAAAAGATTGGCGTCGCCGCCGGTGTCGGGGTGGCCGGGCACAAAGCGGATGACCTGCCAGCCCGCGCGGATCAGGCGGCGGGCGTCCTCGATCACCGCCGGCCCGCTCAGGCCGCCCGAGGTGGGGAAGCAGGGCACGGAGTCGCGCTGCGCCCCGCCCAGCAGCTGGTACACCGGCACGTTGAGGGAACGGGCTACCAGATCGTGCAGGGCGATGTCGAGGGCGGCCATGGCCCCGGTGAGCACCCGCCCCCCCTCGAAGTACTGGCCCCGGTACATCTCCTGCCACAGCGCCCCGATGCGCCGGGGATCCTTGCCCAGCAGGAAGTGGCGAAAGTGTTCCGCCGCTCCCTTGACGGCCAACTCCCTTCCCGACACCCCCGATTCGCCCCAGCCGTAATACCCCTGGTCGCTCTCGACCTTGACGATGAGCTGGTTCCTGAAGGTAGCCCAGATGGGATAGATCTTGATATCGGCGATCTTCACGATGCGCTCCTCTCTAGGGGTTCTGCCCGAAAAGCTCCCCAAATATAAGAGCCTATCCGGAAGCCTGCTTTGTCGGCGAGCCCGAGCGAAAGGGTCGTGGACCAGGCGCCCGAAGGAGGCATATTGACCTGCAAATATGCCGACTGAAGGCAACGCCGGCCACGGCCCTTGCAGCCGGGCGCAGCCCAAATGGGGTTTTCGGATAGGCTCTGAGCCAGTTGACAGCCGCTGCCGATGTCTTTACGATGTAGCTCATCGGAGGGAAGGACAGATGGACATCCGCATCGGCAGCGCCCCGGATTCCTGGGGGGTGTGGTTTCCCAGCGATCCCCAGCAGACCCCCTGGCAGCGCTTTCTGGACGAGATCGCCGAGGCCGGGTACGAATGGACCGAGCTGGGCCCCTACGGGTACCTGCCCCCGGACCTGCCCACCCTCAGGGCCGAGCTGGGCCGGCGCCATCTCAAGGTGGCCGGCACCTTTGCCATGAGCGCACTCGAAGACCCCGCTTCCTGGCCCGACCTCGAAAAGCAGGTGACGGGCGGCGGCGAACTCCTGGCCGGCCTGGGCGCCCGCTTCCTGGTGCTCATCGACGGCACGTACACCGATTTGTTCACCGGCGCCCCCCTGGCCCCGCACCGGCTGGAGGGAGAGCCCTGGAAAAGGCTCATCGACACCGCCCACCGGGTGGCCCGCCTGGCTGCGGAGCGCTTCGGCCTGAGCACCGTCTTCCATCCCCACGCCGAGACCCACGTCGAATACGAGGACCAGATCGAGGCCTTTCTGGAGCAGACCGATCCGGCCCTGCTCTCATTGTGCCTGGACACCGGCCACCACGCGTACCGGGGCGGGGATCCGGTGGCCTTCATGCGCCGCCACCACCGCCGCATCCCCTATCTCCACCTCAAGAGCGTGGACCTGCAATTGCGACAAAAGGTAGAAGCTGAAAAAATTCCTTTTGCCCTGGCCGTGGGCCAGGGGATGTTCGTGGAGCCGGCCCAGGGCACCGTGGACTTTGCCGCCTTCCGCCAGGTGCTCGAAGAGATCGACTTTTCGGGCTGGGCCATCGTCGAGCAGGACATGTACCCCACTCCCTTCGACCACCCCCTGCCCATCGCCCGCCGCACCCGCCAGTACCTGCGGCAGCTGGGGCTGGGGTGAAAGGAGACCACACCATGAGCGCGCCAACCCTCCGCCTGACCATGGCCCAGGCCCTGGTCAAGTACCTGCAGGTCCAGCACAGCGAGCGCGACGGCCGCACCCGCCGCCTGATTCCAGGGATCTTCGGCATCTTCGGCCACGGCAACGTGACCGGCCTGGGCCAGGCCCTCGAAGAATACGGACGGGATCTGCCCTATTACCACCCCTGCAACGAGCAGTCCATGGTCCACACCGCCTCCGGCTTTGCCCGGGCTGAGCACCGCCTGGCCACCCTGGCCTGCACCTCCTCCATCGGGCCGGGGGCCACCAACATGATCAGCGGCGCGGCCACCGCCACCATCAACCGCCTGCCCGTGCTGCTCTTGCCGGGCGACTACTACGCCACCCGCCACCAGGGGCCAGTACTGCAGCAACTAGAGCACCCTATCTCGGCCGATGTGAGTGTCAACGACTGCTTCCGCCCGGTGAGCCGCTTCTTCGACCGCCTCCTGCGCCCCGAGCAATTGCTCACCGCCCTGCCCGAGGCCATGCGGGTGCTCACCGACCCGGCCGACACCGGGGCCGTGACCCTGGCCCTGCCCCAGGACGTGCAGATCGAAGCCTGGGACTATCCGGCCCACTTCTTCGCAGAGCGGGTATGGCGGGTGGAGCGCCCCCAACCAGATACCCAGCGCCTGGCCGAGGCCGCGGCCCTGCTCGTGCAGGCCAAACGCCCGCTGATCATCGCCGGGGGCGGGGTGCATCATTCGGAGGCCTGGGACGAACTGGAGCAGTTCGCCATTACCTGCGGCATTCCGGTGAGTGAGACCTTTGCCGGCAAGGGCGCCTTGCGCGGCAACAAGGCCCTCCTCCTGGGCGGCCAGGGCACCAGCGGCACGCCGGTGGCGGCCAGGGTGGCCGAACAGGCGGATCTGGTGATCTGCGCAGGCACGCGCCTGGCCGACTTCACCACCGGCTCCCAGTCGGTGTTCCAGCACCCGGAGGTGAAGTTCATCAGCCTCAACGTGTGCAGCCGCGACGCGCACAAACAGGGGGCCCTGCCCCTGAAGGCCGACGCGCGCGAAGGGCTGCGCGCCCTGCGCCAGGCCGCCCTGCAGGCCGGGGTCAAACCCCAGGCCGACTACCTGCGCCAGGTCGAAGGCTGGTTGCGGGAATGGCAGAGCCAGATCGAAAAGGAAATCCTCGCCCAGGCGCCCGGCGAGGCCATGAGCCAGGGGCAGTTGGTGGGGCTGCTCAACGAGGAAGCCCGCTCCGGGGACGTGGTGATCAGCGCCGCCGGAGGCCTGCCCAGCGACCTGCTCAAGATGTGGGACGCCCGGGACGGGAAAGAGTGCCACCTGGAATTCGGCTATTCCTGCATGGGCTACGAGATCCCGGCCGGATTGGGGGTGCGCCTGGCCCAGCCCTCGGGCGAGGTCTACGTGTTCATCGGCGACGGCACCTATCTGATGAACCCCACCGAGCTGGTCACTGCCCTGCAGGAGGGCCTCAAACTGACCCTGGTCATCTCCGACAACCGCGGGTACCAGTGCATCCGCGCCCTGCAGGTGGCCCGGGCCGGCCACCCCTTTGGCAACGAGTTCCGCCACCGCGACCCGGCCACCAACCGGCTCGAAGGCGAGTACCTGGCCATCGACCTGGCCGGCAACGCCCAGAGCATGGGGGCCCGGGTCTGGCGGGTCTCCACCCCCGAGCAGGTGCGCCAGGTCCTGCGCGAGGCCCGCGCCGAAACCCGCACCTGCGCCATCGTGGTGGAGGTGGAGAAACACCGCTATTTGCCCGCCTCTGGGGTGTGGATCGATTTCGGCGTGGCCCAGACCAGCCAGGACCCCCTCACCCAGAAACTGCGCCGCGAATACGAAGCCGACCAGCAGCAGCAGCGCTTTTATTATTGAGTGAAAGGAGGCGCCCGTGAACTACCTGTTTACCCCCAGCCCCGGCGAGGTGCTCGCCGATTTTCCCGCCCTCCGCTCCTCCCTGGAGGAATGGGCGCCGGGCCGGAGCGGGCCGCTGCAGGCCTATGTCGATGCGGATCTGGTCTGCTTTGTCATCCGGGGAGCGGGCCGGGTGAAGGCGCCGCACGCGCGCGAAAATAGGGAGCAGGGCTTTGCCGCCCTCTGCCAGGTCTGCGTGCCGGCCGGCACCCTCTTCCAGCTCGAGAACACCGGCAACCAGCCGCTGCGCTTTCTGCAGACCACCGCGCCCAACAGTACCCCTTCCAGCTCCACTCCCCCCGCCCAACCCCAGGAGCCGGTGCTGGTCTGCCCCTGGCCGGGCGACAAGGGTTTTCCGCGCAACGAGCGGCAGCGCGGCGGCATCCTGGTCTTCCAGCCCAACTTCGAATGTGACTACCACAGCCACGACCGGGCCGAGGAGGTGTTCTACTTCTTCGAGGGAGAGGGGGATGTGACCGTGGAGGGGCAGGTGCTGCGCGTCGGGCCGGGGGACGCGGTGGTGACCCCCGCCGACGCCAAGCACAAGTTCAAGACCTTTGACCAGACCCTGGGCATGTGGCTGATGGTGGCCCCCAACCTGGTGCCCAGCCACACCTTCTACAAACAGTTGGAAGACGGCTCCTGGGAGCGGCTGCCGCCCAAGGCCTGAGCTAGAGATCTTCTTCGCGCAGCTCGCCGCCCACCACGCGGAAGCGCACTGCCCGGTGTATTTCTTCGAGGTTGATCTGGTGGCTGCCCAGGCGGATATTGACCCCAGGGTAGATCCGGTCCCGCACCCGGATCTCCAGTTCACCCACCTTGTTGATCTGCTCCTCGATGATCTGGAGTTCGCTCAGCACCTGCTGGTGCAACTGGGCCAGCCGGCCC